>JBCDIQ010000015.1:0-31436 GCA_039024295.1 Bacteroidota bacterium | reverse complement strand
TTGAAGCTTGGCCTTTGAGTATCTCCATTTTGGTGTAGTTTACAGTTTATACTTGCAGTCATGGCCAGCTCTTGGCGCAAACCTGAAAACCCAATTTCAAGAAAAAGATGGGTTGAGAGAAGGACATAGATGAATACCAGGTGATAAATCATAATTTCGAAATAATGGTTTCTTAAGTAGCTTGTGATAATTAGGGCACATTTTTTCGGTTTAATGCCCAATCTCAACTGAAACCCATTTAAAACCGTCAGCTATCTTTTCATCAAGTTCACAAGAAAGATAAGCCAGGTCATCTAGGAATTCCTTTTCAACATAAGCTACCCATTCATTTGCCTTGAATGATTTCAATTTATCACGACATATTCGATCGTTCCGTAACTTTTCTAAGAGTTCCGAAATCATCAGCTTCAACTCACTTGCCTTCATATATCGTTGAGATAACCATGCATTACGTTTAATATCACTCGTATCACCGATATCTGCCAATTTTGTCCAATAAAGCGCTTCTTCAGGATCATCATACTCAAGTTCCAGAATTATAGCGAGATCCATACCCACGATCTTTTCCAAACGCCTAAAATCAGTACTACCTAAATATTTTGTATTTCCAATAAGTGCACAGAAAGGCCTGCTCATGGGAATTCTTTGAATTTCCTTTTTTCTCCTGTCCTTTTTTAAGACAAATCTCAAATCTACTCCCATCTGAATGGCTTCATATGAAGATGTTGAACTTAGGTGAAACTAATTAGTTCTTATATGTTATTTTTGCAATGTTTCCACCGTATGCCAAAAAAATGTTCTTTTTGACAATTGCAACCTACGCCCAAGATAAAGCACCGAACACCTCCCTATGAACATTAGGTATATCAACAGATCAACTGGCGAGATTGAAACGGAAAGCCCCCCGGCGGAAGGATTGTTGAAGCTTCTGTACGAAAACGCTGTTGGCAAATCGACCATTCTGCCAATTGCCAAGCAAAAGTTTGTTACCGAATTGTATGGAAGGCGGATGGACCGTCCATCCTCAACCAAACAGATCCAGGAGTTTGTTGATTCGATGGGAATTGACATGAGCGAATCGAAAAAAAGCGTGGAAGAATTTACTTCTTTCAATGACTTTTTCTACCGCAAGCTGGTGCCAGAGGCTCGCCCGATTGGTGATGGGATGGTTTCCCCAGGAGATGGACGTTTGTTGGCATTTGAACACTTTTCTCAGGTAGGCGAATTTTATGTCAAGGGGAGAAAGTTTACCCTGCCTGAGTTTTTGGCCAATTCCTCACTGGCAAGAACGTATGAAGAGGCTTCGATGATTATTTTGCGCCTGGCCCCGAATGACTACCACCGCTATCATTTCCCCTTTGAAGGAATTCCCTCCATTTCTAAGAAGATAAAAGGATTTTACTTCTCGGTCTCTCCCTATGCCCTGGCAAGCAGCCTTGCAAAGGTGTTTTGTGAGAACAAGCGGGAAATCTGTACCCTGAACTCCCAGGAAAAAGAGATGTTGATCATTCCCATTGGTGCTACCATGGTAGGAAGCATCATATCAACCTACACCCCTGGTCAAATGGTACCAAAAGGGGAGGAAATGGGCTATTTCGCTTTCGGAGGCTCTACGATTGTGTTGTTATTCCACCCCAACCACTTCACCATAGACCAGGACCTGATCCAAAATACCCAAAAAGGAATGGAAACCTTCGTAAAAATGGGGGAGAGGATTGCTGAGGAGGTAGGCGGATAAAATAACGAGACCTTCATATGCAAAAAGACCAACAGCCATGTTTACTGCTTATTGGTCTTTGTGTATCGTTAACCGAGAAACAGAGATATTCTTACTCCACCTCTACCTTCACATCATCACTGGTAGGATGTGCCTGACACAGCAGCACATAGCCTTCATCCAGGTCTTCATCTGTAAGGGATTCGTTGTTGTCCATTTCAACGGTACCCTGATGAACCTTTCCCATGCAGGTAGAACAAATGCCCGACTGACAAGAATATGGCAGGTACAACCCTTGTTCCATGGCGGCTTCCAAAATGGTATGAGAGGGATCGACCAGGAGTTCATGCGTATCCCCATCAAAGATCAGCGTAACTGGTTTTACCCCTTCGCCAACTACCTTCCGTTCTACTTCCTCCACCACAAAGTGCTCCTGAAGGATGCTTGCCTCAGGAATACCGGCGGCTTTCAACCCAGCTTCAGCTACTTCCATCATGCCATTGGGACCGCAGATGTAATACACCGATGATCCATTCCCTTCAAATGGCAGCTCTTTCACCAAACTACTGACCGTTTCAGCAGTCAATCGACCTGTTTGGTGTTCGATGGAATCACCCGCTGCAGGCTGAGACAAAAAGTGTTGCAAATGGAGACGATCAGGGAACTTTCCCTGAAGTTCTTTCAAGGCATCTTTGAAAATCACAGAGGCCTCATTCCGGTTGGCATACACAAGGGATACCTTGCTCTTAGGTTCATTGAACAAGGTAGAACGCATGATCGACATCAAGGGCGTAATCCCACTTCCACCACCAATAAGCACCACATGTCGCTGATCTTTTACCGTGTTTTCGATGGTAAATCTTCCCGAAGGCTCTGCGATTTCCATTTTTTTCCCTGCCTTCACATGGTCGTTCAGGAAATTGGAAACCACTCCATTTTCTACCCGCTTTACCGTTACCGCAAGGGTTTTATCCAACTTAGGCGCACTACAGAGAGAATAGGACCTGTAGAGCGTTTTGCCATTTACCGGAACCGTGAGGGTGAGAAACTGCCCGGGTTTGTAGGAAATTTTCCGAAGGAGAGGCTGCTGAAAATGGATGGTGATTGCGTCAGCAGTTTCGCGAACTACCTCCTTTATTTTTAGAGAATGAGTTTTAGCCATGTTGTAAATCGTCCGTGCAAATTTTTTGTTCAGATAAAACTAACCGCTTTAAAGCGAAAATGGTTTTGGGAGCAGGTAACAGTTTTCTGTGATCGGTTTTCAATTTTTTAGCTTTGACTAGCACTTATTTCTCACCATTTCTGCAAGAAATATTAACTGAAAACTGTAAACCGAAAACTGTGGAGTGAAACGAAATTCCGCAAAGCGGGAAAAACCTATTACCCAAAACCTGAAACCTATCGCCTTTTATACCCAATCTTCTCCCGAACCCGGTTAAGCACCTCAGTGGCCACCGCCCGGGCGCGATCCTCTCCTTTTGCCAATTCCTCATCAATCAAGCTCGTATCTGCCATGTAATGGTCAAATTTCTCTCTTGCGCCAGCAAACTGTTCTTTGAGCAACTCTAGTAGGGCTTTTTTGGCGTGGCCATAGCCATAACCGCCCCCCAGGTAATTGGCGCGCATTTCTTCGACCTGATCAGGAGAAGCAATCAATTCATACAGCCGGAACACATTGCAGGTATCGGGGTTCTTGGGCTCCTCAAGAGGAGTGGAATCCGTCACAATGTTCATGACCTGCTTCTTGAGCTTTTTATCGCTTTGAAACAGTTCAATTACATTCCCACGAGACTTACTCATTTTTTTCCCGTCTGTTCCTGGCACCACCATTACTTGCTCATCAATTTGGGCTTCAGGCACTACCATTAGCCCTTCTCCATATGCATTGTTCATGATTTCTGCCAACCGCCGGGTGAACTCGAGGTGCTGCTTTTGGTCCTTTCCAACAGGTACTATATGGGCATCATACAACAAGATATCTGCCGCCATCAATACTGGATAGGTAAACAATCCTGCATTCACCTGGTCCATTCGGTCCGCCTTGTCCTTAAAGGAGTGGGCCAGTTGCAATCGGCTGTAAGGCATGAAGCAATTCAGGTACCACGCCAACTCCGTCACTTCCGGTACATCTGATTGACGATAAAAAACCGTTTTATCTGTATCCAGTCCGCACGCCAACCAAGCCGCAGCCGTGCGATAGGTATTTTCCTGTAACAATTCGGCATCCCTCACGGTCGTTAGGGTATGCAGGTTGGCAATGAACAGAAAGGATTCATTGTCAGGCTGTCGGGAAAGCTCAATAGCTGGAAGGATCGCCCCCAGCATATTGCCCAGGTGAGGCGTTCCGGTGCTTTGTATACCGGTAAGAATTCGGGACATAGGTCAGCATTTTTTCATCCCCAGAATTTACCGGTTCACTCCCGGCTCATCATTATTCAGAGGACCTTAATTTTTTCACCGATGCGAAACTACTACATTTTCAAAACAAACCCGAAAACCTGTCACGGATATTCATTCACCCTGCACGGGCACACATTTCCAGCAATCTGATAAGGATTTCGCCCGTATGTTTGATAAAAGAAAAGTTTACAGTTAACGGTTCTCAGTTTACAGTTCTTGCGATCCCTGATCTAATAAATTGACAACTGTAAACTGACCAATGAAAACCCTAATACCCAACACCTAGTACCTAACACCTCATACCTATACGCTCCACCTCTAATTCCTTTCCACCATGATATCAAGATCCTACCTTTTCAGTTGCGTATTCCTCACGGTCTTCTCCGGCAATTCAGTTCTTTCTGCACAACCGGGAGAATTTTTAAAAGAAATAGGTAACGCAATTCTTTCGGTAGAATGGGTAGGAGAGACACTGGATGCAACGGATGAATTTATTGGAGAGGTAACAGCAGATTTAGAAGAATTATTAGAGGAAGAAGCATCCGTCAACCATCCGCAGAATGGTCCTTATCATGCCCAGCGTGCTGCCCGCTTTTTCAATGACGGCAAATTTGAGCAGGCAATCACTGAATATGGTCAAGCCATTCGCTTTTCACATCAGCAACCCAGTAAACTTGGCGATTACTTCTACCACAGAGGGCTATGTCATTATATCTTGGGCAGGTACCAGCGTTCATTGGAAGACCTGAATAGATCCATTCAATACCGATCTGACGTCTTGGATGCTTATTATTTCCGCGGAAAGATTCGCTACCAAGAGTTGGGAGATATGGGCGGACGCGATGACCTCGCCAAGGTATTACAGGGCAATTCAGAAGCCATTCAGCGTGCATATGCCCATGTAATTTTGGGGCAAACTTCACGTGCCCGTGCAATAGGGAATGGCCTGGACGGCCAACTGAGCAGCAAATTTTTTCAGGAAAAGGCCATGGCCCTTTACAACCTTGCGGGCCTCTATGCCCTGTTACAAGAACCCACCACCTCTAATGGATATTTGCGTCAAGCCTTGAGTCAGGGATTTGGACAATACGAATGGCTCAAGCGTGACCCCAACTTTCGCCCGATTGCTTCTAACCGTACTTTCATTAGTCTGCTAAATAATTATGGCCTGAAATACCAGCTTACCCCCATGGGAGGCCAAATCTCTCCTCCGGTGTCTAGCACCCGGCCTAGTGCGCCTGCGTTTTTGGAAGCCTTTGACCTGGATTATGAAGATACAAATGCCAACAACCAAATAGATGCTTTTGAAACCAGCTATATCGTTTTTAGCCTTCTAAATAAAGGCCAAGGCGAAGCCCAAGGGGTAACGATTAAGTTGATCGAAGAGACTGGATTGGCGAACCTGCAATTCCCTTCGAGCCAGAATATTGGCACCCTGGGAGCTGGCGAAAGACGTGAAATTCGAATTCCCGTTACCGGCATGACCGGACTCAAACCCGCCACCGCCAGCTTCAAACTGGAAGTTTTGGAAGCCAATGGATTTGATGCGACAGATTTACACATTTCCATTCCTACAGGAGAAGGATTGCTGCCTGCGCTCAGCGTAGTTGACCATCACTTCGCGTCTGAATTGGGCGGGAAGATGCAATTGGGTGTTCCCATTACCCTTAAGCTGGCTGTTCAGAACACGGGACAAGGCACTGCCAATAATGCACAGCTCTCCGTGGTATTGCCGGAAAATGTCTTCACCGCTGGTGACAAAACCATGTCCCTTGGAAATCTAGCTGCCGGAGAAAGCAAAGTGATAGACGTAGAATTCTTCACCAACAAACGCTACCAGGGAAGCGATGTACCCGTCACCGTTCAACTAACCGCTGGCCAGAACAGCCGGCCGGTCAGTTCAACCTTCCGGGTGGGCATTAACCAGCAGTTGGAAGTCAACTCTCGCGTTGTCATCAAGGCGAATCCGGGAACACCTGCCAATGCACCGGTTCCAACAGTTCGGTTGACCTCTGACGTAGACCGCAACGTACCGCGAACCAATAACCGCAACCCCAATGCAGTGGCCATCATCATCGGTAACCGGGATTACCAGCACCTGGATGTTCCCCCGGTAGACTTTGCCCTGCATGATGCGGCCAGTGTCCGGAAATACCTACGGACATCATTCGGGTATGAAGAAGCCAACATTATCTTCCTACCAAATGCAACCCAGGCTGATTTCAACGGCACCTTTGGTACGAAAGGAGACCACCAGGCACGTTTATTTAACCTCGTGAAGCCTAATGAAACAGATGTATTCATCTACTACAGCGGCCACGGTGCCCCGGATGTCAATACCCAGGAGGCGTATTTCGTGCCCGTGGACTGCGACCCATCTCTGGTCCGCTTCAACGGCTACGCCATCAACACCTTCTATGAAAACTTAAGTAAAGTTCCCTATCGCTCATTAACCGTCGTGATTGATGCCTGCTTCAGTGGCAGCTCTGACCGGGGAACCCTCATACGAAATGCATCTTTGGTACGCATCAAATCAGACAACAGCGTACTCAAGGACCCCAACGCTCAGGTATTTACCTCTGCGACTGGCACTCAGATTGCCTCGTGGCTTCCACAGGAATCCCACTCGCTCTTTACCTATTATTTTCTGAAAGGCCTACAAGGTGCTGCCAACACCAACGGCGACCGCACCCTCAGCCTGGATGAATTGAAAGCCTATCTCCAGCAGGAAGTCCCTGCCATGGCCCGCCGCCTTAACAACCGGGAACAAACCCCTGAGGTATATGGGAAGGGAGAGAAAGCGGTTTTAGAATATTGAGTTTACGGTTAACAGTTTTCAGTTAACAGTAGAATGCTGATGCAGCAACATGATGAATGAGTGTTCAACCACACCAAACTGAAAACCGATAACTGCCAACTGACAACCTAATAGCAAACACATTTATGATGAACTACAAAAACCTCCTCACAAGTACACTGGCCCTGATGCTGGTATTGATATTTGCCGCTCCTGCACAAGCCCAGTTGAGCCGCAAAGAGCGTAAGCAGTTAGACAAGCAAATGAGTCAGGAAGAAAAGGCCCTGCTCAAGAAAATTCGGACCCGTGCCGATAAATCTGCCCGTAAAGAGGCCAAAACCCTCAGCAAAGAAGGATATGGAACCTTCCCTGGTTCTTTGCCCATGGAGAAGCAGCTTCAGGAAACCTGGATGATGCAGCTCCAGCGCGATGAAACCGGCGCATTGAAGTATATTTTTGCTGATGGAAATGGCGTAGGCGGCACCCAAACCTCTGCCGAGATGCAAGCCATGGAAGCTGCCAAGCTCCAGTTAGCTGGACAGATTTCAAATGAAGTGAACCAGATCATCGAAGGTAAAATTGCCAACGATCAGATCGACCGGGAAACGGCTAACTCCCTGACCAAATTCGTAGCGGGCAGCAAAAACTACATCATCCAGAACCTGTCCTACGTGAAGCCTTCTTTCAAGGTGATGCGCGAAGTAGGCAAGCGCAACCTCGAAGTAGCCGTGAAGGTGTTCTACAATGTGGAAGAAGCAATGGCCGCTGCCAAGAAAGCCATGGAAGCTCGCGCCCGTGCCGACCTCGAAGAAGAAGCAGATGAGTTGATCGAAGAGATTGACAACCTGTTCAAAAAGTAAGCTGATGGTCAGATAAAGGGGGAGTGGGTGTACTTCCTGCTGCCCCCTTTTTTAATGCTAGTTATCAGTTTTCAGTTTATTTGGCTTTCTGGTCCATAACTGTAAATCGAAAACCAGCAACTGTTGAGAAAAGTGAAATCCCGCAAAGCGGGGAAAACCTATCCCCTAATAGCTAATACCTCATACCTATTTCCTATGCCAAGAACTTTCCTCATATTATCCCTCCTGGCCTTACTCACCACTTCCTTGTCCGCTCAAAAAGTGCGCAAAGTAAGTGCCGAGTACCAGCTCAACCTGAGTCGCTCTGAGCTAAGTGAAAAGGCGGCCTGTCAAAAGTGCGTGGAATTGGCGCAAGTACAAGCCATTGAGAAGGCATTTGGTACGGTAATCATCCAGGGAAATACCACCTACATCAAAAATGAGGAAACGGGAGAGCAAGTCGAAACCGAGCAGACCTTTAACATGATGGCGGAAACCTATGTGAACGGCCGCTGGGTAGAAACGCTATCTGAAGATTGCAACCGATTCACGGAAGATGGAGAATTTTGGGTACGCTGTAAGATCAAGGGGAAAGTCCGGGAGCTGAGCCAACCCAAATTGGACCTTACTGCAGAACCTATGGATTGTGTCACGGCAAATTGTGTCACGACTCAGTTTCAGGAAGGCGAATCCCTTTATTTGCTGTTCAAAAGCCCAATAAATGGGTATCTGACCGTTTACCTGAGCGATGAAACCACTACCCAGCGGTTGCTACCCTACCGGGACATGCCAGATGGAAAAATCCAGGCCTTACCCGTGAAAGCCGACAAAGAGTATGTGCTCTTCTCCCGCGAAAAGGACCCCTTTGACCTAGGCCCTTATGTGGACGAATACGAATTATTTGCTGCCAACGAACAAGACTTGAACCGTCTGTACGTTATCTTCTCAGAAAAACCCCTGAGAAAACCGAGTTTGTCTCGTGGTGGAGTTTCAGAAAGTTCGCAAGACAGTGTGCCCCTTCAGATGAAAGCCAAAGACTTTCAGCGCTGGCTGGCCCAGAACAGAACTTTCCAGGACGAATTTCAGGTGGAGCGCGTGGACATCCTCATCCGTAAGTGGTAGGCGTCCATTGCTTCCCGGTGCTGACTCAACAGACAGGTAGCCCCTGTTGCATCTCTGAAATACAAAAAACTTCACGTCATGAAAACGCTCATTGCCTTTTCGCTCACAGCCCTTATATCTATTGGATTCATCTCTGCCCAAAGCTACCAGAAGCAACTGGAGCAGATGCAAAAGCGCGTTGAAAACCGCTTGGGACAGCAACGCGACCGCGTAGACCTGCGCTTTGCCAACCAGATGCGACGCTTGTGGATCCAAAAGCAGCTCAATCCTGGCCTGGACCTGCCCAACATCCCTAAACCAGATAACCCGACCATATTTGACCCGGCTGATGATTTGGTCCCAAACGGACAGGACTTTGACGTAGTTACTACACCCGCGCCAACCTTACCGGCACCTAAGCCTAAGTTGCCAACAGCCATGCCTGCACCTTCTCCAGAGGTTGAAACCGCCAAAGCCTCTTTGGAATCAGAAGCCAGCAGTACCTTCTTCGGCACTACCCTGGAATTTCGTTACCCTAAAGACCTGGACCTGGGGCTGCGGTATAAGGTAGATGAAAATAAAATTGCCCAGGCATGGGAAAAGTTGGATGAAAGCAAAGCTTCTTTGGTAGCTCTCCAACTGGTGCAAAAGGCCAACCGGATGGCCCTGAATGATTGGGGCATGGCCCTACTCGTGGCCAATGCCGGCAAAAAAATGTTTCCCTATGACAAAAACGCGCGGACCGTGTTCCACTGGTTTGCCCTGTCCAAAGCGGGCTACATTTCCACCGTCTGCTATGACCGAGGAAAAGTCTTCCTGATGCTACCTGCCAAGCAAACCTTGTACGGCAAAACCTTCCTCAAAGGGAAAGATAACCGGAAGTTTTATGTGTTGGACCTCGAAGGAACAGAAATATCTCCTCGTACTGCCAAGATATTTGATGGTAAATACCCCGAAGCTGGCCGCGTGATGGACATCTCCATTCGCCAGCGTCCCAACATTGGCGGTACCACCCAGATGCGAAAGCTACGCTTTGCCTACCGGGGTGGCACCTACCACCTGAGCGTTCCTGTAAACAAACAGTTGGTCAACTTCTACCGAAAATATCCCTTCACTGACCTGAATGTGTACATGGCGGCCCCTCTTTCTGCCGAAGCCAGTCAGGTGCTCACTGACAGCCTCGGGCAGATGGTGGCGAGCATGCCTCAAGATGAAGCCGTGAATTTCCTCCTAAGGTTTGTCCAGACAGCCTTTGCCTATAAAACTGACCAACAGCAATTCGGCAAGGAGCGTTACCTATTTGCAGAAGAAACCTTGTACTACCCCTACAGTGACTGCGAAGACCGCTCGGTATTATTTGCCTACCTGGTAAAAGAAATCCTCGACCTGGAAGTGGTAGGGCTGGTATTTCCAGGACATGCAGCCACCGCGGTACACATTCCCCAGGCCAAAGGCGGCGACTCCGTCCGCTACCAAGGAAAATCCTATGTGGTCTGCGACCCTACCTACATCAATGCTACCTATGGCATGACGTTACCGGATGCCAGAGGAAAATCGGTGAAGGTGGTGGCGTTTTAGGGGGATAACCTTGACCGGGTCTGTCTAACCTTGACGAGGTTCCGAACCTCGTCAAGGTTGTGGTATTGTTTTATCAGTTCCACAATGCAGAAACAGGAACCGCGTACATATCCTCGCCCCAATACATGCGAAAATCAACCAACGCGTGGTTGAAATTCAACCACGAGATTAGTTCAGTATGATGTTATTTAAAAATCATAAATGATTGATTGTGAAAGTTTTATAGAATTATGAAGCTACTAAACGTCTTTGATGGTCTCTAAGATATATCACTTCTAAAAACCACATATCAGCCGCTTACTTTTTGCTTGAAAAACCCTGACGAGGTTCGGAACCTCGTCAGGGTTTTCGGTGCATAATGGTTTTTGAACTGTTATTAGGATGAAATTTTCTAGATAGCAAACAACAAAAAAGGCGATGCCCTATAGGCATCACCCTAAATACAAACTTTCCTATCCTTAATCGTTTTTCCGTTGTTGGTTTATAGCCCTGACGAGGCCTGCAAAACCTTGACGAGGTTTTGAACCTCGTCAGGGTTAAACGGCCCACCAATCCTAATCCGTAATCATCAACCGCAGCACGTGCGGGATGTCGTCAATGTTCACCCGGACGAAGTACTGTCCTGAGGCAAGGCCCTCCAGTGGCAGTTCGTACGTCCTGGGGCCTCGGAAGCGGTCACGGTTGCCATAGTGAACCACCTGACCATAGGTGTTGAGGATCTCAATTCGGATATCAGACTCTTCTGGGAGTTTCACATCGAGGAAGACCGTGTTGGTGTTCACCGGGTTGGGGTACAGGCGGAGGCCTTTCTCAGGAAGCTTCGCCTGAATGGTGACGATGTTACTGAAGAACTCCAGTCCATCCACCCGGGTGCGAACGCGATAGATATTGTCCAATACAAATAGCGGTTCATTATCCTGGTATTTGTAAATTGGAAGGTCATCGTCATAAAAGCTGTTCAGTTGCACCCAACTGCCGTCCATCCGCTTTTCCAGCCACGCCTCGTCAAATTCTCCGGTTACAATCCAGTCCAGGTCGATGGCCTCACCGGATGTGGTAAGCTCGCCTACGAGTTCTTGCTCAAGGGATGGCAACACTGTACAATTTGGAACCGTCACAGGCTTGGTGATTTCAGAAGCACAAGCACCACAAGTAGAATTTGCTCGGAGGGTCACATTGTACACCAAGGAGGAATCAAATGTGTGGCTCACGCTGCTGCCCGTCACAATTGGGCTGCCATCACCAAAGTCCCACTGCACGGCTCCCCCAGTAGTAGCTTCATTGCCATACACCTGAAATTCTGACCATTCTGGCGCATTGATGTCCGCTACATCCAGCTCCATCAGCCAGGAACGTGAGTATTTGGAAGTCGCCTCACAGAAAAATCCAGAGTCGAAATTCGGGGTATTCAATTCATCCTGAGAGAATACCTTCACAAGTTCCCAGCCATTTGTTGTGGCGTAATAGAGCCTGGCTCCTGTAGGGAACTTTGCCGGATTGTTCGTGTAACTGGTGAATTGGATACGATCTACTGATTTAGCCACAAAGTATTTCCACTGAACCCAAACGGTTTTGGCGACTGCGTTTCCACAACGCCAAGCCAGGGGCCCGGTATTTCCATCATACAAGCGTGGGAAGCTGGTATAGGCAGAACTGGAAAAGGCCACCTGCCGGATAGCAGGCGGGGTACTGACAGGTCCTGCCGCTGTTACTTCCGTTCCAATTGTGGTGGAAGAAGGTCCCGGAACAATAGATTGACTGGCAAAAAAGCTCATCACATTTTGACAATTGATCGAGAAGCCAAAATCCGTTTTCACACTATCTGTCACGTGTGCCACCACCGGAACGCGTTCCGGGCCGCCGGTACACACATCGTCAACGAAAATCTGATAGGTGCCTGTCAAGGGGCCAGTCGTATAGGTATCCGTATTTGCAGCAAGTAGGGTGCCTCCGACCTTGGTTGAATACCAATTGGTAGGCGAACTCGCCCGAAACGTACAGCTGTCCCCGACACACACATCCTGCCAGGGGACAATGATAGAACCGGTTTTCTCCACATCAAACCCATCGTATGGCCCGCCCGAGAAGAAGTTAATAGGAACACAATCTATTTCATCTTTATCGAAACCATCATAAGGCCCACCTGCAAAGAAGTTGATCGGGTTGCAATCTACTTCCAGCGTGGCTACCCCAGCTCCGTCAAATGGTCCACCAGCCCAAATGGTAGAAGTGGTGGGACAATCCAGTAAAATCGCATCCTCTCCATGGCCATCAAATGGCCCACCACTGTACATACTTGCCATCGTATCCGGACAGCGGATGTTGTCCACATCAAACCCATCGTAAGGCCCCCCTGCAAAGAAATTCAACGTGTCTTCACATTCGATGTAGTCATAATCACTGCCGTCATAAGGGCCTCCAGAGAAGAAGTCTACAAAGACAACTTCAATGGTATCACAAACGGTGGAATCACAATTGCCATTAGTCACGGTCAGGCAAACCGGATACCTGCCCGGACTGGAATAGGTAACCGGAGGAGGATTGGGACCGGCAAAACTCAATTGGCTTGCACTGCAAAAACCATTGCCGGCACAGAAATCCCAATAATAGGTTGCAGAGGATAAGGTGTTGCTGGACAAATTCAGAAAGGAGGCCTGAGTACCCGCAATGAGGGTATCTGGCATGTCAAAATCCGGTACTGGATTGGGGTAAATGAAAATAAACCGTTGAGAAGTATCCGCCTCACCGCTACTATCCTGTACCACCAAGCTTACCAAATAGGTATCCGGTAAGAAAAAGGTGTGGGTCGGTTGGTATTGGGTAGAGGTAAATCCATCTCCAAAATCCCATGCATACGCCAGATTGGCCCCAACGGTTGATTGGTTCTGGAAGGGAACGGGTTCCCCCGCACAAGCCGGCACAAAGTCAAAACTGGCATTCGGCTCAAAGGGATCTATCGGCTCACAACTTTGGTCTGTGGAAGGTGTGGCCACCACATTTACCCGAACCTGTCCTGTGGCATTTTCCGGTAAGATCACCTGTATCCACAACCCACTGTCCTGACGACATTTCAGGTTGAGGGTGATAAATGCCCCATCATCCACGCAGTTTTCGAAGGTCATCTGGCTACAACGGCCGTTGGCCACTCGGTACTTCACTTCTAGCGCAGTAGCTGAGGTGGTTTCTGTCAGGTTGATGTCCAGGTCCATCTTCTGGGTGTCCGAGATAGAAATATGGAACCAGCCGGATTTTAAGCCCAATGGCCCCCCCAAACAGCCCATGCTGGCCGTATTGTCTTCACCGGGACTCTCCCCAATCGTCCAGCAGTCGACAATAGCACTGTCGCGGAAGACACCTGGTCCCGTTACATCGATACCAATAGAATCAGAACAGAAATCTCCCGGAAGGTTCTCCAACCACACACGAGGATACACCGTCGCATTGGGGAAATTACACCCAGTGATCATGACATAGTACGTGCCGCCAGTGTAACACGCTTCTCCCCAGAAATTAAATCCAGGCAATGTAGGATTGGTGTTAAGGTAACGCGAGGTCAGCGGAATTCGCTGAAGACCAGTAGAACTGGAGTCTCCTGGTATAACTTCCCGATACAATTGAATGTCATTGGCATTGTAGCCGGTTGTGTTGTTATCGGTACGGGTATAATTTATTTTCAATAAGCCTGAATTCAGCACATCAAATTTGTACCAAATCGTCTTGTTTCCGCAGCTATTTTGGTCGGTTGCATCCCTGGTGGCACAGGTTAAGTTTCCTTCACAGCCCGTAAAAGTTCCTGTACTCAAAGGGGTAAAGGTGTAGGGAGGCCCACAGGTAATCGTGGGGTTCGCTGTAATAGCATTCGCCTGGGAATAGTGGTCATACAAAACAGAAGTACCTGGAATGTTGGAAAAACGTATGCCTACCTGTACCTGCATATTGGGATGGTAACTGTCGTAAATACCATTCCAGTAGGCATGTCTGTCCACCAAAATCACATAGCGATCCGTGGTAACGCCCGCACAAGGATCCCGGAATATATTCACCGTTTGCGCCTGAGAAGGACAAAACCCACTTTGGCTGGTAGCCACCAATGTCAGGTTATTTGTCAGGGAGTCCGTGATGGGTACCACATTGTTATCTACCCGATAAATCGCAAAGGGCAGTCGGGTGACTTTCGCAGGGGTCATCGGATATACAGTGATGTCCACAGAACCGGGGCCTGTTACCTCAAAGGTATACCAGAGGTTCTGACGTGGATTCGTGGGATTGGGTACACTGTAAGGCAGGGTGCTCACCCCTGTGGGGCACACATCTTTGGGATCAGTGCTGTGAGCTGATGTGCTACAGAAAATGAAATCGTTACTGGCAGGACGACCCAAGATGTCCGTTGGAGCACCCACTGCTGCACGGTATTCTACACTGTCACGCGGCAGGCTGCCGAAATTATAGGCATTACGCGCATGGTCATATTTTGAGGTACCCAATGAATCCAGGTATAGACGTGGTGTTAATGAACGGCAAATCATCGCATCGCTTGCAAAGGTTACAAGCGAATACGTTCCAGGGCCGATGCACATCCATAGGTCATCCACAAAACAGTCGTGTACCACCGTGTAGGGAGCTGCTGTGGCGGTTACATCTCCTTGGTACAGACGGGACTGGGTCGAGCTGGTGCTCATGTTTATCCATAGGTAGGTAGGCTTGGACAAGGTAAATACGCGATAGCTGACGCGGTTATGACCGGCTGCACAGGCCGTTATACCATTGGGAAACGGAAGGTCATCATTACAGTCAAAATATTCAGTCGCCAATGTCCAGATCGTGTCATTTTTGGGAATGACAGGGGTATGGTTGGACTGAGGATACCAAAAAATCGGATTCAGGTTATTGACGCTATCTGCTTTGGCAAAGGTGTTAAATCGAGGCGGCTGATACGGAGGATTGAACTGAATGGAAAAGCCGGATAAATCCCCAACTGACTCTCCATGTCCTGAGCAGTAAGCTGGATTGGTATAGGTCTGACCGTACCCGTAACTGACCACTGTGTACCATCCAGGCTCGTAAAAATCACACGCGCTCATGCTAAATGAAGTGAAGCAATCTCTTACCAAACTGGTCAGACTATTGGTACTGATCCTTCCCCTAAACAACCGGTGTTGAGCTGAACCAATGGGCCAGTTCAAGCGGGTATAGCTGTCAATAAACCTCAGAGAAGCACTATCTGCTAGGTAAAATTCCCGGTAAATGAGCTTGGTAGCACCATTGCAAGGAGCATAGCCCAGAATAGTTGCAGGATTGTCCAGGCAAGAAAAATAGGTGGGGGTTGCCGTGACAGAAGTATTGGTCGCTGAAAGGGTGTCAATACGCTCAGCAGTAGCAGGGGTCACATACTGAGTAGGCGGAAAGGTATCCAACCTCACCCAAGGACGGTCCCCATAATTAATGTCGTCTTCCCCTCCATAGGTCACCAACGTATAAAAACCAGGGGTAACACACACTTTGAAGGCATAATAGGTGGACTGACAGCAACTTAAGTCTGTCAGATTTTGCACAATTCCTCCTACTACCGGATTAGTAGCGGCATTTCCAGCAAACAGTTTATACCGGAAGCGGGTCCAATCACCACCATCTACCGTAATGATTCCGTCATTCGCTACCCGAATTACCCGGTAAAACGCTCGATCATTGATAGGCTGAGAGGCAGAAATACGACAGGAATCCCCAGCAGGCATGGGGGTCTGCTGACAATCAAAATACGCCTGAGTGGCGTAGGTTAGGGTTCCAGGATTTAACGGCTGAAGGCCATTTACAGAATCTACATCGGTAGGCGTCCATCGGCCATAGGCATTATTGGCAATTAATTGACTTTGTACATTTAGTCTTGCGCTGTTCCCCAGGCTGGTTCTCCAATAAGGCCAGCTAGGACTATTGACTGTTCCCAGTACCTGAATGCTGTAGGTGCCTGGTGTCAAGCAAGGCACTAATCGTCGGCCAGAATAGGTTCCTTGCAATGTCAGGTTACAACTTGCAGAAGCATCCCCCTGAAATAATCGCCAATAAACGGTCGGTTGGGAGAACAGGTTATCCATCCAAATCTCTACATCTTGCTGGGTAGCGAGGGTAAAGGTAGCCCACCAGTTGAGGTCATATTGGGAAGAACCAATTAGCACACTGTCCTGGATGATGTTGCCACAAGTGTAGAAGCTGGTACGAGCATTACAGGCAAAATAATCGGTCACCTGATAGGTGTTACCAAGTGCTATCGTCCCAAATTCGTGTGAAGCCGGTAAGGCACCAGGATCAGGACCTGCCGTGAGGTTGCTCCCTATTTCTTGCAGGTTCAGTTCTATCCGGGCAAAATAGTCGGTCGGAAACATCAATTTGATGCTGTAAGTCGTATTCGGCTTGAGCATGCAGGGATAAAACTTCGCCTCAAAATTATTGGAGCTCGTCTGCCGCATGCTGTCGCATCCATCAACGAGAATAAGCCCGGTAGAGTCAGTTCGGGAATCTCCCTCATACAAAAAATAGCCAAAGGAACGAGCATTGATATTGGCATTGTTAAACGGAAACTCTCGAGCCGTGAACCTCACCATGTCCACCACATTATCCGTGGTAAAGATGTGCCAGGTACTTTTGGTGTAATTGGTGTCCGGGCACATCGGCTCCCCATCAAAAATGGATTGACAGCCTACCTCGTAATTACGGGAGATGTTACTAAACCCCGTCAGCACCTGAAAATCCAGGGGATTGGCCGCAAAATCGTATTCTACTTCTGGAGCAGAAGGTGGTGCCACAATGAGGCTGACAAAGATGTCTCCATTGGCGGCAAGGTCCGCTCCTACCTGCAACAGGTAATCTCCCTTTCTTAAGCAGGCATGGGTAAATCCTTCGATGTTGAAGATGGGAGGATCAATCGCTTCTGCTTGCGCAGGAATACAGGTGGTATTTCGGTACAGCCGCCACCCAGCACTGGAAAGCGGCATATTTGTGGTCTGGTCCAATAGGATTCGGACCTCTCGGGTAGTTGGCAGGCTAAAGCGGTACCAGACGGATTTACCATTGGCTACACCGGCGGGGAAAGTTTCTCCCAACTGAGTGGTAGCACCTACTAGGCTAATCGTATCGCTGGTGAAAGTTCCGTATCCGAAGCCGTTATTGGGGATGGTAATGACAGTTGCATTTGCACAGTCATCATTGGCCGGTTGTGCGTACAACCCATTCCCACCCAAGCAGCAGATCAGGCATGTGAGGAGATATGTTCGTAAAGATGATGTCATGGTTGTGGGATAAGGATGAGCGATTGAGCTTTCCTGAAAAATGGGAGCAAACCTTGGTGTTGAGTCGAAGCTGGCTCCTGTCTCACGGGATGACGCATTACCTTACGCCTCGGCCTCCAACGGTAGTTTCACCATTGCTCCGGCCATAGTAATAATATTGCCGGTCAGAAACTCTGAGGTTACCTGCAGCACTTGCATACCCTCCGCCCCGTATCACGCGATACGTTGTATTCCCTGCTATGACATCCTGATAAGGCCAAGTTGCCACATCAGAAAAGCCCGTAGCATTCAAATTGCCATTGCCCCAGTTGCGTGTGAAGGGTAAAATATTCGCATCCGTGTGAACAGCTACACATTGCTCCCATACATTCCCGCTCATTTCCATGATGCCATAATAGGTCGCACCTGTTTCCAGGCGAGAAGTGGTCGCATTGGTGGCAAAAATACCCACCCGATAAGGTCCGTATCCACCGTCTCCCCCATTGATGATGTTGTTGACAAAATGCGCATTGGCGTTGGGGGTCATGGTGGTCTCTGTTCCGTCTTCGGGTGAGGTCAGCGCGGTAGCTTCGGTTATATCTGAGCTTCCCCAAGCATAGCCACCTAAGTACGGGCCATTTCCACGACAAGCCTTCTCATATTCAAGGTCGCTCATTGGGCGCAAGCAAGCCCAGTCTAAGTACGCACACAGGTTGGCCCAGCTGAGGTAGTTGGCCGCACGGTCAGGGCGGTCGCTAAAGTAGATGTCAGGAGGGGTTCCTCCATTCCGTATGCGGTGGCGGTTGTTGTTGAATTGATTAGGGAAATGATTGTTCTGGCCAGTTTGAGTGAGGGTATTTAAAAATGCCGCATACTGTGCCTGACTGATCTCATATTTCATGCAGTAAAATGGATCATACCCTTTTGGGAAGGTTGCAGGCAGATTCGCCACATTTGACCACAGGTAATTAACCGAAATAGCATTCTCATTGGTTACTGTAAATGGATTACCGCCAATGTTGAGCGGATAGGTTTCCTGGTTACCTCCTGCGATGAACGCTCCCTGAGGCACATATACCATTTCTACCCCAAACACCCGTACATCATAGTCTCCAGTTGCAGGCAGATTGGTCATTCTGAGGGTGACAGTTGTTGCTGCTGCATTGGGAAAAATGCCATTTTGGTCCCGGCGAAGCATAACGCCTAGGTTGTTCGGAGCAGCATCAATCCCGATGGCAGTTCCACTTGACAAGGTAGGTTCCAAATCTCCAAAGGTGTGGTCCCCCACCGTGGTGCTAACTACTCCATGCGTCCAATCGGTTGTAATTGGCGCACTACATTCCCGCCATTTCACAAATACCCAGGCGGCATCCCAATGGTTAGGGGCACCCATACTGTCAATCCGCCAACTATTGTCCCAAGCCAGGTCAAAGGAAACGGTGCCGTTCACTTGGTCTTGAACGATATTGGTCACCCGTAAATAATTGGCCATACTGATACTTGTACCTGCTAGGATGCAGAGGAAAAGTGCGGCTACACGAAGAAAAGTCTGTGTCTTATTCATAGCTGTGAAGATGCTTGCTGATGAAAAAAGAAAGTGTTAGGTGTCAGTAATCCTATATGAGTTTCTTGGGTTAAGCAAAAAGTGACAATCGTAGGAGTACTGTATTTTATTTTAAGCTATTTAACGAATCGAAATCCCGCAAAGCGGGAAAAACTGTGAACTAAAAACTGTTGATCGGGGCGAAGTCGCATAATGCGGAAAAACTGATAACCGTAAACCGAGAACTGTAAACTGCATTATGTATCACCTCACCCCTCGACCTCCACCATAGTTGTAGCGCGTGCCATTCCAGGTGATGTAGGTTCTATCGGAAATTTTCAGGTAAATGGGGTTGTCTGAAAATCCCCCTCCACGGTGTACATAGCCACCTGAAGCCAAAGTTGGCCAGCTAGCCTGATCAGAGGCCCCGGCAGCATCAATGGTTCCATCTCCCAAAGCCCCATCAAATGCGACTGTACCAGTTGTAGCGGTAATCGCTAGGACGCCTACGCAGGCTTCACGCACATTGCCGCTTAACTCCATGATGCCGTAAAAAGAGGCACCTGACTGCTCACGAGTGGTATTGGTCGACAAGGCAAAAATTCCGGCACGAACAGGGCCACGTCCTCCGTCACCCCCAATAAGGGTATTATTGCTGTAACGGGCATTTGCAGGCAGATTGCCAGGAATCTCAGTACCATTTTCCGGGGCGGTCACATCCGTAATAGGGAATATATTGGTGCTCCCCCACGCATATTCGTCTACAACAGCCGCAGAAGTACCGCGAGCGGCTTTTTCGTATTCCAACTCTGTCATAGGACGCAAGCATGCCCAATCCAGGTAGGCAGCGACATCCTCCCAACTTAGGTAACCTTGGGCTCGGTCTTCCCGGTCTGATCCGAAGGGACTCAGCACATTGCCTCCTCCTGCGATAAGACGATTGCGACTGTTATTAAAATTTCCAGGATACCGATTGTACTGAACTGCGGGGGCCAATGAATTCAGAAAGGTTGCGTACTGCCCCTGTGAAATTTCATATTTCATCATATGAAAGGCAGCATAGCCTTTGGGAAAATTGGCCGCCAGGGCTACCGTTGTATTGGTACTATATGCATGAGAGTTTATTGTCACAGCCGCTTCTGAAGCAATAGAAGCAGGCGTGGGATCTGTACGGGTAGTATTAGCTGAAAATGCATTGACGTAATTAACAGAACCCAAATCATAAGTACCTTCCGGGACAAACACCATTTCAATCCCCACAACCCGAACATTGTATGCTTCATTTTGTAGCATGTTGGGAATAGTGAGGGTAATGGTTGTGGCTGGCTCATTTCCAAACAGTCCATTGGTCGCCCGGCGAAGCATAACCCCACGCAAGTCTGCATCTAAGCCTGTTGCTGCTCCATTGGATTGAACAGGTTCAAGGGTTCCAAAATTATGGTCGGTGAGGGTTCCACTTAGCTGGCCGTGAATCCAGGGATCGTTCGGTCCTGCGCTGCAAGCGCGAAACTTCACAATCACCCAGGCAGCATCCCAGTTGGAGGGAGCGGCTGTGCTGTCGATCCTCCAGCTGCTGAACCATTGCAGATCAAAGGTAACTGTTTGCGCCAGGGAATCACGACTCAGGTTCTCGATAGAAAGCCCGTTGGCAGCTACCCGGGAGGTCGAAAGTAGACCCAGCCAAGCAACAAACAGCAATTTCCATACAGGTCGAGTACAGGTATTGGGCATAGAAATGAAGATGTTGAAATGATGAACGAATGTGTTTCAGGCAAAAAATATTCCAAAATAGAATATATCCTACATTGGCCAGCTTATAAAACTTTATGTAATTAGTCGAAAAAAGGTAAACGAATCTCACCTAAAAAATTAAGAAATTTTTAAGGAAATAGACAGAGGATGAGTCAAGTAGCCTATTTTGGGCGATCCGTTACAGCCAAAACGCCCACACAGCAACTTTATATGAGGTTTTTTATATGTTAGGATTGTGGAAAAAATCTCCTAAAGATCAAAATAGTAGTGAGCAAAATGGCGATCCCGCGAAAACCCTAACTTATCGTACAGCCGCTGAGCAGGATAATTGGAAAGACCAGTTTCTAAAAACAGGGTTCTTCCATAGTTTTCCCGAGCAAAATTAACGGTGTGTAGCACCAGTTTTTTTCCGATGCCAAGCTCGCGAAATTTTTCCGCCACATATAGATCGTTCAGGATCCAAATTCGTGACATGGTAAGGGAGCTGAAGGAGGGATAGGTCTGGGTAAAACCCGCAGGAATTTTGGTGCCTTCTAGATGGATACATGCCATAAAAATGACAGATTCAGCTCTCTGAAGACGCTGGTGGATGTAGGCCCTAGCCTTGGTAATGTCAGAAGGTTGATCATAAAAAACCCTGTACGCATCAAATAATTCAGCGATTGATCCAGCCTGATCAGGTCTGGCTCGCTCTATCGTAATGTTGCCTTCCATGTCTAGATGTTGAGAAACTGTACTTGGCTTCCGACCAATTGGTACAAAATGTGTAATACCTTCGGCGAAATGTAACATCGCTTAGGCAGTCGTCTTCACTTGTACCTGTATGACAATAAGCGAAGATACAACACAGAAAGGTTTGTCACTCCCTATGCCATGATTTTCTCGGTCACTTTTTACTTTTTTCAGCCATAGAGTAGCACATTATTTACGCCAACCGCCATGAAAGCATCCGCAGTAAAACACATCTCTCGCCTGGACGATTATTTGTACCGCCACTTATTTGCCGGGAAAAACTCTTGGCTCGCATTTACCCTCGCCGGAATAACCGAGCAGGTATTGCTGGGCATTGCCAATCAATTGCACAAAGGAGACACTAAATTGGGAGAAGCAGAAAGCGTTTCTCTCCCTTCTTATGTCGAAAAGGACACTGAACTTTACCTTCAGTGTCAAATCGTTCAGAAAAATTATTCTTGATCTATTTCAGGTAGGGCTGATAAATCTTCACCTTTTCCTCATCTCCGATAAGTTCTGCGTAGCTAACAATCTGCTCCGCAATGTAGGTTTCGCTGTCGTCCAGGTCAAAGGCCAGTTGCAAGACCACAATTCCATAAGTTTGGTAGTCAGCCCCTTTCTTGGGGTATCCCCTTCCAATGTATTCCTGCCCAAATTCAAAGGACTTTTGCCCAATTTTGTAGAGCTCCTGAATGATGTTCTGACGATGGTTTTCCGTGTCATTCAAACCAATCGACTGAGCGAGGGCTTTCTTGGCAGGCTCAATTTGCCCAACATTCATATGGCTCAGGCCAAGCTCCCGATATAATAAATAATTTCCGGGATCTTCCTCTACCCCAGCTTGCAGCCAGAGTGCAGCTGCCTGATGGTCTCCTTTTAGGAAATAGGCGTGCCCTAAGAATCCACTTGCCCGGCTCTCATAGGTTGGATCTAGGGAAATGGCTTGGTTGAAGGCGTAGAGTGCCTGGTCGTTGAGCAAATCAATCTGATAGGCCTGTCCTTCTACCTCTCCTAATGCCTCAATCTGCTGGGCCAAACTAATGCCTTCCTGAAACCACGCAGCAGCAGTTTTCCCACTAGTAGCGGGGGCTGTGGTCTTAGTGGTTTTCTTATCAGGATTACAGGCAGGAGCAATTAATAGCAAGCAAACAATCAGGAGCAACCAGCGCATGAAGTAAGTTTTCGGGCGTTTTGTTGAATAAAAACAAAGATGGGGAATTTATCTGTAAAAAATAACGTCATCTTTATGCCCTCTACTGCCGAATTAGCTCTTTTACGCTGGCCCAATCTTTCATAGCAGGAAAATAATGGAAGGCTTGAACATATCCTTCCGGATCGATTAGCAATCCATTCTCCAAAAATATCAAGCACTCAGTTTCATTTCCCGCTTCAGCAATGTAAGCAGACGCCTGAAAATACAAATTTGCCTCCTTGGGATGATCTTTTATCCCTTTCAATAAGCAATGAATAGCACCTGGCTTTTCTCCTTCCTGGTGAAGCAGCTCAGCCCAATCGCGCCAAATAGTTTCCGGAGATTCACAGGACCTAAGAGAAGCTTGGAAAAATTCTGAAGCACACTGGTGATTGCCTACCTTATACTCACAAACGGCGAGGGCAAAAGAAATCTCACAACACGTTTGACAAAGCTCATAGGCTTTGGTAAAAAAATGAGCGGCCTCCGGGTAGCGTTCTGTTTTTTTAAGGCAACGTGCCGTTCCCGCCCAGGCCTCCGGGTTTTCCGGGTCTAACTTGGTGAGCTGTTTGTACTGAAAAATGGCATTGGGAAACATCTCCAGCTGTTCATAACAACTCGCAAGCAAAAAGATGAGGTCAGGCGCGTCTTTGTCACGGGACAGGGCCTCCAGCAATGCTTGTATCGCCTCTGCCCATCGTTCCTGTTCCATCAACACCTCTGCCCGCTCTGCAAAGGGAAATACCTCTTTCTCGGAGATTGCCAGAGAGAAATCCAGGGCCTCCAGGGCCTGATCAAAATCTCCAACCTGACGGTACACCCGCCCTAGGTGGTACCAAACGGTGGCATGAAAGGGTTCTTCCTCCAAAAACTCCCGGTAGGCTATGATGGCGTCTTCATGCCTGCCCTCAGCCACCAGCAAATGGCCCAGTTCCACCACTGCAATTGCCTGTGAAGCATCCAGCTCCAACGCCTTCCGGTAGTTGGCTTCGCTTTCTTCCATTTTGCCAAACTGCTGGGCCAGGTTCCCCAGTTTGATATGGTACCAATGGGGCATTGAACTGGTCACAACCAGGGTGTTCAGGGTTTCCCGCGCCAGCTCATAGCGGTCCATCGCCACGAGAATATCTACCTTCAGGCTCACGTATTGCTCCTCAAATGGGTAGACTTCCAATCCCTTGTCTATGGATCGAAGTGCCTGGCTGAAATTTCGTTCTGCCAGGTAAAAACAAGCCCAGAGGTAATCCATCTCAGGCGTATCTGAATGGAACCGCATGGATATTTCCAACAGTTTCTGCGCAGCACCGATCCTCCCCTCCTTGAGGTAATGGTGCATAATTACCTGGATATGGGAAAACTCCAGCGAGTAAATGTCATTGCGGGCCAGACGTGCTTCATAGTCCTGAATCAGAAACCGTCTGAAGGCTTCAGGATCAGAATTTGAAAAAGGCATGTCACTGAGTCCCATCTTGCAGGAGTAATTGTTAAATAAAGAAAAATTGAGGGGTTCTGAGTCTGAAAGACTCAAATAGGAGGGCTACGTTTTCATTTAGCGAAGACCAAATATACAACATCAACCCCTTAATTCGACATTTATCAAAATTTATTCCTTCATCCCCTTCCTGACAATTTTTCAGGTATTGGATGAATTAGGGGCAGAGCTCCTGCTTTAGGTGCGAATCCAGCGAAAAACCTCCTTGAAGCTTGGCTTCTTGCCATACATGAGAATACCTGTCCGGTAAATGCGGGCAGCCAGCCAAATACAGCCCAGGAAGGCACCGACCAACAGCACCATAGAGAGCACCACCTCGTACCAGGGGACTTCTACGAGGGACATTCGGACCAACATCGCCATGGGGGAAAAGAAAGGAAACAGGGAAGTCGCAATGGCAAAATATCCGTTGGGGTTTTGGATGATATTGGCAACAAAGAGAATCGGAAGAATCAACGGAATGGTTACGGGCAGGGTAAATTGCTGGGCATCTTGGATGTTGTCTACCGCAGAACCAGCCGCTGCCATCAGAGAACCATACAGGAAGAATCCCCCTAAAAAGTAGAAGGGAAAAAACCACAAGACGGTCCAGTCAAAAGACTGTAATTCTGCAATGGTTGATTGAAGTTCATTGGTATCTACTTCCATGCCGGGCTGCGAGCCCGCACTGTCCATCATCAGCTCAGGACCGGCGATAAAGCCAATCCCCGCTTGTACCACCAGGGTGAGCACCATCCACAATAAGAATTGGGTCATCCCCACAGATGCAATCGCCAGTACTTTGCCCATCAGTAACTGAAATGGCTTTACCGAGGAGACAATCACTTCCACAATCCGGTTGGACTTTTCTTCGATGATGCCCTGCATAAGGATAGAACCGTAAATCCCCATGAGCATGTACATCAGGAAGCACACGGCAAATCCTATGATACTGGCCATGGCCGTGTTGCTGCTCTTTTCCTCCCCGGATTTGTCCAGTTTTTGGGTTTTAATTTTCAGGTCAAATTTCAACTCCTCCAGTTGTAACTCTGTGATGCCTACTTGTCGGGTACGGTCGGTCTTGATGGCCTGTTCTACCTTCTCCCGAACTTCCTTTTTTACCGCTTTACTGATGGTTTGGGTCCCCACAATGTCAAGGCTCAGTTTATCATTGGACCGAATTTGCTCGGTAGAAGGTAGGCGCAGGAGCAATTTATCTTTTGAGGCAATTACCTGGGCCTTTAAACTGTCCAATGGCGCATCCGTAACCTTGAAGTTCAGCGTTTCGGTTGAGGAAAGCTCTTTTGTGATCAGGGGACTGCTGTCAGAAGGAACTAAAATGGTATAATTCTCTTCCTCTACAAAAACAGCCGCAAGGATCTGTATCCCGAAAATCAGCGCAAAACTCAGCGGCACCAAAAAGGTACTGATGAGGAAGGTCTTTTTACGAACGATGTTCAGGTATTCCCGCTTAAAGATGATCCAGATTTTTTCCATTAGGACAGGTAATTGTTGTCAGTTTACTGTTTTCGGTTTTCAGTAGGGGAATGAATATTCTCTTCGGTTGGGCTATCTGTTAGCTACTGGAGTCGGCGCGTCTTTGCCCACGAGTTCGATGAAGATGTCATTCAGGCGGGGCAAGAAAAGTTCTACCTTCCGGACTTCCAGCGGGGTATCCATCAGGTAGCGGATGATTTCGCGCATGCCCTGCCCTTCTGGCAGTTGCACATGGGCGGTATCCTCTTCCAGTTCCAGGATTTGCCACATATTCGCATTTCGGATGTAGCTGGCATCTCCTACAAAATCTATCCGGTAGCTATTTTTCTGGAATTGCTCGCGAATCGCACCGATCTCCTCTTCGAGGATCACCTCACCGCGGTTGAACAGGGCAATGTAATCACATAGTTCCTCCACTTGCTCCATCCGGTGGGTAGAGAAAATGATGGTAGTGCCTTCAGCCTTCATTTTGAGAATTCTTTCTTCAATAACTTTGGCATTGACCGGGTCCAGTCCGGAGAAGGGTTCATCCAGAATCAGGAGCTTAGGTCGGTGTGCAACGGTAGAAATAAACTGCACCTTTTGCTGCATCCCTTTCGAAAGGTCCGCCAAGGGTCGCTTGGCCCAATCCCTGAGGCCCAGTTCAATCAGCCATTCGCGTGTCACATGGTTGGCATCCGTAGGTGACATGCCCTTCAAGGTCAGCAGGTACTGAACTTGCTCATGGACCTTCATCTTTTTGTACAACCCTCGCTCTTCTGGCATATACCCCACGTGGCGGGCATGATTTGGGGTCAACGGCGCACCATCAAAGAGGATCTGCCCTTCGTCCGGCACCGTGATGCCCGTAATCATGCGAATGGTGGAAGTTTTGCCTGCACCGTTTGGGCCCAGTAAGCCATATATTTTGCCGCGAGGCACACCCAAGCTCACATCGCGGACTGCCACGTGCTGGTCATATCGCTTGGTGATGCCGTGTAGTTCAAGGAAATTATCCTTCATGAGGGTTGTTCAGTTTTTGCTGCTCCATGAGTAGCTGTATCTGCCACAAACTTACAGCAATTCTGGTGATTTTCAGGATGGGAGTCGGAAAAGCGTAATTCTGGCAATGAAGTTTGTCAACCGACCCATATTCCGCGGAGGTTGAGCCTATCAAAACCTGAAGCCAAAAACGGCAATTCCCATTTACCCTTCGACAAGCTCAGGGCAGGCTCCTTCGACAAGCTCAGGGTTCGAATATCATAGCGGAGGTTGATCCCGTCAAAACCTGAAGCCAAAAACGGCAAGTTCTATTCACCCTTCGGCAGGCTCAGGGCAGGCTCCTTCGACAAACTCAGGGTTCGAATATCGTTCCGGAGGTTGAGCCTGTCGAAACCTGAAGCCAAAACCCCAGCGGCCAATTTTGATCTTCACCTCCAATTCAACAATTTACCCGTCCAATCAAAAAGAAGACTAGAAGCCATACCAGCTCATTCAAAAGCCCTCTCCCACACATGAAAAACAAGCCCACCCCTACCCCCTTCTGGAAAGACCCCCTCAAAATTTCCCTCCTTCTGATCGGCCTGGCGATCGTGACCTTCCTGGCATGGAAAGGCATGGGAGGCACCTCCACCGAAGCCCCCGAATTCAAAAAGGAAGGCGAGCTGACCTTTTACCGGATGGATTCCCTCGGCCAGCGTCAGGACATCGTCTCCATCGACATCGAGATGGCGGACAACACCCGCGAAATTACCCAGGGCCTCATGTACCGCGACGAGATGGAAGAACGCCAGGGCATGCTCTTCGTGTTCCGCAACATGGAGTCCCGCTCCTTCTGGATGAAAAACACCCTCATCCCCCTGGACATCCTCTTTGTGGATGACAAAGCCCGGATCGTGAGCATCCAGGAGGGAAAGCCTCTGTCGGAGCAGTCGCTCCCCTCTGAGCAACCCGCCAAATTTGTCGTGGAGGTAAACGGCGGATTTTGTAAGCAATATGGAATTGAGCCTGGAGTGCGCGTGCAGGTGAAGGATATGCGGTGATATTCGTACAGCCGTTATCCGAACGGCGGACCCATCCTCCGGTCAGAGACCGGAGGTACACAACAGAATACCCCACCCCCTAAAACACGGCGACCCAGACAGCGTTCGAAACGCTAGGGTATTGTCCCCTTCAGGGTTGTATCAACCCAAATTGCTTGAAATGATGGGTAAAATGCTTGTGCTGAAACTGCTCCAAATCGCGCATATCCAGTTGCCCAAAGGAGAAATGATTGGTTTTCAAATCAGGCTGCTCTTCCCATGTGTGGTAAAAGCGGTCAATGGCTGCCAGAACAGCAGATTTTGCCTTGTTTAGGTTTTCATACTTCAACGGCACCAACTCACCCTTCAGAAAGGGTGCCTGCGTATTGGGCCGGAACGTTTTTTCGGGATTCCATAAAAAAGCGCGTGCCTTTTCGAGCTTATCCGGCGGGGTCATGATGGGATAGTCGGTCTTATCCAGCATCATGAGGAGGACCATTTCTACATGTTCCAGCATGTGCTGGGGCGTCATGATGCCCCAGTTGGCCTGGGTTTCTTCTGTGAGGTTGACCAACTTTACAGGTACTTCTTCCTTAAAAAAAGATACGCGTTCGGCGGATGTCGTCATAATGAGAAGGTTATGTGAATGACTTCAAGTTAGGCAAAATATCCCACAATGACGGCAGTTACAGCTAGCAATATGGCGGCCCACACCCGGTAGTTTTTGTACCAGGGAAGCCCTTTCAAGGAAGCACTGTCCTCCTGGAATACGTCTTTGGTGTAGATGTAGTCAGCAATTTTTTCTTGGTCGGGGGGGGCTGTGGCGTAGCTTACGCCAAGATGAATGCCCAGACAGATGATGAACAGGAACAGTGCTTTATGGAGGAAGTTGATGTCATTGATCCCTGCCCATATACCGGTCAATGCATCAGGCGTTTGGCCCATTACCTGAAGGACCAGCAGGACTACGGCAAACCCAAATCCGATCAACAGGCTGACAAATGCACCGTTACTATTGACGCGTCTTGAAAACAGCCCCGTCACAAAAACCGCCACTACTGGAGGACAGATATACGCCAATACACGCTGTAAGTATTCAAACAGAGAGCCAAATTTCTCAATCTGGGGCGCCCAGGCCGAGGCCAGGATTACCAGAACCACCGTAGCAATTTGCCCTACTCGCACCAATTGCTCACTGGTGAGGTCAGGATTTATCTTACGGACAAAGTCCATGGTGATCAGGGTGGAGGCTGAATTGAAGGTGGCCGATACACTGGACATCATCGCTGCCAGTAAACCTGCGAGTACCAGACCGAGCAATCCTTGTGGCAATAGCTTGAACAACAAAACCGGGTAGGTCATGTTGGAGCAATCCTTCAAATTGGTGCACAGGACTTTTTCTCCCAAGTCGTTTTCGATGTAGTAGTTCAGGAAGGAGAGATCGAGGTCGCTGTACAGCACAATGGCCACGGTTCCCGGGAATACCATAAAGAACAACACAGGCAACTTCAATGCACCGGCAAAGATCGCTCCCCAGCGGCCGTGGTTCAGGTCTTTGGCACCCAATACCCGCTGGACCATGAACTGGTTATTGGCCCAGAAGTAGAACCCCAAGATGGGTGCGCCGAATAGCAGGGCTGTCCAGGGCATGTATTCATCTGAGCTGGGGCGGATCAAACTCAGGATTTCCTCCGGGGTCTGGTCGCCAACAGGAGCTTGGCCTTTCATGGCCTCCAATCCTGTGATCATGCCATCCCATCCACCTACTTCTTGGAAGGCGAAAATGGTCAGGACGATAGACCCTACCAGCAGCAATATGGCCTGAACCACTTCGGTATGGATCACCGAGGAAAGCCCGCCAGGGATGGTATAGGCAGCAGCTGCAACCGCAAGAATGGCCACGATGACGGGGGTTGATAATTCAGGAAAGAATATTTTCATCACCAGCATGCCCACGTATAGACCCGCTGCGGTATCAACGATCACGTTTCCGATCAGGGTAATTAGCGAGAAATAATAGCGCGAACGGGCATCGTATCGACGCTCAAGGAATTCTGGCATGGTATATACCTGAGAACTGAGGTAAAACGGCAGAAAGAATACCGCAAAAAATACCAGCACCACTGCTGCCAACCATTCGTAGTTGTACACATGGGTATTGGTCACGAAGGCATCACTCGCAAGCCCTACGAGGGTAGAGCTGGAGATATTTGCTGCAAACAGGGAAATCCCCACAATCGGCCAAGTCATGGACCGCCCCCCCAAAAAGTATTCTTCACTGTCTTTGCGTTTGGCATGGTACAGGCCATACCCGATAATGGCAACGCCATATACGAGCATGATGACGATGTCAATGGTTCCGAGGGAGAATTGTTGTGGGTCCATAAAAGTAGGATGTGTGTGGGGTTAGGTGATAGGTATTGGGGATTTAGGTTTTAGGTGTTGGGGGTTAGGCTTGAGGTTTTAGGTATGTGGACGAGGGTCTTAAATTCATTGAGAACTGTCAACTGAAAGCTGATCACTATTGGGGTTTCTGGTGATTAATCGTTGAATGATAAGTTTGCCGACACCTTCGCCCTGGGCCACGCCCTGTTCAATGGCGGGCATATAATGAATGCCTCCATACAGCCTGCTAATGGCAGCTTCTTGGGAAGCAACAAGGAAGGAAGGGAATGCACGTGGGGGAAGTCCAAAGACGACCTCTGTTGTATCAAGAAAGGCAAAGTTATCCCCGTATAAATGGGTCAGAACATGAGCAGCTGCGGTGGAGATCACGCTATGCCCACTGGTATATTCGGGAAAAGGGGGCGTTTGCAGCAGCGGCTTCCAGTCTTCATCAATATGTGAATTGATGACCGTTTCAGGTCGAATCAGGCTGCTGCGGTATTTTTCATCCCAACAGCTGATAAATGCATCGGCTAAAGCGAGGGTAGTCCAGGCGTAGGTTTCTACTGACTGGGTAAAATCAGCCTCAGCTTGCTGGCAGGCTATGCCTGCAATTCCTACCCAGTGCCCACCTGGGGTAATTTTCTTTTCACTAAACATCAGGTGTCCCTTGTGGTGAATCACAAAAGGGTTGCAATCCCAGAAACTGGCGATTTCCTTTTTCTCCTCATCCAAATTTTCACCTACCTCATACACCTCCATCAAATCCTCATGAAATTCACTGCCTGGTTTGAGGTCATATGCTGGCGGCGGTGCCGGCTTGAATTGCATGGCCGAATCCAGCACAAATGGGCGAAGGACGTTCCAATGCGGTTCGATTGCATCAAAATATCCGGGAGGCGTGGGCTTCCAGCGACCGATATCTTCTGTTACAGGATACCTGGGAAATGTTCGGGTTTGTTTGTAGTTGTCCTCACCTGCCCAGGTAAGGATATGGACAGCCACTTCCTTTCCATATTTCCGGGAGTGCTCCAACACTTCTTCGGGAACGCCCATTTCCTTGTATTTTTTGGCTAATTCCTCATCAAAAACGCGAATGGAGTCTTCGGAGAATACCAGCTTTTTTCCTGTTTCAAGCATGGCCGTCACACTGGCGACGGGAAAACAGATTTC
>JBCDIQ010000014.1:0-31805 GCA_039024295.1 Bacteroidota bacterium | reverse complement strand
GTTTAAAAATTTGGCCCAAAAAGTAGACAAAAATCCTAAACATTTTGGGGTATATATGAAAAAAAGTATGTATGATTTTTTAAAAAAATTTAGGGATCTCATCTATAATTGTAGGATAAAACCTGTTTTTTGTAGTTTACATTAGGATGAGTGTTACCCCCTATATGAACAAAACGGCTATAAGATTGAGTCTTGTTTTCCTGCTTGGGGTTATCGGATGCCAGCCGCCCGGTAGCAAAAAAGGAAACATCACCCTGCCTTCTCCTGAGGTAAGTGGAGAGGAAGTGATGGATTTATTGGAAGATGCAGCGGTTGAATTCCAGGAATTATCAAAACCAGACAAGGTACGGGCGTGGGTGGATAACTTGATCGTGAAATCCCAGCCGGGAAAGGATATGCCACAGGTAGCCACCATGCGTGAAGGCGAAGAAGCCACCTATCTGTACCAGCGGACAATTCGCAAATCTAATTTCTCATTGAGAAACCAGGCATATAATGAACCCTGGCTGCTGATCCGGACGCGCGATTCAGTTACAGGCTGGGTTCACGGAGGGGGTGTTTTATTTGTACAGCCAGACATCGGCAACCTGTTTGCAGGCTCCAAAGAAGACCAGCAGCGGATGACGCAGCAGCGCAGGTCAGCCAACAGTGGCACCCAGGAAATGAATCCCCAGGATATTCACCAGCTCGAAAAGGCAGATTTTGCCATCGTGCCGGGCTTCCGTGTAGGACCGATTCACTTAAATACCACTGAAAATGACCTGGTCCGATGGTATGGGCCGGCCGTCACCCGGGGCAAGGTTAAGCTGACGGAAAAATCTTCAGAAGATTGCACCATCTTATATGAAGGGACCTTTGATGAACTGCGAATTATCTGGAAAGACCCCAAAAAGACCACCGTAAAAACGGTTTACGTTACCCAACCCAATGGAAAATGGCACTTGCAAGAGGGCGTTAGGGTGGGCATGGAATTGTCTGACCTCACCAAGATCAACCGGTCTCCTGTGAGCTTTTATGGGTTCAACTGGGATTACAGCGGAACAATCAGCTCCTTCCGAAAAGGTGCATTAGCCCCGTACGAAAAGCTGTTTTACATCCAACTGGGCCCGGGTAATTCCAAACGGGTGGCCGAATTGGTAAAGAAATTCAACGGCAACAAAGTCTTCACCTCCAACACCGAAGGGATTGCCCGGCTTAACCTGGTAATTGAGCGGATAGGGGTGTATTTGGATTAATAGGCGATGGGGATTAGCTATTGGGTATTAGGTGGTAGAAATGGTGAAATCACTCCCTAATTTGTCCATTACCTCTGACAAACCACTTCTCAGTCGTAAGCTTTTCCAGGGCGAATGGTCCTCGTGCATGCAGCTTTTGAGTGGAAATACCAATTTCTGCTCCAAGGCCAAATTCTCCGCCATCGGTGAACCGGGTAGAGGCATTGGCATACACTGCTGCTGCGTCCACTTCATGAAGAAAGCGGTCACATTCTGCTTCGTCTTCCGAGATAATCGCTTCTGAATGCCGTGAAGAGTAGAGGGCAATATGTTCCAAAGCCTCGTCTGTGTCCTCTACTACTTTTACAGAGCACCTAAAATCGAGGAATTCATTGCCAAAGTCTTCTTCAGTTGCAGCCTGTAGAAAAGGGTACTCGTAAGACTTCAGGATTTGATGGGCTGTGGGATCGGCCAATATTTCCACTGCATAAGCATTAAAGCCCGCCAGGATTTTGGGCAGGAAATCTTCTGCTACAGATTGATGAACCAGCAGCGTATCCAGCGCATTACACACGGTTGGACGAGAAACTTTGGCATTCACGGCAATGGCTGCCGCCTTCACCAGGTTGGCAGTAGCACTTACATAGGTGTGGCAAACACCCGCACCGGTTTCGATGGTTGGGACACGGGAATTCCTCCTGACGAAGTCAATCAATGCCTGAGAACCCCTGGGAATGATGACGTCCAGGTATCGCTCAGCCAGGAGCATTTCTTTCACATACATACGGTCTACCGGCATGAGTTGCACACTCCCCGGCCCAAGTCCATAGTCATGAATGACGGTGTGGATCAGGCTGACAAGCTTGGCATTGCTGTAGATGGCCTCCGAACCTCCGCGCAACACACAGGCATTGCCCGCTCGCAGGCAAAGTGCGGCAACGTCAACCGTGACATTGGGACGTGATTCGTAAATTACGCCAACAACCCCAAGAGGAACTGAGGTCAACTGGACATTGAGGCCATTCTCAAGTGTTGTTTCGCGTAACACCTTGCCAGTTGGGTCCGGAAGGCGACCCACTTGCCTTACTCCTTCAATGAGCGCGTCTACGCGGTCTTCAGTCAGGCGAAGGCGATCTTTCTTGGGGTTTCCATCTTCCATCCGCTCCAGGTCCTTCCCATTGGAGGTAATTATTTTGCTTTTATGTGCCAGGAGTAATTCCGCAAGATCAGCCATCATGTGCTGTCGCGCTTCGTCCGAAAGTCGTGCCACGAGCTTAGACTCATTACGGCTTTGTACGAGTAATTTTTGGATGTTCACCATGTCCACAATTTTGGGAACGCAAAGGTAGGGATTCTTTGTAAGGGAGGCTAATGAGAAACCTCGTGCTTCCAGAACTAAATCTTTGACAAATTCTCAGGCCAGCATAAATCAAATTCCCATTCCTCCCGGTAATGCTGTATCTTTGTGTTTTAATGTATCGCCTAACCAACCATTTACATGAAGTTTGGTGTCATTACCTTCCCCGGTAGCAATTGTGATCAAGACCTTATTTACAGCTTGAGAGAAAACCTCGATCAGGAGGTGGTTCATCTGTGGCACAAAGAAACAGACCTGCAAGGATGTGACTTTGTGTTTCTTCCCGGTGGGTTTTCCTATGGCGATTACCTGCGTTCTGGTGCGATTGCGCGGTTTTCTCCCATCATGAAAGCGGTCAATGAGCACGCAAAACGCGGCGGCTATGTCATGGGCATCTGTAACGGCTTTCAGATGCTCACAGAGGCTGGGCTGCTCGAAGGGGCTTTGCTGCGGAATACTTCCATGAATTTTGTCTGTAAGAATGTATTCATTCGCCCGGCAAACCAGAGCTGCCTCCTCACAGAAAGCTTGGAAGGCAGGGCTTACAAAATTCCCGTTGCGCACGCTGAGGGCAATTATTATGCTACAGAAGACGTGCTCAAAAAGCTGGAAGACAACGAACAGGTGTTGTTTCGGTATTGTGACCAAGACGGAAATGTCAGCGAGACAGCAAATCCAAACGGTAGCATCAACCATATTGCGGGGGTGTGTAACGAAGGGGGAAATGTATTTGGCATGATGCCCCACCCGGAACGTGCCTCAGACAATATGCTCGGTAATCTTGACGGCCGGGTACTGCTCAGTACCTTATTGGCTTGATTTGCGTATATTGTTTGTTGATTTTTTCAACCTGCAATCAACCGTATGCTCGTGGTCGTCTTGCAGGTAGTCGATTCATTTTTGTAAGAACCTACAACAGATCATGAGAGTTGATCCTCGCATATTTCAGCATATTTTTGGCCAATCCACAACCATAAACCTTGACAGGGTTTGGAACCCTGTCAAGGTTTTTTATGCAGGGCCTCGAACCCTTTTGACCAGCATGCTTCTGCTGGCAATCGTTTCTTTACAAGGCCAAATTGAAACCGCCGCAAGATGGAATACGCAGCTTTCCCCTGCCGGGCCCTATGAAGTGGGACAGGAAGTAGACCTGAAATTTGAGGTCAGTATTGATAAAGGCTACCATATCTATGCAGCCAACCAACCGGAAGGATCGCCGGTATTACCCACCGTTTTCTCTTTGGATGATGAAAGCAAAGGAGTAGAACTGATTGGAGGATTGACCGAAAAGGGAAAGAAAATCCAGGAATATGATGACATATTCGAAGCAGACCTTGCCTATTTCAAAAGCAGCGTCACCTTCACCCAAAAAATTAAGATCACGGATAAGGGAGCGAAAATAGTAGGACCTGTCAGTTACCAGGTATGTGATGATTCTCGCTGTATCCCTGCATACGAAGAAGTAGAACTTGCCCTGGAAGTAGCAGGATCTGCTTCACCAGCCCCACAACAGGAGACAGCCACCCCTCCTCAGGAATCAGGATCACCCGCTTCGGCCCCTGCAGACCCAGAAACTCCATCTGAATCTCCTTCTTCAGCTGAAGCCACCCCAAATGAGGTCCCTTCCTACGAAGTTATTCAGGCTCCTGGGCTACCGCCAGTTGTTCAGCCGGAAGGAGAAATGCAGCCCAAAGGCTTGCTTGATCCGGTCAAATGGGAAGTGAAAGACGGATTCCCTGAGGCTTCTCCTAAAGTTGGAGACGTCTACACCCTGGTTTTCAAAGGCAAAATTGATGAGGGATATTACATCTATTCAAGTATTGAGCCTGAAAAGCCAGCTAATCTCCCTACGATTTTCACATTAGATACACTGAACAGTGAAAGCAGGGGGGTAGAGCTTACGGGAAAGCTCACAGAGGACGGTAAACGAAAGTCCTTATTTGACGATATTTATGAAACCACGCTGTATTACTATAAAAACGAAGTAACCTTTAGCCAACAGCTTACCATTACAGAAGAAAATCCCGACATCGTTGGGAGCTTGAGCTATCAGGTCTGTAACGAAGGAACCTGTGTCAACAAAACGGTAGAGATTGAAAAACGCTATGGGAAAGCTGCCTCCACCATTGTACCTGTGGTAGAAAAAGAAGTAGAGCCAGTGATAGGTGAAAAAGAGGAAAAGAGTCTCTGGGCGATGTTTTTTGAAAGCTTTGCCTTTGGGTTAGCAGCGTTGTTCACCCCTTGCATCTTCCCGATGATTCCGCTGACGGTGAGCTTTTTCACCAAGCAGAGCCAGGATCGGGCAAAAGGCATCCGAAACGCAACTTTCTATGGCTTGTCCATCGTTGCGATATACACCATCCTGGGATTGATGGTATCCATCCTGGTAGGTCCTGAGACCATGCAAAAGATTGCGATCAATCCCTACGTCAACATCGCCTTCTTCCTGCTGATTTTTGTCTTTGCCCTGTCCTTTTTGGGCATGTTCGAAATCACTTTGCCTGCTTCCTGGAGTACAGCACTTGGCAAAAACAGCGATCAGGGCGGCTTGCTGGGGATTTTCTTCATGGCCATGACCCTTGCGGTGGTTTCCTTTTCCTGTACCGGACCTCTGGTGAGTACTGCCCTGTTTCAGGCAGCGAGTGGAAAGTCCTACCTCGGGCCAACTGTTTCCATGCTGGGCTTTAGTTCCGCCATCGCCATCCCTTTTGCCTTGTTTGCCCTCTTCCCCGGCATGATGAATTCCCTTCCTCGTTCTGGTGGCTGGCTCAACAGCGTAAAGGTGACGCTTGGGTTTCTGGAGCTTGCACTTGCCATGACCTACCTGAGTAATGCGGACTTGGTGTGGCATTTAGGCATCCTCGACAGGGAAATATTTGTAGGTGCATGGGTGGTGATTTTTGTGATGCTGGGCGTGTACCTGCTCGGTGGCCTGCAATTGCCCCACGATTCTCCCCTGAAAAAGCTATCGTGGTTCCGCTTGGGGCTTGGTGCTGCAAGTATGGGATTTGCCTTTTACCTATTCCCCGGACTATACGGGGCACCCCTTCGTCTGTTGGGAGGATTTTTGCCAGAAGTGAACCCTGATATGGGGGTAGTCCTTAACGACGCAGCAGCTGTACTTTCTGAGCCGAGCTGGCATAAGGGCTTGCTTGACCGGGAGGTAGTCGTAGGAATGGGCATGGTACTCTTCGGATTTTTGGGAATGTTCTTATTAAACAAACTTCCCTTACCCATCGCTTCTCAGGCAGGGGAGCGGGTAAAAGTGCCCCAACTCATCGCAGCCATGACCAGCTTCTGGATTGTTCTGTATCTATTGCCCGGACTGACAGGTGCTCCTCTCCCATTATTATCTGGCATTTTACCGCCGGTAAATAACGACATGGGCGTGGTCCTTGTGCCTGGCCAGGAGCAACAGTCTTCTGATGCCATTGCAGGAATCTGTAACTATCCAGATAAAAAACACAACCACCTTGCCTCGCATTCCCCTCGTGGCTTCTGCGCATTTTACGACCTCGAACAAGGGCTGGCATATGCACGTGAACAGGGAAAACCTGTTTTCCTGGACTTTACCGGGCACACCTGTAAAAACTGCCGTTACCTTGAAAAAAATGCCTGGCCAGACGCTGAGATTCGTCGCTTCATTACAGAAGAATATGTATTGATCTCCCTTTACACGGATGATAAAGAGCAACTGGAAAAGATTGAGCGTGGACGCGATGGGAGTAAACTCCGAACCGTTGGTGATAAGTGGTTACAGTATGAAAAGGAGGTCTACTACTCTAATGCACAGCCATGGTATGTACTGCTTGATCATAACGAAAAGCTATTATTGCCTTCAAAAGGGTACAGCGGGAATTTGGACCTGCAAGAATACCGCACCTTTTTTAAGAAAGGCCTAGAAGAATTCAAGAAACGCCAGGTGCTAACTGAGCGGTAGGAAACCAAATTTCAAGCCTATCATTTCTCCTAACTTTCGGATTAGCCTTACCTGAAAACAAATCCCATCTAAGGGCAACTTGGACATAAACCCGAGTTGCCCTCTTTTATTTTGCCATTTTTCGTCTGTTTCCTCTCTCTGGTTCTGTTCCTTGCGAAGCCAAAGCCGATAATCTTTCCGGAGCATCTGGAAACTGGAGAGGCTGTGGGTTACCAGCACCTCATGGTCTATCATTCACGCAATAAAACCGCTTATCCATGACTATTGTCATCCCAAAAGGTAAAATAATAGCCTTATTTTGAATGATTCTAAATAAAGGCGATTATTGAGCAGATGAAAATTGTAAGCCACTAGAAGTGCTCAATTGTCTCAGAATATGATCCAAAACCTACTGGGCCCATTATGAGAAGCTCTGTAAAAATGTAATCCCCCTATTGTGACACCAGACTTATCAAATGAAGAATTGCAGGAATTGGAAGCCCAGCTGAGTTGTCCAAGCGGTGCTGCAGGTGTGAGCATGGGAGAAAACATGAATGCCACCAACATCAACATGACCCGCACTTCTATAACGATGCTTAACCTCAAAGATAAAAGTAGGGTACTGGAACTGGGCCACGGAAATTGTGGGCACCTGGATGGGTTGCTTAAGCAGGCAAAGGGAATTTTGTATACGGGTTTGGAAGTCTCTGAAACCATGTACACAGAAGCCCACCGCAACAATCGGCAAGCTGTTTCATTTGGCCAGGCGGAATTCCACCTATTTAATGGAACGGTAATCCCCTTTGCAAGCGAGCGTTTTGACTGCGTAATGACTGTAAATACGATTTACTTCTGGAAACGCCCCATTGAATTGCTCAATGAAATCCACCGGGTTCTCAAACCTACGGGTTCGTTTGTGGTGACCTTTTCAGAAAAGGAGTTCATGAAAAAATTACCTTTCGTCGGGAAAAGGTTTCAACTCTACGACACCGCAAAAGTGCTCCGCTTAGGACAGCAGTCGGCCTTCGCAGGGGCGGAAGTGGAGGTTTCACGTGAATCAGAGTGGGTCAAAAGCAAGGCTGGAGACATGGTAAACCGCACGTTTACCGTACTCAAGTTTTTACTTACCTGATTTACCTGAAAAAGATAACTGGCTTCCTCAGGCTATTGTATTTCTACAAAGCCTTCTGGCACCTCCGTGAATTCAGGGGAAGCCGAGACAAATGCAACATTTGACAGCGTGGCTTGACCCAGCTGCCGGGTTACCCCCTTTTCTTTTCGCCACTCCCAGAACACCCATTCGTGGGCAATGGGAACCTCATCCACCTTTTTGTATTGCTTGTATTGGATGGCATGTGGGTCGGCCTCAGCCTCTTCCTGGCTTTTTCCTGCTGTAACAATGTAGGCGACATATTCCAGGACGTGTGTCTCAGGATCGGTGAATAAGATGTACCAATCATCCGGAGCATCTCCTATGCCGGCAGCGAAGGACAGCTTTTGGGTGTTGAACAATTTTCCTTCAATAACCCCATTGCTGAACGCTGACCATTGGGTTCCCGGGTCACTTAGCTTGTAGGGAAACAAGAAAAAGTAGGTCCAGGTATATGCGTCAAAGCGAACAGATTTTTTGTCGGCCAACGCTGGCGAGCAGAATACCTTGTTTTTGTCCACGTAGATTTTTCCTCCACTTGAAAGCTCAATTAATCCCCAAGAGGAATTGGTTGCCGTTGTGATGGTACCATTCAACCGCTCTTTCCCTCCAAATGTCAGCACCAAATCAAACTGAATTGCTTCCCGCGATAAAAATGCCCCCTTTTCATGGGCCTGTTCAATCTGACTGGTAAGCCCAGTGGGCACTTCGGCATCGGTTGAAGACGCTTCTGAAGAATTATCTATTTGTTCTGGGGATACTGTCTGGGGTTCAGTTTTCTTTTTGGTGGTACAGCCAGTAGAAACGAGTAACGTGCAGGCCAGGACAACCATAAGTTTAAGGAAGGCATTCATCAGGGAAAGGGGTTAAAGGGTTTGAGAAATAGGTATTGTCAGGAACAAACTAAAGCTTCTTTAAAAGATCATCCAAAATCTCGTCCTGCTCATCCAACAAATAATCCTTGACCATGAGATCAGGAATTACACCCTCGGGCTTTTTGCTGCCATTGACCCGGACCATGTATCCCTTTGAGACTTTCACCACAACCCCAGTCTTGGGCAGCGTATATTGGAACTGTGAAGCATAAAGGGAGGGATAATCGCCCGTTTCTTCTCCCACGATGGTCCCAAAACCATAATCCTGAACCTGAGCAGCCATCACTGCGGACTGGGAATGAGACTGGCGATTGACCAGGACATATACTTTACCTTGAAACCGGTTTTGCTCGGGCTGAGGTGAATAGGGTTCAAACTCATATGGGAACACTGCTCCGTCTGCCTTGGAAAGGAGGAGGCGATTATATTCATTCGTGGTATCCCTGTTTGCACGAATGTGAGCCTTAAGAAACTTACTCGACCTAATGGACAAGGAGGAAATCCACTTAAAGGGTTTATCGGCGATGAAGGAAACCACATAATCACTGAAGGTGTCGTCTCCGCCTCTGTTATTTCTCAAATCAATGATCAGGTTAGGTTTGCCACTCTCAAGAATAACGGCAAATGCAGAATCGATAAATGCCTGAAATGCGGGTTCATCTCCACTGAGGTTTCCCGGGTTAAGGTAAGCGGCTGATTCAAAGAATTTGACCTCCATCTTTGCATTCAATACCTCATCTCGTTTATACTCGTATCCCGTTACTAAATTCACCGCAGGGAAGGTGTATGTATGAATGATACCTCCTTGGCGAATTTGTACCGAAAAGCTATCTTGTTGTCCAAATACCTGCCAATAATACCTGGGGAAAGAAATAAGCTCCAGTTTAGCTTGCTTGAAGTATAGCCGCTCAGCAGATATATGCGGATAAATCCTGTTGAGCACCTCTTGGATGGGCATTCCATTTATGCTGAGAACTTCTGCCCCTGACGCAATCTCCTTGGCGGCCGAAAAATTCTTTCGAACGAGCGGCCTTCCTTCCTCAAATGCGATTTCCAGTGGAAAAAGGGTCCCTCCACTTGTGGCGTAATTCATATAAGAGGCAATGGGAAAATCTATTTCCGTATGTCCATTTTTGATGGTTGCTATTAGTTGTTGGAAGGTATTGATTACCTCCAAATGGCTCATGGAGTCCTGCACAACCGAAGCACGCACCCGTTGATAGGCAGCTAAAAATTCTTCCTCCGAGGTATAGGCAAAGGCATTGTAATGCGCATCCTGAAGGGATTCGTACAGATAGGACAGGTCTGCCAGCACCTCCTGTTTGGCAAAAAATTTATCTGTAGGCTGGGCAAAAAGGGAGAGTGAACTCAAAAGGAGTAAACATAGGGCTGCAACTCTCAAGGGCGTATCTGGCATGGTCAATGTTCTGAGATAAATGGATAAAAAAGACAGCTGCTGTACACAATCATTCCGTTTTGTTGATGACGAAAGCATAGCAGGGCCTAATTAAACAAAAAAACAAAACTTAGGTTCTTCATATGTTTAACAATTGCATATGAAGAAAGCAGGAATTATCGGTGCGGGCATAGGGGGAATAGGAACTGCCATCCGGTTGCAGCTAAAAGGTTATGACGTATCTGTATTTGAAGCCAATGAGTACGCCGGGGGAAAGCTGGGCGAATTCTGGGTGGGAGACTACCGATTTGATTCTGGCCCTTCTCTTTTCACAATGCCCAGGCAGGTGGAGGAGTTATTTGAACTTGCCGGCGTACCCATTGAACCTTATTTCACCTATGAGCGCCTGGACCCGGTTTGCCGATATTTTTATGAAGATGGGACTGTGCTGGACGCTAAAGCAGATCAGCAGGCATTTGCCAAAGAAGTAGCTGCAAAAACTGGCGTTACCGAAGCTCAGATAGGGCAATTGCTCGAACGAAGCCGGGAACTGTATGACATCACGGGGCATGTGTTTCTGGAGAAATCCCTGCATAAACTGAAGACTTTTCTACTACCCGACACCCTGCGGTCAATCCTAAAGCTCCACCGGATCGATGCTTTTCGGAGCATGCACCAAGCCAATGCTGCGCAATTTCAAGACCCCCGAGTGGTGCAATTGTTTAACCGCTATGCCACCTATAATGGCTCAGATCCTTATCAGGCACCTGCTACTTTGAATGTGATCCCTCACCTGGAATTCAACCAGGGCGCATTTTTACCGAAAGAAGGTATGGTGGCCATCCCAAGGGCCTTGATTCAGTTGGCGAAGGATTTGGGCGTAAAATTTCACCTGAACCAGCCTGTAGACAAGATTGAGGTAGAAAATCAACGGGCCACCGGCATTTGGTTGAATGGGGAATTTGAGCCTTTTGATGTGGTAGTCAGCAACATGGATGTGGTACCTACCTACCGTAAGCTGCTGGCGGACCAACCCGCACCTGAGCGTACGCTCAACCAACCACGCTCCAGCTCTGCCCTTATTTTTTACTGGGGAGTCAACAAAAACTTCCCGGAACTGGACCTGCACAACATTTTCTTCAGCGGAGATTACCAACAAGAGTTCAACCAAATCTGGCAGGAAAAGACAGTCCCCACTGACCCGACGGTTTACGTATTTATCAGCTCCAAAAAACTGGAGAAAGATGCCCCTCCAGGAGGTGAAAACTGGTTCACGATGATCAATGTGCCGGCAAATCAAGGCCAGGATTGGGAGACACTTACACTGCAGGCACGTGAGGCCATCATCACCAAACTGGAGCGGATGTTGGGGAAACCCGTGGAAGATCACATTGAGGGAGAACGCGTCATGGACCCGCCAGGCATCGAATCGTGGACGTCTTCCTTTCGGGGTGCCTTGTACGGGAGCAGCTCCAACAACAAATTTGCCGCCTTCCTGAGACACCCTAATTTCAGCCAGCGAATCAAAAACCTGTATTTCTGTGGCGGGAGCGTACATCCAGGGGGCGGTATTCCGCTCAGCTTGCTGTCGGCCAGGATCGTTGGAGATTTGGTTGAGCCAGTTCCGGTAGCCAAATGACCGCTTGCCATGATTACGGCCAATCCTACTCCGACAGGCACTTTCTTCTGGCAGCAATTCACCCAATGGGCCATTCGCTTTCGGTTCCATGAAATCCAGGTGATCGGCCATGCGGAAGTCGCCCTTGACCGATCCGTCTTGATGGTGGGCAATCACATCAGTTGGTGGGATGGTTTTTGGGCGTTGGAGGTAAACCGAAGGCTTTGGAGGAAGCAATTTCATGTGATGATGCTGGAGGAACAGCTGGTCCAGCGGACATTTTTACGGCAGGCAGGTGCCTTTTCCATACAGCCGGGTAGCAGGGACATGGTTCATTCGATGAATTATGCAAAGGAGCTACTCCAGCAGCCCGATAACTTGGTGCTGATGTTTCCACAGGGGAAGATTCACTCTCAGCATCAGCATGACATTTCGTTTCAATCAGGGACAGAAAAGCTGCTTCGGCACCTTCAGCCTTCCCCTCAGGTAATCTTCTTTGCTGCCTTTTTAGATTATTTTTCGAACCCAAAACCTACCCTGTACTATCACCTTGGCGACTGGGATATTGCTGAAGTTGACAAAGCCATTCCTCTTGAAGCTGCTTATCAGGCTCATTATGAAGAGGCGTTGGCCATGCGGGCCTCACATATTAACCCTTGACAGGGATTCAAATCTTGCCAAGGATAATATACCAAGGTAAGCTTTGTGGAAATTAGGAGGAGAAAAGAATTTTGGTCCTCTGACAACTTCTGCGGGCGAAGTAGTCGCTGTCATGTCGAATATGGATACCGCTGTGGCGCTACTGTTGTATAGATGACAAAAGGAAACAGGATCGGTTAATCACGCCGATTTCACCGTCCCTGCCCAAATTTTCGCAGAAAAACACGCGCGATGGCCTCCCCAAACTGCGGGGGCGGCGAAGGGTTGCGGGGGGAAGCGTTTGTTTGGGGGAGTTTTTTGGGTAATTTTTGACGATTGAAAAAGTACCACATCATAACTTTCCATTCCTAGTTTCAATTATGCTAATTTCATTAAGCCTGATAAACAGACAGTTGCAAAAGTTGCTATAAGTAGCTTGTCGAGACATCTAATAAGTACCTGAAAATCAATTTTTTATACCTTATTTGATTCCTAAAGCTTGATCCAAATGACATGCTAATTAAGAGAATCCGCTGAAATGGTCAAAGAACCAGAATTTTGTACCGCTGTTATCTGAACGGCGTATATTCCCTCCGGTCAGAGACCGGAGGTACATCTCATGAACACTACGAGATCTGACCAGTCTTCCATTTTCCAAAAGTCATCACGGTCAAAAATCATACATCTCGACTTGGAGAACTATAAAACCACGCTAAGCTGTCTGGCATCTACCGAATCACCTTTTTCCTTCTAACAATTCGATGGTTGGCCTCCGCCCCCACCACATACATTCCTGCCGGAAACTGCGCCAGAGAAACTTCCAGTTCAGACTGACGCTCTACAGCTTTTCGCATGACCTCCCGACCAGAGAGGTCATACAACACCACTGCATCGGGGCGATCTTGGGGAAATCGGATGCGTAGAACTTGGCGGGTGTAGTCTTGGGTGACTTCCCAGTTGAGGTAGGAATTGCTTGGATCTTCATTATTCACCAGCCAAAACTCCGGGCAACCGCCGAGGCTTTCGCGGCAGTAATACGCAAGTCTTCGACTACCGGACCATGCTATTCCGGTTTCCAGCAGCCCATATGAAGAGCCTATTCCTTCAATGTGTACCCTATCGTTGGCTTCGCTTAGGCCAAGATCTTTTGCCTTGAAAGCAAAATAAAAATACTGAAGGCTGTCTATCCCTGTTATGGCATTCATGTCCCGGACAGCTTCCCCCGATGGCCGATATTCCCTGGCATATTGGTAGGTAGTTCTACTTTGGCAATGAACAATGGTATCTAGCACCTCCGTTGTGAAATCATATAATAGCACTTCCTGTCCCGGCGTACAGGGGGATCTATTCAGACTGTTTGATCCTGCTTTAAGGAAAATGGCATATACTTTTCTAGAGGCGGTATCTTCTCTCAATAATGCTTCTATTTCCCTTTTTCCACTCCTGTAGTAAGGTGGTTTATCACTACCTGTCACATAAGATTGGAGACTCTGATTATACACCTTTTTATACCTTGTTCTTGCAACGATAGTATCTCCTCCAATAGTAGTTTCATACGCATCAAGCCCACGAGAAACAATCCAATGCGCATCTTCAAAAAGCAGGGAGCGGTAGGGACGGACTGGGGAGGAGGATACAGATTTTACAAACCTATCCTTGCAGCCAAGTAAGCTATCTCTACAAAACAAGAGCATCTGATTTTCCTGGGTTTGAGCAATTCCATTGATATATGAGTTGAGGAATCCTTTTTGTTTGCCAATGCCCTCCCAAAAGCTAAATTCATTCGTACCCCGATTCTGAATTATGTCATACCGGTTCCTTGGGTTGGATATGACCTCCAGCGGGAAGGAAGAACCTTCAAAGGTGCTATCCATCGAAATATTGGAGAGGGTATCCGAACTTGGACCCACATAGCCACAGTTAGGAACTGACTCTCCAGCTTCCAAAGAAAAATCATACCATAACAATTCTACATCCGTTTGGCATTGCTGTAAAGGGGTGAGCAGGCTGTTGCTAGTTCGGAAGATCATGTACACCTTCCGATCTGTGGTATCTTCTCTCGAAAAAGCTTCTAGCGTTGTTGTGTCAGTATATAAATAACGAAATGCACCATTTCGGCCATCCTTAAATCGAATAACAGGTCTGGAAAATATCTTTTTATAAAGAAGCCCACCTATGGTGGTGTCACCCTTGATGGTAATTTCATAAGTTAACAACGCATCTCTTTCAATATTTGGATGTCCTGAAACCCAATGCGCATCTTCATGAAGCATAGCCGTATAGGGCCGCTGGGCATATCCTAGCGCACAGATAAAGCAAAGCAAAAAGGAAAGGTATTTCATAAGGGTGTGTTATTCTATGAGTGAAACCTATGGTAGCAGGCCATGCTTAGGCTACTGTAAGCATAGCCCAGGAAGGAGAGGGAACAGAATACGAACTAAGCTTAAGCAGCGAGTGATCAGACGCAAAGACATTTGTCGAAATATATGCAAAAAATTACATATGTTTAAACTAGGAATTCCAAAGCAAGACATTGGAAGACTCATTAATTCAATAACGGGTATTTACTTACCGAAGAGGCCTAGCAACAAAAAGCCCTTCTCAAGATGAAATCCTGAAAAGGGCCCTGTCCAATGTAGGTGTGTTCAACTGGGGCTACACAGCAGCTCCGTACATCTCCATTCTCTGCTCACGGATGGTGTCACTCGAAAGGTATTCATCGAATGGTACCATCTTGTCCAGAATACCAGAAGGGGTAAGCTCGATTACCCGGGTAGCCACAGACTGGTTGAAGGTTTGGTCCTGGGAATGTAGCAATAAGGAACCGGGATAATCCACCAGGGAGTTGTTGAAGGCTTGGATAGACTCCAAATCCAGGTGGCTGGTGGGCTCATCCAGGATCAGGAAGTTGGGCTGGAGCAGCATCATGCGAGAGATCATGCACCGCACTTTTTCTCCTCCAGATAGGACCGTTGCTTTTTTCAGGGAATCTTCACCTGAGAACAGCATTTTGCCCAAAAACCCCCGTACGTAGGTCTCTTCCTGGTTGGGCGCAAACTGGCGCAGCCAGTCGATCAGGGTTTCTGGCTCCTGGAAGTATTCGTCATTCTCGTTGGGGAGATATGCTTTTTTAATTGTCACCCCAAACTTGAACGTGCCACTGTCTGCCACATCCTTGCCCATCAGCACATCGAAAAAAGCATTTACCGCAGTGGTATCGCGGGAGATCAACGCGATTTTATCGCCGCGTTGCATCTCAAAGGTCACATCCTGAAACAGGGTGCGGCCACCAATTGATTTGGTCAGGCCATTCACCTCCAGGATCTGATCTCCCGCTACCCGCTCTTGCTGCCAGATGATACCTGGGTAACGTCGATTTGAAGGGCGAATCTCTTCGAGGTTCAGCTTGGCCAGCATTTTCTTGCGGGCAGTTGCCTGACGGGACTTTGCAGCGTTGGCACTGAATCGCTCAATAAAGGATTGCAGCTCCTTCCGCTTGTCTTCCAGCTTTCTGTTCCGGTCAGCTTGCTGGCGCAGTGCCAACTGGCTGGTCTGGTACCAGAACTCATAGTTGCCGGTGTGAAGGTTGATTTTTCCGAAATCAATATCCGCAACGTGGGTACACACTGCATCCAGGAAGTGACGGTCGTGAGACACCACAATTACTGTATTGCGATAATCTGCCAGGAAGTCCTCCAACCAGGTAATGGTTTCCACATCCAGGTCGTTGGTAGGTTCGTCCAGCAGCAGGATATCCGGGTTTCCAAACAGGGCTTGCGCCAACAGTACCCGCACCTTCTGGTTGCCGCTGAGTTGATCCATTTGTGAGAAATGCAATGACTCTGGAATCCCCAGGTTACTGAGCAGAGAGGCGGCATCAGATTCTGCATTCCAGCCGTCCATGTCTTCGAATTCGGCACTCATCTCACCTGCACGAATTCCGTCTTCTTCGCTGAAATCCGGCTTGGCATAAATAGCATCAATTCCCTTCTTCAGGTCATACAGCTTCTGGTTGCCCATCACCACCGTTTCCAATACCTGATAGTCATCATAAGCAAAGTGGTCCTGCTTCAGGACAGAAAGCCGCTCTCCAGGAGTGATGTGGACATGACCAGTGGTAGGGTCCTGCTCTCCCGAAAGAATCCTCAGGAAGGTCGATTTTCCGGCTCCATTCGCCCCAATCACCCCGTAACAGTTCCCGGGGGTAAATTTTACATTTACATCTTCAAATAACGCCCGTTTGCCAAAACGGAGCGAAAGATTCGATACTTCAATCATTACACAAAATTATTGGCAGTAGACATGCTGTAAATCCGGTGCAAAGGTAAGCAAATACCCGCAGCTTTCCGAAAACGGAAAAATCTCTATTTTTACCTAAATGCTCCCGAAAAAGTCCTTCAGTTGGTGGTTAATTTTTCTGGTTGCAGGAATCCATATCTGGTGGGTTTCTGACGTGAGAATTTACAGACATGAAACCCGGACAGCCCCCATCGAAAGTGACGGACTGGGGTACTATATGTACCTGCCATCGGCCTTTATTTACCATGATTTTGACCCATCTTTCGTGGGCACAATGCCTGAGTATAAGGAATCGTTTAAGCCCCTCCCCTACATTTTTCACCTTTCCCCTCATTCAGGCAAGCGTGTAAATAAATATACACCCGGACTGGCCGTTATTTGGACCCCCTTCTTTTTAGGCGCACACCTGCTGGCAGCACCGCTGGGATATGAGGCAAATGGATTCACGATCCCCTATCGCGTGGCCTTGCTCGTTGCAGCCCTCGCATTCCATATGCTTGGGTTCTTTTACCTGAGGAAAACCCTGTTGAGCTATTTTCAGGAAAAGGTCACGGTTGCTGTAATGCTGGTAATTGGCCTGGGCACCAATCTCCTGTATTATACTCTGCAGGATCCGACCATGCCACATGTTTACTCCTTCACGCTGGTCATGATGATGGTGTATCATTGTATTGAGTGGCATAAGCAGGGAAAGTGGGCGGACATGGGGTTGATGGCCTTGGCTGCAGGGTTTATGGTTTTGATTCGACCTATAAATGGGCTTTACCTCCTTTTCCCTTTGCTCTATGGGATTTCCTCCATAGCTGACTTTGGCAGGAAAGCCCGGCATGTGGGTTCCCACTGGAAGCAGTTGGCATTGGGAATCGGCATAGGAATGATCACCCTTTCACCCATGTTCATCTATTGGAAGGAAATAGCTGGAAGCTGGCTGTATATCAGTTATACCGATGAAGGATTTTTGTGGGATCAACCGGAGTGGATCAAGGTATTATTTAGCTACCAAAAGGGTTGGTTGGTGTACACCCCCATCATGTTGCTGGCGTTTGCAGGGATATTTTGGATTGACAGATATGCAAAAGGCTGGCTGATCCCCCTCCTGGTTTTCTTCCCCCTCAATTTGTACCTCATCTCTTCCTGGTGGTCCTGGTGGTACGGAGGAGGATTCGGTATGCGTGCCCTCATTGAAGCGATGGCACCGCTTTCCATTTCTGTGGGAGCCTTTTTTGCCTGGGCATTTGAGCAACGATGGAGGGCAATACTTGCGGGGACGTTTACCTTTTTGTGCATCAATTTAAATCTGTTGCAATCTTATCAGTTTTTCAAAGTGTACATCCATTGGTCAGGCACCACCAAAAAGTCCTATTGGGCCGCATTTGGCAGGTTTTACATTCCTCCAGATGAGCAGCAACGGATCATCCATGAATATGCACAGGAACCGGATCACGAAGCCAGGCTGGGGAAGTTTCGGGCAAAAAAGGCACAACAAGAATGAACTGGCATCCAGGACAGATAACCCTTCCAGAAGCTCGGCTATTGTGGAGATCCGGCGGAGATGGCCGTAAACTGGTGTGCTGCTTTCATGGCTATGAGCAGGATAGCCGGGTGTACCAGCTGGTATTTCCAGATATTCCTACAGATGCGCGCGTGCTAAGTTTTGATGTACCTCCCTTTGGAGGATCGGCATGGTTAGGGGATTATAAGCCATTGGGAGAAGCTTTTTTCACGAGTCTTTTTGAGGAAATTTTGGATCAGTTCCAGCCGGATGAGGTGTATTTGGTAGGATTTAGCATGGGGGCCAGATGGGCCATGGGACTTGCGGCACTGCCATTTACGGAAATTAAAGGCTTGGTGCTGGCTGCACCAACGGGGGGGAAAGTCCCCTGGCTACACACATTCGGAACCCGGACCTGGGCAGGAAGGGCTACAGCAACCTACCTGATGAACAACCCCGCCCTCATCAGGTACCCGCTAGAACGCTACCACCGATACAGGCCGATGCCAACAGATTTGTACCATTACCTCCATACCCATCTTAAGACGCCTCATCGTATGCTGCAAGTGAAGCAGGTTTGGGAACTGTACGATAAAATGGCTACTCCCTGGCAAGCCTTGGGAAAGATGGAGGTGCCGGTTCACCTGATTTGGGGCAGATATGATCGTATTATTCCTTTTCGGCATTCCTCTTTCTGGCTGAATAAAATTCCGCATGCAAAGCTCCATCCGCTTCCTGCGGCCCACCTGCTGCTGGACCAGGAACCCGGGGCTTGCAGAAAAATTATCCAGCAAGTGCTAAGTGAAGGTTTCTAGAGTCCCAATTGGTCGGCAAACTGGATAAGTCGCTGAGCCTGAAATTCAGCCGGGCCTCCCTCCCACTCCAGCAGGTCTCCTTTTACAGGTTTCTTTTCCAGGCTAAACCGATAGGCTTTGTCATAATACATCAAGGCTTCGCGGGCTACGGTGGCATAATCCCCGGCTTCAAGGGCTTGAAGGGCTATCCGAAACCTTTTGTCCCCCAACCTCCTACGAATTACTTCGAGTCCTTCTCGTAATTCGTCCTTAGGTGCTTGGGAATAAGTTTCTACGAGCCGGTTAACGCGGATTTCTTTGGGACATTCCATGATGATGGTTGGAGACTGCCGCATTACCTGGAAAAACGCATCATTTATGAAGACCTGCCCCAGGCCCCTACTTTCGTCCTCTACCCAAATACGTTTTCCCACTTGCATCTTCGTGCATGCCTCATACAGCTGGTTTTCAAAATGTTCAGAGCTAGGTTGAGCTGACTCCAACACTCCCCCAAATGCTGATCCTTTATGGTGAGCCAGCCCTTCAAGGTCCAGGATTTGTTCCCCTAATTCTGCCAAGGCATGTAAATACTCGGTCTTCCCACTACCGGTAAAGCCCCCTATCAGGACTAGTTTCCGCAGAATTCCCAGTTGCTGTTGCACGTATTTTCGATAGGCTTTATAGCCGCCTTTCAAAAGGCTTACCGAAAATCCGGCTGTAGACAACAGCCAGGCGACACTTTCGGACCGCATGCCTCCCCGCCAGCAATGCAGCAATACCTGTTTGTCAGGAGCAATTTGTTTGGCCTGCTGGACCAATAAGGTCATTTTGGGCCCTACAATTTCCAATCCTTTTTCTACCGCGTGCTCCCTACTTTGCTGTTTGTACATGGTTCCAATCAGCGCGCGCTCATCGTTGTCGAATAAGGGGAGATTGTGCGCATGTGGGATATGCCCTTTTCTAAACTCACCAGGAGAGCGGACATCCAGTACCGGCAAAGCATGGGCCTGTTGTTGCTCAAGGAATATGTGGGGGATAAGCTGTTGCGTCAAATTGAGTGGTTGTTCATGTGGAGGAGTATTTATCTCCCCACTTTTCTGCTAAAAACTGCTGTATCTTCTTTTCAGAACCAATGGGCTTGGGCATGTAAAAAGCTGTTCCTTCTAGTCCTTCAGGTAAATACTCTTGGTTACCTTCCTCCCCGTTGTAGTCATGCGAATATTTATACGCTGTTCCGTAGCCGATGTTTTTCATGAACTGAGTAGGTGCATTCCTCAGGTGCAAGGGAACCGGACGAGGGGGGTCTCCAGCGGCTTGTTTCATGGCCTGATTGATGGCTGCATACGCTGCGTTGCTTTTTTCACTCGTGGCCAGGTAGGTGGCAGTTTGGCCAAGGATGATACGTGCTTCGGGCATGCCAATCACATTTACGGACTGAAAGCAGGCATTCGCCAGAAGAAGGGCATTGGGATTCGCATTGCCAATATCTTCAGAGGCCAAGATGATAAGCCTTCGAGCGATGAATTTCACGTCCTCTCCCCCATTGAGCATGCGTGCCAGCCAGTAGACAGCCCCATTAGGGTCTCCTCCCCGAATTGACTTGATGAAGGCCGAAATCATGTCATAGTGCTGCTCCCCACTTTTATCATATAGGGCAATGTGTTCCTGGGCAGCAGATTTCACCCCCTCATCAGTTACGGTAATGGGCTGGCTTTCATCTTGGGTAAAGAGAAATATTTCCAATAGGCTAAGGGCTTTTCGGGCATCCCCTCCTGAAATCCGGTAAATGGCTTCTGTCTCCTTTAGGTCTACTGCCAACTCCTGTAACCACTCATCCGCTTGAATAGCCCTTACAAGCAGTTGTTTCACTTCTTCTTCCGTCAAGGCATTGAGCATGTACACCTGGCACCTGGAAAGCAAGGCAGCGTTTACCTCAAAAGACGGATTCTCGGTCGTGGCCCCTATCAGGGTCACAAGTCCTTTTTCTACCGCTCCTAACAAAGAGTCCTGCTGTGCTTTATTAAACCGATGAACCTCATCTATGAAGAGGATCATCCCAGGAAACCGTGCTGCTTGTCGGAGTACCTCCCGCACATCTTTTACCCCAGCCTGGATGGCACTGAGCTGGCGAAAGGGACGATCAGCTTCCTGGGCGATAATTTGTGCCAGGGTGGTCTTACCTACCCCGGGAGGTCCCCAAAAAATCATTGAAGCAAGTCGGCCAGCCTTAATTGCACGCAAGAAAGGGCCCTGAGGATCCATTAAATGTGCCTGTCCTATCACCTCTCCCAGGTTTTGTGGCCTGACTCGTTCTGCCAGCGGGGGCTTGCTATTGTGCTGATGGAATAAGTCCATGCCTATAAATTGATAGTAAGAGTGGGGGCTTTCTTAACAAATTAACATTTTAAGTTGTCGCCCAAAAATATGGAGATTTTACCACTTTATGGGCAATCACTTCGAAAATCGACCTTTGCAAAGGATTTCGGAGGGGTTCTTTTCCATGTTAGAAATAGAACAAACATTAGACTTTGTTATCATTTACATTAATAATCTGTTAATGTGTAGGCTAAATGATCTTTTTTTAAAAAAAATATCATTTTTTTCTTGACAATTAGATTTATCATCTGCTTATTTGTGATGTCAAGAGGGGACGGTAGAGGTGATGGTATAAGTAGTTTGACAAGGTTTTAATTAGGTAACTTCCCCTTTTTGTTGCATCGCGTGGCTAGTGGCAGGTTCTCTCATTGGGGATCTGCCCTTTTTCAAGCCAACTTGTAGTGGGGTAAGTATATAGTTCTCCTATCTTGTAAGGAGAAGTTCTTAAAGATATTGTTGTTGCATCGCGTGGCTAGTGGCAGGTTCTCTCCTCAAGGGAATCTGCCCTTTTTCAAGCCAACAACAGACCGTATTCAACTCTTTTTGTTGCATCGCGTGGCTAGTGGCAGGTTCTCTCTCCGGGAATCTGCCCTTTTTTGTTTCAGGAGGTTTTTTCTGAATTTGCAGCCTCATTGCTGAAACCTTCACATGCGTATCATTTTATTTACTGGAAAGGGAGGAGTAGGAAAAACCACCGCAGCAGCGGCAACTGCACTTTCCGCTGCAAGGGCCGGGTACCGAACCCTGGTGATGTCCACTGATCCTGCACATAGCCTGGCAGATGCCCTGGATGTTACCCTGGGACCTGAACCCGTTCAAATCGAGCCCAACCTGTTCGGACAGGAGTTTGACGTATACTACTCCATGAAAAAGTACTGGGGCAATATGCGGCAGCTCATGTTGACCTTGTTTCGGTTTCAGGGCATCCGAAATGTAGTAGCAGAGGAACTTTCTGTTTTACCTGGCATGGAGGAGGCTTCTGCTTTTTTGTGGATTGAAAAATTTTACCAGGAACAGGAATATGACCTGATGGTGATTGACAGTGCGCCCACGGGAGAGACATTGACTTTGTTAAGCCTGCCCCAGGTGACCCAATCCTGGCTTACCCGAGCATTTCCCGGGCAAAAGCTTGCGGTTAAAACCATGGGATCAATGGTCCGAAGGTTTACCAATATTCCTGTAGACAAAGGCTACGAAGAACTGGAAGCCCTGTTTGAGAAGCTTGAACGCATCCAAGAAGTATTCCAAAATCCGGATATCTGCTCCATTCGCCTGGTAGCAAATCCGGAGCGGATGGTCATCAAAGAAGCCAAACGTGCCTACACCTACTTGCAGCTGTATGGATATAATGTGGACGCAGTTTTGGTAAATCGAGTATTGCCTGAGGAAGCCGCCGGAGAATGGTTCAACAAATACCTGAATGCGCAGGTGGCCTATTTGGAGGAGATAGAGGAAAGCTTTGCTCCACTGCCTATTTTTCAGGCACCTCATTTGGGGGAAGAAGTATTTGGCCTGGATTTATTGGCGCAGATCGGAGCGCGTTTTTACCAGGGGGAGGATCCCACAGTAATTTTTCACCGGGAGAATCCCTTTGTGGTAGAGGAAACCAAAGATGCCTATCACATTCGTATCCGACTCCCATTTATTGAGGGAGAAGATATTTCGCTGAAAAAATATGGAGATGAATTGGTCATCGATGTCGGCAGCCGAAGAAAATCTATTTTCTTGCCTCGGTTTGCCAATTTCCTTCGGCTAAAGGATTTTCACTTTTCAGACGAATGGTTGACGGTCATTCTTCAAAAGGGATAAAAGGCTGTTGCAATTAGCAACCGAACGTACTCCTTCCATAAATTCAAAGCCCCCTTCGAAAGGCTCAGGGTACGAACACATGTGGAGGTTGAGCTTGTCGAAACCCGAAGCCTAATAGCGGGCTAATTCTTAACCCACCTGTCAAAAAGCTGAAAACAATAATACCCACCGAGATAAACCGATCTCCCGAAGTTTCGTATCTTCCTACGGTATGCGTCAGGTATTGAAAAAACTGGCCGGACAGGCGGCTGTTTACGGCATTAGCTCTGTGCTGGGCCGCCTGTTGAACATCTTGCTAACCCCCATTTTCACCAACAAGCTAGCCATCGGTGCTTTTGGCATCGTTAGCTACTTCTATTCCTATATCGCGTTCGCCAATGTATTCCTGACCTTCGGGATGGAGACAGCCCTTTTTCGATTTTCCGAAGACCATAAAGATTCGGACAAAGCCTATCATCAGGCATTTATCTGGGTGTATTTGCTGGTAGCGGGATTTTGGGTACTGGGATTTCCCCTGAGTAACCTAATCGCTCGGCTAATGGACTATCCAGATAAAGTGGACATCGTCCGATTGGTGATGCTCATTATTGGATTTGATGTGATGGCAGCCCTGCCACTTGCCAGGCTGCGCCAGCAGGAAAAAGCGAAGCTCTTTGCGGGGATTAACCTGTTTAACATCGTGTTGACCCTTTTCCTGAACATCTGGTTCATTTATGTGCAAGGTATCACAGATATTACCTACATTTTTGCAGTAAATGTTGCTGCTTCCGGCATTAGGTGGCTGATGGCCCTGGTCAGTGGTTTCCCCAGAGGGCTCAAGGTGGATAAACAATTGATGCAGGAACTGGCGGGGTATGGATTCTATATCATGCTGGCGGGCCTGGCAGGCACCATGAACGAAGTACTCGATCGTATTCTCATCCCTAAACTTTGGGAAAACGGTTCCATTTTTAACGGGGTCCCTCGAACAGGAGAAGAGCTTAACGGCATTTATGCGGCCTGCTACAAAATGGGAATTTTCATCGCCTTAGTCACCCAGGCATTTAGATATGCAGCCGAGCCTTTCTTTTTTCGCACAGCGAAAGACAAGGATTCTCCTGAAACCTTCTCCGTGGTGTTTCACTATTTCCTGATTGCCTGTCTGATGGGGTTCCTGGTTATCAGCTCCTTCGCCCTGGAAATTATGTCCTTTAACTTTTGGGGTCTCACCGGAGATAAAACCTTTATTGGAAAAGATTACTGGGAAGGCGTGGAGGTCGTGCCCATTCTTTTATTGGCCTACGTATGTTCAGCCGCCTACATTAACCTTAGCATTTGGTTCAAAATCACCAAACAGACCCGCTTTGCCATATTATTTGCCGGGACGGGTGCCCTCATTTCGATTATCCTCAATGTAATTCTGATTCCCAGCATAGGATATATTGGGAGTGCATGGACCACCCTGATTTCCTACGGCTTCATGTGTGTGATGGTGTATGTGATCGGCCAAAAGTATTATCCAATCCCTTATAGAATGGGCAGGCTCCTGCTGTATGCGGGCATTTGCCTAATTGGGTTTTTGCTTAACCATCAAATCGGCCCCATCAACGGATATGGGCTTGCAGCCGTCTCCAAGGTGTTCATTTGTTCAGTGGCCGTAGGCTTGATTGGATTGGGAGAGTATTTCTTTCCTGTATTTGACCGTCAATTGTTCCGAAGATCATGATCGAATTGCCCGAAGCTTTTGTAGAGCGAATTCACCGACAGTTTGGAGAAGAAGCCAAAGCCTTCCTGCAGGCACTAAATGACCCCTCCCCGGTTTCTTTGCGCATCAATCCCACCAAAGTTACTGGGTTATCAGAGGAAAGGGTTCCCTGGCATCCATCTGGATACTACCTAAAGGAAAGGCCCATTTTCAGCCAGCAGCCCTGGTTTCATGCGGGGGCCTATTATGTGCAGGAGGCTTCTTCCATGGTGATGCATGCCCTGTTGCCGGAGTTGGCGGAAGGTTCCGTGGTATTAGACCTCTGTGCTGCCCCTGGAGGGAAAAGCACCTTACTTGCAGGCGCCCTTCCAGACTTCGGGGTTTTGGTAAGCAATGAAGTTATCTTCAGTCGGTCGAAGGTACTGGCCAGCAACCTCACCCGCTGGGGAAACACGAACTGTGTGGTTACCCAGAATGATCCGGCTGACTTTCGAGGATTATATAAGACATTCGACTTGGTGCTGGTAGATGCACCTTGCTCAGGAGAAGGGATGTTCCGAAAAGACCCGGAAAGCATTGGCCATTGGTCAGAGGAGGCCGTAGCGACATGTGCAGCCCGCCAGCGCCGTATCCTGGCAGATATCCTTCCAACAGTACGCCCAGGCGGCCACCTGATTTACAGCACCTGTACCTACGCGCCAGCTGAAAATGAAGAAAACATAGCCTGGCTACTCGAAACTTTTGGAGAAGAATGGGAACTTTCCCCTGTAGCACTTCCAGAAGAATGGGGCCTCCAACCTGTGGCTGTAAATGGAACAGCCCATGCAGCATATAGGTGTCTGCCGCACCGGGTTAAAGGGGAAGGCCTGTTTATCTGTAGGCTGAAAAAGTTAGGAGAACCGCGTGAGCGGGTATACTCAGCCCACAGCCAACATACTTCCAAACGAAAGCGAAAAGGGATTCGACCGGAAAAACCTGTAACGGCTGCTGCAAAACAGGAGCTGGCGCAGCTGCTGGAAAATGACCTTGACATCACCTGGAGAGGAGAAAAAGCCTTTTATTTTCCCTCTGCCTTGAAAGAAATACTCCCTGAGCTCCAACAACACCTCCATTTGATTCTCTCGGGCTTGTACCTGGGTAAGGCCCACCGGAACGGCTTTACACCTTCGCATGAATTGGCACTTACACAGGAAGTGTCCGCTCAAGTTCCAACCATTTCTTTAAGCCTGGAAGAAGCCATTTCCTACCTTAAAAAGGAAGACCTCAAACTGGAAAAGGAAACCGGAAAAGGTTGGTTGCTGGCAGCTTACGAAGGGGTCCCACTTGGATGGCTCAAATCCGGCGGCGGACGTTTAAAAAACCATTTTCCTGTAAATTGGCGGCTGCGGAATTGATACATTACATCGGCGCACGAATTCCTGATGGAATTTTGTTGGCAATAACTTATGCGATATGAAAAAAGCGGTAATAATCGGTAGCTCGGGTATGGTAGGCAAGGTTGTCTTGAACCTGTGCCTGGAGCATCCAGAAATCAGCCAAGTCATCAGTTGGGTGCGGAAGCCTTCTGGCATTTCCCACCCCAACCTGTTAGAAGTGGTCACAGACGATCTGGTGAATTATCCTGATGCTGCAACATATTTTGCAGATGTTACTGCAGCGTATTGCTGCGTAGGGGTTTACACAGGAGCTGTTCCCAAGGATGTTTTCAGGAAGGTAACCACCGACATTCCCATTGCATTCGCCAAAGCACTCTATGCCCACTCTCCTGCAGCCAGGTATTGTTTCCTAAGTGGCCAGGGAGCGGACCGTACCGGCAAAAGTGCGATGATGTTTGCCCGTGACAAGGGAGATGCAGAAAATGCCATCTCAGATTTAGCGCAAGGTAGATTTTTCACCTTTAGACCCGGCTACATTTATCCGGTAGAAAAAAGGGAAGAACCTAGCTTTGGATACCGTTTAATGCGAAACCTGTACCCTGTTTTTCGCTTGTTGGGTAAAAATGTGAGTATCACTTCCGAGCAATTGGCCCAGGCAATATTTCAGGTCGGCATGGATACTGGCAGCTACCTGGAGGAGTTGGAAAATAAGGATATCATCAACGTAATTGAGTAGTTCTGCCTAGAGAACGATGTTTGCTTTGAGCTGAATGAATGGCCGGAAGGCAGTCGCCACTTCCTGTAGGGCTGACTCACGAAAAGTGGCCGTGAGGGTTGTCAGCTTTTCGGTACGCGAAAACTGAAAATCCTGCAATTGGTATTGCCACCATAACCCCAGGTTCAACAGTTGGACACCCTTCCTTCGCATGATCAATGCGGTGAGGGGACCTGTTTGAATGGTTCGGATGCGCAGGTTAATGGGTTGGAGTACGTTTTCAGCATCTATCATTGAGGTGTTTTGCCTTCGGGTTTGGCTAAAGTGCTTGTAGCCAACTTCTGCAAAAAACTGGGTGCTTTTGAATTTTAGGGGGAGGTGGTAGCGATTTTTTTGCTCAATGATGTAGATATAGGAAGTATCCAGGGTGGTTTCGGTGAATCGTTCCCAGTTGATGTAAGACAGGTGCGTTTCCTTTCGGTAGATAGAAGCTGTATGAAGCCATTTCCGGGAAGCTCGCCAGTCTGCTTCGAGTCGGCTTTCCAGGTTTCGGGTTGCCCGGTCAGTTCGGTTGAGGTCCTGAAAGTCCTTGATGTTATAGGTCACATACAAAAACTGATCTCCCCTTATCGTCAGCCGGTCAGAAACCTGCCAGAGGTAATCGAATTCGGCTCTCAATGCATACTGGGTATAGTTATCCTGGCTGCGCTCCTCAAATAAGAATGCATACCTCCGCACATTGCCCAGCACCTTGTAGCCTGTCTGGAACCGTTGGTTCCATTGGGTTCTCCAGCCCAGAGACACCCCATAACTGAGTTCATCGTTGTCGTCAAAGTTGTCTTCGCTCGGGCTATCGTATTGCTGGTAGCGATTGAATATTGCCAAATTAAGGGTCTGTTTCCGCCAGGGCTTCCAGGAAAGTTCAGCCTCGATCAAATACAAATTTCTCAGGAAATCCTTTTGTCGTTCCCGATTTCTGAGTCTGCCAAACTCCAGGCTGGGCAGCCTGATGGAATTCTCCAACTCATACCTTCGACCTGTGTAGCTGTACTGATAGGTCAGCTGGCCTGACAGTTTTTTGCTTTGGTACTGCAACTGCTGGGTGGTGTTTACATCTACCTGTTGGTACGAAAGGTTGTTAAATTCAGGGGCCGGTAACCCTTGTTCTACATAGTCAAAGCGTCTTCGGGTCAGGTGCACCTCATTTTGGGTCGTCCATATTAGTCCTGGCATTACCTGATAGGAAATGCCTAGTCGAGTGCTCAGGGTATCGGACTTGATTTTCTCCACCGACTCGCTCAGGTAGTCATCCATTTCATTGCTTCCCAGCTGAACCCCTGTAGTTAATTGGGCAAACTGACCAAATTGTTTCTCCCAGTCGGAAGAGATGATAATATTCCGCTGATGTCTTGGCAGAATGTATTTGGTCCTGACAAATAACAGGTTTCGCATGCGCAGACCATCCTTCCAGATGTGCTGTGCCCTGATCCTCAAGGCAGGAGAGAAACCTTCATCCAAGATCCCTCCTCGATAGTCCCAACTGTAGCCTCCCATTGCCTCTGCAGTTAAGTAGGGAAACGGGCTAAATCTTGCACCCACATAAATGCTGTATCGCTGGTTTTGGGTGGTTAAAAATTGATCTGACTCGAACCAGGATACTGCTCCAAAAACCTTGGAAAAATCATAGTGTTGCCAAATTTGGCTTCCAAGATAGGCCAATACAAAGGGGTTGTCTGCCCGTGAAGTATTCAGGAGGTTGTTGTGCTGTATGCTACCGTTAAACCGGTACTTCCCCAAAGTTAGCTGGTGGTTTATGGACAGCTGAGAGGAATAGGTAAAATTGTTTTGACGGACGAATGATAGCCTAATGCCGCTGGGATTAGCCTGTGCGGTAGCCTCACCTGAAAAGATGATGGCTAGCAGGAACAACCACCAAGCCAGTCGCACATTTGACATACCTCTAAGGTAGCCAAGAATAAGATTGGGATAAAGGTAAAAAGTTGGGATGGGGGCAGGTCAGAAATCGGGGTGCTGTTCCATGGCAATAGTCAGCCAGTTATCCACTATGGTGAAGGTGAAGGTAGAACCAATCCCTACCTGAGAGTCACATTCAATGGTCCCGCCAAATTTCCTCACCAAGGTCCGGACAAAGGCCAAGCCCATGCCTTCTCCGGGGGTTTTCTCAGACACCAACCTGGAGAACATATAAAAAATCCGTTTCTGGTTCAGGGTTGCAATTCCACGGCCATTATCCTTTACATAAAAACGGGTCAATCCATATTCCCTTTCTCCTCCGATCTCGATGTATCCGGACCGCTCCGGTAAAAGGTACTTAACTGCATTGCTAAGCAGGTTGGAGAAGATTTGTTCGAGTGCCAAAGGGTCTGCTTCTACATTAGGTAAATCCCCAATAGAAAGGGTAATTTGTTTCTGCTCGATGATGTGCATCATGCTGTCCAGCACATCGTTCAGGAGTGCTTTGGTATTGATCTCCTCGTTGATAAATTTCCGTTGACCTAGCCTGGATACTTGCAAAATCCCCTTAATGAGGCCTTCCATCCGGCCAGTAGAGGACTCAATGAACTGTAAAGATTCGGGAATATCTTCTTCAAGTAGTTCCTTAAGTTTGGGATTTGATGCTGATAGTTCCACATGTTCTTCACTTAACAAAATTGAGGATAACTCCTGGATGCCGTAGGCTAACTCCCCTGTGAATCCTTGTATGTTTACCAGGGGTACGCGTAAGTCATGGGAAATGGTATAGGCAAATTCCTGGGCTTCCCTGTTGATGTGCCTGAGGGTCTTATTGCGTTCATCAACTTTTTGTTCCAGGGCTTTTTGTAGTTCAAGCCGGGCTTGGTTTAGCTCAGTTACGTCTAGGCTGAGGACCATGCCTTCCACCACTTCGTCATTTTCATCCAAAATCGGAACAAAGTGCGCCTGATATGCCCTGCCATCTTTGCCGGGGAGCTCCAGTACTCTGGTTTCCCCTGCCAAGGTAGCTTCATAAAAGGGCAATAAATTCAAAAGCGCTTCTTCCGGGAGTACTTCCCGAACGGTTTTCCCCACCATAACTATCGGGTCGAACCCTGCTTCTTCCAAGCCCTGTCCACTGGCAAAGGAGAACCTGAAATCTTTGTCAAAGGTCATGACCGCTGCACCCGGAATACTTTGAATCAACCGCTTGTAGCGCTTTTGGCTTTTTTCAAGCTCAATCCGTGCCAGTACTTGATCGGTAATTACCTCGGTAAACATGAAAAGTCCTCCGATCTCGCCATTTCGCTTACGCCAGGGACGCAGTTCGTACCTCAGGTATTGCAGGCTCCCATCCTTTCTGGGAAAGGTGTCTATCTCACGCTTTATAGTGGCCCCTTGTAACACCTGACGATGGTCCTCCTTCCAGTTTTCACCTATTTCTGGAAAAATCTCATAGTGCGACTTCCCAATGATGTCCTGGCTGTGAAGCCGATAATCTTCAATCCATCTTTGGCTTGCCAGCAGATAGCGCATCTTGATGTCAAACATAGCTACAGCATGTGGAGAATGCTTGACAAATAGAGGAAGTAAATCCTGGTCGTAAGGTTGGGGATGGCTTTGTTGCTCTTGCGCTTGAGTAAGTTGCTTTTTCAGGCTAGCAATTTCTTCCAACAACTCCATTCTAGATGGAATTTTCTCGGCCATAAGGATCGGTCTAAATTGACGGTTGCTGAGATAAGTAAACAGGGGTCCCTGCACCAGAAGTTAGGCCTGGACTTTGGGCTTGAAGGGTAAATGAGAATGTGCTTCCTTTTCCTGGCACACTTTTTACTGAAACTTGGCCGCCTAATTTTTGGATGATACGCTGAACAATGGACAGCCCAAGACCATGCCCTTCTACTTTTGCTTCCTCAATTCTGGAAAAAGGGACAAACAGCTTCTCGGTTTCAGCACCAGAAAGCCCTGCTCCATTGTCTTCTACCCAGTATTGAACCTGATTTCCTAAGACCAAGCCTCCAATCGAAATTTGGGGTGGTTTGCCTCCATATTTAAATGCGTTGCTAAGGTAATTGGTCCAGACTTCCTCTATCCAACTGGCATACCCTAGTGCTGGAGGCATAGGTGTGTGAAGGGTGATCTTTGGTCGGTAGGTAACGCGCATAAATTCTAATCTTCGAAGCGCATTTTCAATCAGCGGTTCCATGTGAACGGGTTGCATCGTGACTTCCTCTTTTCGGACGGAAGCCAGCAGCAGCAGTTCATCAATGATATTGGTCATTTTTTGGACGCCAAACCTCAGCTCTTCCATCAAGCCATTTACCTCATTTTTTTGACTTCCCATATGCTCTCTGAGCAAGTCCATGGCCATGTCCATGCTGAACAACGGACTTTTTAAGTCATGTGCCACCGTGTGTGAAAAAGAATCTAACTCACAGATCAACTGTTCACGGGCTTCTTCTGCAACCTTTTTCTCGGCTTCCAGGCGATGGTTCTTTAGCACCTGGGTAATTACGATGGGCAGTAACTGGAGAAAATGGTTGTCAATGTCTTTTACCAAGTAGTCTGCTGCCCCTTGCTTTAGGGCTTTTACTGCAATGGCTTCGTTTCCGCCTCCGGTGAGCATGATTACAGGAGGTCTGTCTTCCTGTTCTCCCAATTTTTTCAGCACTTCCAATCCACTGATTCCTGGCATCAGGTAATCGACCAGTACAACGTCATAAGCTGTATCCCGAACCTGCTCAAGGCCAGATTCCCCGTCTAAGCTGAGATCCACCTGGAATTCCATTCGGGCCAATGCTCGCCGAACCAGTTCTGCAAGGCTTGGATCATCATCTATGTACAAAACACGCCCTTTCATTCATCAGTGGCACTTGGAAAATAACAGTAAAAAGTGCTTCCTTCATTCGGAACAGACTCACAAGACACGTTGCCACGGTGCAATTTTATCCACTGTTTTACAATGGCCAACCCCACTCCGGACTGATCTGCCTTTTTTCTTCCTAGTTGAGTAAAAATAGTGAATATTTCGGCAATTTTAGAATTTGGAATGCCTTTGCCATTATCTGTCACCATCAGAAGAGTTCCTGATTTCCATGGCTGGGTACTCACCCTAACC
>JBCDIQ010000013.1:0-32283 GCA_039024295.1 Bacteroidota bacterium | reverse complement strand
CGCAAGTTCACCTACTTGCGCTCCCATTAACACCCATGAAAAAACCTATTATCTTTTTGTTATGGTACAAATATGTATCCATCGCAGGTGAATACAAACCCGGATTTTAAGACAACCTTAACAACCCCAAATGAAAGTAAGGAAATGCCTTCCTCCGTCTTTCTTATGAGCAGCATCCTATCCGCGACATGTAATACATAATATCTTGATCGAAATTCAGGAGAATATTTCGATTTTGCTCGTGTAAGAAAAATCAAAAGTTGACAAATAAAAATATCTCAGATCAGGAATAAGGGCAAACATAGCTCCTCATCATTACAAGGTTCTTTAACAATGATAAAGCCGCTAAAAAAAAAATCTAATTTTTATTTGCCGCTACCAGGGGCGGGAGGCCACTCAAGAATATTATCTATAGTCTTGTAGGATATCGGGTGATAGCCAGGACGCGCTTTTTCATAAATCTGTAGCGCCATTTTCCTTCCCTCCTCAGATTGGCTCATCGCTTTGTAGAGCGGTGTCAAGAATTTCCTTCTTCCCACATCTACCAGGAACTTCTCGATGTAGGGATAAGCGGGTTCATATCTACTGGAGATGGCTTTTGCGTACCATACACACTGCACCTCTGCATTTGTCCGCTGGGTGAATTTAAAGGCACCATCTAAGGAACTCATTTCTGCCTGGGTCAAGGAATCGGGCAAACTTCGAATAAAGTGGACCCACTCGTGCGTGCTCCAATCATCCGTTTTGATTTCACTGGGTACCTGCCCTGCTCCCCAGGAGGTCATGGCATCATGTACCCGTTGGAAGCGCTCAGGATCAGCTTCAGGACAATTTTTCGGGACTCCTGGTCCATAGACCCACTGTTCGACCCTAACTTCAGACCATTTTTCTTCGTCATTTGCAAAAAGTTCCTCGTGCATCCGGGCAAGAAATACCTCGGTAGTCATGGTCTTAAAAGCATTTTCACTGAAATATGACCTCAAAAACGCGTCAAACCGTTCCCTACCAACAGCTTCTTCCACCAAACGAAGAAAATAGTAGCCTTTATCATATGCGATGGAAGTAACGCCATCGTCAGGATTTTGCCCCTCAAGGTCTAATTTTAGGTGGGTTTCAGGCGAGTTGGGTCCCATTGACCTTACTTCTTCCACCAAGTCTTGATAACTTAGGCTGGCCAGCATCTCAGAATAAGCCCTGCCCTTAAGCTCTTCCATGATCCGGTACTCAAAGTACACGGTGAAGCCTTCATTTATCCAGAAATCATTCCAAGTAGCATTTGTCACGAGGTTTCCAGACCAGGAATGGGCAAGTTCATGCGCGATGAGAGAGGTCAAAGACCGATCACCCGCTAAAATGGTGGGAGTGGCAAATGTAAGCCTTGGATTCTCCATTCCTCCAAAAGGAAAACTGGGAGGTAGGATGATTACATCGTACCGATCCCACCGGTAAGGACCATACATATTTTCGGCGATGTCCATCATTTTTTCCATCTCCTCCAACTCATAAGCTGCCTTGTCAAGCATGCCAGGTTCTGCATAGACACCAGTTCGTGGGCCTAAGGCTTTAAACTGTATATCCCCAACTGCCAGTGCAAGCAGATAAGCAGGAATAGGCTGGTCCATTTGAAACCGGTATTCTCCTGTCTCACTTTTCTCTTGTGGATTACTGGCACTCATTACCGCCATAAGTGCCTCAGGAACGGTTACTTTTGCAGAATATGTAAATCTGTAACCTGGTCCATCTTGTATCGGCACCCAAGTACGAGCGTTGATGGCCTGAGACTGGGTCAGCAAAAAGGGGTGTCTTTTTCCAGCGGTAAGGTTGGGCTCCAACCACTGTAGGGCTTCAGCATGTGGGGAAGTCTGATAGGTTACTGATACTTGCTGGGTACTGGGTTTGATGGGGATGGTAAGGGGTTGCCCTAGAATCGGATCGGTATTTCCAAGCTCGAATTTGACAGTCTCAGATTTTCCTGAACTATCAAGCCGGGTAACCTCTTCAATCATCAATTGCTTTGTGTCAAGAACAAGATTTTTGGCACGTGGGGTATTCTCAAGGGATAAGGTCGCCGTACCGCCAATTGTTTTATGCTCAAAATCCACCTCTAAGTCAAGGTCCAGATGATTGACCTTGCTCTCATCAACGAGAGCAAAAGAGTGGGGATCTGATTTTTGCCGTAATGAAAGATCCTGAGTATTCCGGTTCTTGCAAGAAGTCAGTGCAAGCAAACTCCACAATCCACAAAAAAAGAACCACCAGGAATTTTGCAGCTTCATGAATGTTGTATAAAAACAGTTTGGGCTGTTAACCCTAGCAACAAATTTAGCCCAAATCCGCTAATTCTGAAATTTATTTGCGGATTCGCCCCCAACTCCCTTCATCATCATCAAGGCATAAATGGCATCCAACCAGTGCTGTACCTGATCAATCCGCTGGCGGGAATCTCGGGGGGAAACAGCAATTCCTCCTAAACTTCGTCTTGGATCAGGGTAAGATTCTGCCGTTTGTGAGGTTATTTGCAAGGACAATAAATAGGTACTCACCTGCTTTAAAGAATTTAGGTAATAGTCAGCTCTTTCCAATTCTTGTTGTTCCAATGCAAGCCCTGCAGCAGCCACCAACCCCTCGGCGTAAACCGCATCAGATGCTGAATGAGAATCAGGATGACGAAAGCTTCCCTTTAATTCTCCAGAAGTGCTGTCCTTTTCCTGGAGGATTAACAGTTGATCTGTCAACTGGAATATAGCCTTTGCATATAAGGAATCCTGGGTGTAGGCGTACATATTTTTGAAGGCCATGCTAAACCATGGGACACAAGGAGGCATAAACTCTGTACCCAGTCGATTCAGGTAATACTCCCGGTAAAAGGTGGCGGATAGCTCTGCCTGTCGCCAAATAGCTTCATCTCCAGCAAACAAGGCATACTCGGTCAATGCAAGGATTGCTTCTCCAGCATAAAAGCTCATGAGCAGCTCCTCGCTATACCTGAAGTCAGGTTTGTAAATCCACGGTTGCAGTTGACCGTTTTCCTGCTGAACTGAGATAATCGCTGCATGGAGTGCTGCTAATTCCTTGAGGTAGTTCAGGCGGAACGGACTGGCAATCAAGGCACGCATGGCCATCGCATTGGCTCCCAGTTTGGAAGCTCCTTCCCAAACAATTGCCCCAACTTTTCCTTCTTTCCTGTACCATTTCGTCAAAACAGCATCAATATTCTTTTGATGGATTTCCTCAAGAGTGGAATCATTGCAGGCTATTACGGCCAAGGTGCGGGCAGACATAAGCTGGCGGATGTCATTTTGGTGGGGAGAGAACACATTTGTCCATGGGAAGTATTCATAGGCAAACAGGCCATCTTCCTGGAACTTATCTGATAGCCAGTGCGCTGCTAGAGCACCGGATTCCTGCATACGGTTGTAGAAGCTGGAATCCTGGAACAGGGAAATTGGAGAAGTTTGTGCCTGCGATTGAGCCCCTGAAATCATCAACCAAAACATCACCCATACGGAATGAAGGGCCTTGCGCTTACAGGGATACTTACAAATTTCCACTTTTCCCTATGTAAGGTAGCGGAAGTCTTGTCCAGAGGAGATTTTCTGTAAAGTATGGTAAATCAGCTCCACCACACGGGTTACATCAGATTTGTGGGTCATTTCGACCGTGGTATGCATGTACCTTAGAGGCAAAGAAATCAATGCGGAAGGAACGCCCTGGTTTGAATAAGCAAATGCGTCGGTATCTGTACCGGTTGCCCGCGAGGAGGCTTCACGCTGAAAGGGGATCTCGTTTTCTTTGGCAATGTCAATGATCAGGTTCAGCAAATTGTTGTGAACTGCCGGGGCATAGGTCAATGAAGGCCCCTTTCCAGCCATGACATCTCCGTGCTGAAATTTGTCAATCATCGGCGTAGAGGTATCGTGGGTTACATCTGTAACAATGGCGACATCTGGTTTGACCCGATGTGCAACCATCTGAGCACCCCTCAGCCCCACTTCTTCCTGGACAGAATTGATGACATAAAGTCCAAAGGGCAGGCTTACGTTATTCTCTTTTAAGAGGCGGGCAACTTGAGCAATCATGAACCCCCCTACCCTATTATCGAGTGCTCGCCCCACAAAATAGCGATCATTCAGGATCATGAACTCGTCCTCGTACGTCACCACACATCCAACATGTATCCCAAGTTCTTCTACTTCAGCCTTGCTGGTACATCCACAATCCAGGAAGATATTTTTTAGGGTAGGAGCCTGTTCTTTTGCTCCACCACGACGGGTATGGATTGCAGGCCAACCAAAAACCGCTTTCCGGATTCCTTTATCAGTGTGAATGTTCACACGCTTGGAAGGAGCAATCATGTGGTCGGAACCTCCGTTTCTCACCAGATACAATAGCCCGTCTTCGGTGATATAGTGTATAAACCAGGAAATCTCGTCCGCATGCGCCTCGATGACTACCTTGTAATCTGCTTCAGGGTTTATTACCCCAACAGCAGAACCGTACGCATCAATCTCATAGGTATCAATGTAAGGCTTTAGGTAATCCAGCCACATTTGTTGCCCACTGGATTCGAACCCGGTAGGTGACGGGTTGTTGAGGTATTTTTCAAGAAAATCAAGGGAAGCCTGGTTGAGGATATCGAGATTGGCCATAAAACGAAAGAAAATGTGTGACTGTTGACAAAGCCATTATGGGCATAATAAACAGGCGACAAAGTTAGAAAAATCTTTTGGATTACATTCTGGTCAAGTGGCAGAATTATGAGCGTATTCCCTACTTCCAAGGCTAATTGTATTCCTATAATTTCATTAGCCTTGATTTTTCCTGTTTATCCTCCTGATTATTCTTGCTACCTCTTTGGGACTCCATACAGGTTACTCATCCGCGTCTGGTACTTTTGGACCAGCTTAAATACTTCGCGTAGGGTAACCCTTTCAATTTTTGACAGGGCTCCAGGAGAAATCAAGTTGTTGGCATCTACCTTTTTATTGATCAACTGATCTGACTGATGTTGAAGCCGAAGGCGCATCATAAAATAATAGGCCTGCATCAACTCTGTATGCTCCGCCGGTGTGATCAGCCCGGCATCCAAAAGCTTTTTAAGCCTTTCAGCTGTATTTATTTCACGAATTTCATGCTTTAGTGCGTTGATTCGGGCAAAGTCAGCTAGCGGCAACATGGCTTTTTTGATGTCCAGTACTTTATCTTTTGACTCTTTCTGTGTAAAAAGTTCGAAGTTATTGAAAAAGGTCAACGGAGGTTTGATCATTAAGCTGGCCTGGGTTAACTGGTAAAAAAACAACTGGGAAGGTCGTTTCAATTGCTCGAAAATATAGTTTTTCAGGTTATCCAGCAGCTCCCCATCCCCATAAACGGCACTGCAATCGAAGAAGGTGACAAACTTCAGCACCGTATCCGTAAAAGGCTCCTTTATCCACAACCTATAGCTCTCCTTCCAATGGGAAAGAGAATGGTTCCATTTAGGATTTTTGGCCATGAGGCCCCCTTCGCAATAGTTGAACCCAACCTCATGCAGCCGATCACTCACCAGGTTTCCCAGCTTCAGGAAATACTCCCGAACATTTTTTCGGGCTTCCTCCCCTTCTACATCTTCATAAATCAAGGCATTGTCCTGGTCTGTAAACAGGGTCTGTTCTTTTCTCCCTTCAGACCCCAGGGCCATAAAAACAAAGCGCGCAGGAGGGGGACCTAGAAACTCCACAGCTGAAGCAACAATCTTCTTGGCGATGATGTCTGCCACATTTGAGATGACATGGTTGGCGGTTTCTGGTCGTGCCCCCTGGGCCAGCAGATCATTCACCAAATGGGGGACTTGCTTCCATTTGATCACCATCTCTTCCAGTGACTGAACCTCTTCCACACTTTGGACAAAGATGAAGGGAGATTTTGCCTGAGTGGCCAGCAATTTTTCCAATGTTACCATTCCCACAATTTCATCGTTTTCTCTGACGAATAAGTGGTGGATTTTATGGCGAAACATTTGGAGGATGGCTTCATATAAAAAAGCTTCGATGGGAATGGTGAGGACGGGCTGCTTCATCAACGTGCTCACCGACTTATCCGTTGAAGTGCCATTTATCACCACCCCATTGCGGAGGTCTACATCTGTTAAGACGCCTACAAATTCCGCTTCCTGCTTTACCAGTACGTACCCTTTCCGGGAAAGCGTCATGGATCGGGCAGCGTCATACAAGGTAGTCTCCGGGGTACACACGTTGAGGGTACGGGAAAATACCTCTCGTATGGGTTTGCGGTAAGCTTTCTCTCCGCTTTCAAGTAGGCTGGGGCCTTCTGGCTTTAGCAACCATTGGGCGTAACCAGAATTGAGCATTCGATGCCCAAACCGGGTGGTATAATAATCCGAAAAAGCCGGATAGGTATCAAAAAGCTCTCGAAAAACCGCAGCAGGCAGTTCTTTCAGGGTGGTTGCTTCAAGCGAACGTACTGATCGTACGCTTGTGGCGTTATTCAGCAATAGAGACATTGCGCCAAAGGTTTCTCCTGCTCCAAATACCTCACGGTAGTTTTCCGAATTACCTTCCCGGAAGAACTTTTCTACCCTGCCGGACTCAATGATGAATAGCCCGGTAAGCGGCGTCACATCTTGTTCAAACGCTAATTCGCCTGGTTCAAATACCCGAGGAATTAATAAGGAACTCGCCTTCGCCACCTCTTCAGGCGGCAATTGGCTAAATGGATGGATGTGGGACAACATAACACTGAGGGTAAAACCTTTGGCCTTCAGAATCAGAGAATCGCTTTTCGAAGTACGCGCACTTCCCAAGGTCTCATCGGAGAACGAAGGGGTACCTGAGCGTAATTGGACAAGGGAGCTACCCACTCCCAGTCTTCTTCAATGTCAGGCATCTGTAATTCTGAAGAAGAAAGGTTTAACATAACACGAAATTTTCCTGTACCCCCAACACGTATGAAGTCATATAGCTCCGGCTGGCTGTGGTTTAGGTACTCGGTGTCTCCATAAACCAAGGTTTCCTGTTCCTTTCGGTAATTGAGGGCCTTTCGGTAAAAATTCAGGATGGAATCGGGGTCATTTTCCTGATTAGCAACATTTATTTGCCCAAAGTTAGGCGTCACATCAATCCATGGGGTGCCTTCTGTAAAGCCTCCATGCGGTTCTGCATTCCACTGAATTGGGGTGCGGGCATTGTCACGTCCTGCCTCAGCTGCACGTTCAATGAATTGGGCCACATCTCCTTCGGCTTCAATTACTTCCTTGTATGCATTCAGGGTTTCTATGTCCCGAAAATCTGCTATTTGCTTAAAAGGGCTATTGGTCATTCCGATTTCATCTCCCTGATAAATGGTGGGAGTTCCTCTTTGGGTAAGCAAAAGAGTAGCCAGCAACTTGGCAGATGCTTGCCAGTATTTTTCATCATTCCCAAAACGACTCACCATTCTGGGGAAATCGTGATTGCCCAGATACAGGTTATTCCAGCCACGGTCGCCGAGGGCTCGGTCCCATTTGGAAAATACAGTCGTAAAATCCTCAATTCTCCAATCTGCCGGGTCCATTCTTCCTCCGGGTCCATATCCCAGGCCCATATGATCAAAGTGAAAAATCATGTGGAGTTCCTTGCGGTCGCTTCCCACGTAATCATTCGCTTGCTCGGCACTGATGCCTACCCCCTCCCCTACGGTGACGATGTCATAGTGGCGCAATACTTCTTCGTGCATCTCTCGAAGGAATTCATGAACACGTGGGCCGTTCGCATAAATTTCTCCATGTCCATGCCTTTCAAAATCTGCATCAGGATAAGTGAGGTCTTTAGAAATAAATGGAATCACATCCATTCTAAATCCGTCAATCCCTTTATCCAGCCAAAAGCGCATCAGTTTATACACTTCTTCCCGTACCTTGGGATTTTCCCAGTTGAGGTCAGGCTGTTTTTTGGCAAACAGGTGAAGGTAATATTCTCCGGTTGTCTCATCCAATTCCCAGGCACTGCCACTAAAAAATGACCGCCAGTTATTGGGAGGTCCACCATTTACCGGTTTTTTCCAGACATAATAATCACGATATGGATTATCTGTAGCACTTTTGGAGGCTTTAAACCATTCGTGCTCATCGGAGGTATGGTTTACCACCAAGTCCATCAGCAGGCGCATGCCCCTGGAATGAAGCCCCTCCAGTAACTCATCAAAATCGGCCATGGTGCCAAACTCTGGCATGATATCGTAATAATCGCTGATGTCATAGCCATTGTCGTCATTAGGCGACTTATAAATGGGGCTTAACCAAACGATGTCTACCCCCAAATCTTTGAGGTAATCCAACTTCTGAATGATGCCGCGCAAGTCACCAACACCATCACCGTCGCTGTCATTGAAGCTGCGGGGGTAAATTTGGTAAATAACGCTTTCCTTCCACCAGGTTTTGAGAACGGAAGGAGTAGAGGTGTGAAAGATACTCATTCGTACAATTTCAGGTTACAGGTTTGTAGTTGTGCAAAGTAGCTGGCTTGGGACCAGGGTTTTTGGTGATATTAATTCATCACTTTTAATGGAGGAAAATGCTGGGCCTCATAAACGGCAAGTTCTAATTCTTCTCGCTCCTTGCGGAGGCGGCTTTCATCCCAATCCAGCTGCTGTTGAAATTCCGAGAGGATTACCGTCTGTAAAGATTTCAGGCTTTCAATGTCAAAGTACAGCCTTCCAGATCTCCTGCTACAGAAGTCAAGCAGGCTAAATACCAATTCATTTTCCAAGCAAAACTGGATTTCTGCCCGAACCATAGACGCATAAGGGTTCAAGTCATCCATACCTTTCATGGCAGTAATGATTGCGTTTGCCTGGTTTCCATAATTACTCACCAGATACTCAGCATCCAGCATATCAAGGCCCAAGCTCTGGATGTTTCGGAATACTTCATCTTTATATGCCGTCACTCCATCAGCGTCTTTAAATGCTCCCCCTGTCAGGATCAAGCCTTTGGTTCTGCAATCAGGTAACTCCCGGCCTTGATCTTTACGCATCTTCTTTGCGACCAGGTCTACTACCTTTTCTGCCATTTTACGGTACCCAGTAAGCTTTCCTCCTGCAATGGAAATCAATCCATTTGGAGAGAGAAAGATTTCATCTTTTCGGGACAATTCAGATGCCGACTTCCCTTCTTCATGGATCAACGGCCTCAGGCCGGCCCAGCTTGAGTCTACATCTTCCAGGCTAAGCTCGATAGAAGGAAACGTATGGTTGACAGCTTCCAACAGGTATTCGGCGTCTTCTTGGTTGGTGATGACATGGTCCAGGTTGTCATGGTAGTCCGTATCTGTTGTTCCCACATAGGTTACCTTGCCGCGAGGGATAGCGAAAATCATTCGACCATCAGGCACGTCAAAATAGATGGATTGGCTTACTGGCAATTTTTCATGGGGCACCACAAGGTGTACGCCTTTGGTCAGGTGGAGTCTTTTGCCATTCAGGGAACCGTCTTTTTTGCGAATCTTGTCTACCCATGGACCAGCTGCACTAATCACATATCGAGAGGTAGCGGTGTGAGATGTTCCAGTTAAACAATCCCGAAAGCGAACTCCTGTGACCTTCCCCTCTGCATAAACAAAATCGGTTACTTCAGCATAGTTCAGGCTGATCGCATCATAAGCCGCCGCCGTCTTGATTACTTCAATCGTAAGCCTGGCATCATCTGTTCTGTACTCAGCATATAGGCCTGATCCTTTTAACCCTTCCCCATCAAGTAAGGGTTCCAAACGCTGTGTTTGGTCTTTGTTGAGCATGATTCGCTGGTCCTCACTTTCGACGCCCGCCAGCACATCATAGATCATCAGGCCAAACGAAGTGGCTAACCTGCCATAGGTTCCGCCTTCCACCAAGGGAAGGAGCATCTTTTCGGACACCACCAAGTGAGGGGCCAAACGATGAACAATGGCCCGTTCCATTCCTACTTCTCGGACAAGGGCTATTTCAAATTGCTTGAGGTACCTCAAGCCTCCATGAATTAATTTGGTCGATCGACTACTGGTACCGGAAGCAAAATCATTTTTCTCCAGTAGCAAGGTCTTTAACCCCCTTGAAGCAGCATCCAGGGCAATCCCTGCCCCAGTAATTCCGCCTCCTATGATGATCAGGTCAAAGGATTCATTTTGAGCTTTTTGGAAGGCTGCGTTGCGGTTGTGGCTTGAAAGATAGTTCATTAGCAGTAAGAGATTAGCATTGTTAGCTATGTGGCAAGTGCTCACACGAGAGGACCCCTTATCGCCCTTATCTGGCTCATAGGCAAACAGAGGCCCCTAGGTTAACCGGCTGGTTAGAAATACGGAAATACTTAGCACATTTGTGCTCGAAAACCCATTGGAGTACTTAATTTGAATATATGTAGGCAAGTTTATATATAACCGTGCCAGCAAGTCGGATGTTTTTTACCTGATAATAAAAAACAAGCGAAAGGCTGCTGAATACCTGATTCAGAATTCCTTTCGCTTTCAACCCAAAATAGCTAAACCAAGCAATTTTTTCTTTTCGATTGATAATCAATAGAGAAAAGCAGAAAACAGCTCTATATTGATCGCGTTTGTAATACTCTAGAGAACAGTTGATTTGAGTTAATAAATTTTGTCAATTTTTTTTGTGATGTCAAGTCAAATTTGAGTCTTATTTGTCTCACAACAACCCGAAATGGATACCGTGATCGATTTCGGTATAACATTTTTCTGAAAAATCTCCTCCTTTCACCACAAAACACGGCTTATGCCCAACCCCCAAGACCCCTACAAACGTGTTTCCCTGTTAAAAAACCGCAGGAGTCGGAGAAACCCTCATGCTTACTATTCGACCTACCTGAACCGAGAGGTTAAGCTGGACATGTATCTCCCTCCATTTTACGCCACGCGTGCAGAATCCTATCCTGTGATGTACTTCCAGGATGGACAGGATGTAGCAATGATGGGGTTGTGCGGGATAATGGATGAGTTAATCCTCGACCAGGCAATAGCTCCATTTGTAGTGGTGGGCGTTCACGCAAATGAGGATCGGATGGCAGAATATGGAGTGGCAAGTACCTCGGACTATCGAGGTCGAGGATCGAGTGCACCTCTTTATACCCAGTTTTTACTACAAGAACTCAAACCGAATTTGGAAAAAACCTTTCGTTTGAATTCTGGGCCAAATCACAATGCGATTGCAGGATTTTCCTTGGGAGGGCTTACCGCATTTGACCTTGCATGGCACCATCCTGAGACTTTTGGTAAAGTTGGCGTTTTTTCGGGATCATTTTGGTGGCGACAACGGGCCTTGGATGATGGTTATGAAAATACCAGGGATAGGATCATGCACAATATTGTTAGGGAGACTGCTGATCATAAGGGACTTAGGATGTGGTTTGAAACCGGAACCTTGGATGAAACATCCGACAGAAATGGAAATGGGATCATTGATGCAATTGACGATACCCTTGACCTGATAGCCCTGATTGAATCTAAAGGATATCGCCAACCCCATGATATTGTGTACCGCGAGGTTGAAGGTGGCCGGCATGACGTGCCCACCTGGAGAGATATAATGCCTGAATTTCTTTCATGGGTCATGGAGCACCCACAAAAGCTGCACGGTTTTTGAACTATATCAGACAATAGAATAGTTTTGTATTTTAGTTAGATAATTAGTCCGCTAACAACTCAATCGTTCTCGTTCATGAAACAACGTTTCTGTCTCGTTCTTGCTTTGCTGGTCTTTTCTTTCCTGGATGCTAGGCCCATTTTTTCGGGCTTAAACTTTGGAGAAACAGGATGGGCAATGGTGGGCGTACCGATTCACAACTACAAATCCCTCCCTATACAGCAGGAACTGGGTACCTTCATCGTTAAAGATCGGAACTTCATGAGGCAAATTCAGCAGAGTTGGGATTTTCCGATCACCTTTGAGAATAAATGTGACCACCACTACGCCATCAAAATATATCATAACAACCAGTTGGTACGTACCCTGAAAATTAACCTTTATTGTGGGTACATCACGTTTGATGGCATGGCCTATGAATTTAACCCAGACTTATTCGAGGCCTTCCGAAATAATGCTTCCTCCATTGACTGGTCCCGAATCAGCTTTGTGGATCAGGGGTTGCTGAATGATGCGATCGTCACCCTGGATAACCGAACAGATGTTTACTGGTATGAAGACGTTTACCCGTATACTTTCCCGGGTTATTTCATGATTGGCCTAAACAACTTGCCATGGAACACTGACATGGATTCTCTTAAACAGGTAGTCCATACAGCAGTTTCCAATCAAACGCGTAGCAATGATTTTTATTTGCAGACCTATTTTCACATCGTAAAAGGAGACAACATGACGGTAAGGTACCTGGTAAACTGCAAAGAAGAACTCAGTGAGCGGTTTCCTTATCATCAGCAATTCCTTAAGTGGCGTTCTCATCTTGCAGACAGGGATTCGATCCATATCGTGGCAATCGGGATTGACCAAGAAAAATATAAGCGCATTATGCGACCTGTTTACAAAGGAAGGGGCTACTAACCCCAACCATCGAAAGGCACAAAAGCCGCTTTCTTTTTAAAGGAAGCGGCTTTTGTGATTTAGGTTAATACTATTTTTCACGGCGTTATCCATACTTGCTCTACGACACTGTGCTTTTGGTTGAAAAGCTTAACGTAGTAAATTCCTTCTGGCCATTTTCCAACTGCAATGGAGTACTCCTGTAAACCTGTTCCAGGGGCAAGTACTTTTTCATACATGTTTCTTCCATTGATGCTGGTAATCCGTATGGTCAATGGATGGATGTCCTGGGACTCATAGATCAAGTTTAACTGATCCTTGGCTGGATTAGGAAATATTTTTACCCCTAATCCCAATTTCTGGTGCCTGAGTAATTCTAACCGTTCGCTCTGGCCAAAATTCCCTTGGGTGTCCACTAATTTTACCCGGTAGTAAATAATTGGGCTGCTGGTTTCAATTACGTCCAGGTCCAGGAAGTTGTAGTAGGACATATCTATGCTTGTACCGGAAGCCTTCACCTTCCCAACTTGGTTGAATGTCAATCCGTCAAGGGATCGCTCTACAATAAAGTAGTCACTCTCCTCCTCTTCCGCTGTAATCCATTCCAGGTACGCGCTCCCATCAATTAGTTGGGCATTTATGCTGATCCAGGCCACTTCTAACTGTGGCTCACCAGTGGTCTGCCCCCTGAATGCGGAAGGAGCAGAAATGATAAACCCAGACATCAGGAGCCATGCGACAAGGTAGATAAGGATTTGCTTAGGGACTTTCATGACAAAACGCTTGTAATCGACTGACCAAAAAATAATTGCTTATAATTATTTACTCGCAATTAATTACAATTAATAAAATATATCAAAGCAAAACCACATCTATTTCTTACCCCTTAAAATATTTATGCTAATGAAGGATTATGTTGCATTTCCCATTTCCTCAGATATCCTATTGCATGGGAGACACCCTCTTTCGTGAAGGTTTCCCCTATCCTTACTGTATAATGTAAAATTGCCTAAAGCCAAAAAGAGGACAATAGGGATTGTCCTCTTTCTTTATGTAGCTTTTACGTGCTCGCCCTGGCGGGCATTGCCTTAGAATTGTTGCCCAATAATGAAGTGGAACTGGCGTCCACCAATGGCATTGGCACCTGTACGGTCTTCGAACCCGTAGGCCCAGTCAAGACCCAGTAGGCCCACCATTGGGAGCATAACCCGTACCCCGGCACCGAGAGAGCGTTTAACCCGGAAGGGATTAAAATTCCGGAAGCTGTCGTATCCGTTTCCGGCTTCAGCAAACCCTAGCAGCCAGATAGGGGCAGACTGGTTCAACGTTAGAGGAACACGCAGCTCCATCAGGTAGCGATTATAGATGACAAAGCCTTGGTTGCCATTGTTGATCGAGTTATCCTGGTACCCACGAAGTGGAATAATGTCGCGTCCGTCCAGTCCGAAGGTTCCTACCAGACCCGCACCTCCCAGGAAGAAACGCTCGAAAGGAGATACGCCTACGTCAGCGTTGTATTTACCCACAAATCCTGCTTCCATACGGGCATTCAACACCACCTTGCCAAACAGGCGATAGAACCAGCTGCTGTTGAAGCGCCATTTGTGGTATTCCAGCATGCGGAATCGCTGAGAAGGCGAAAGTTCTGCATAATCTACGTTCCTGCGGAACAGAGAATAGGGCGGCGTTGCCTCTACTGAGAGAGACATGGTAGAACCACTGGTAGGATATATCGGTGCGTCAATGCTGGAGCGGTTGAATGATTGCCGCAGCGCGATGATGTTTACAAAAGCTTGCTCTTCAGGCGTTCCATCTGCTCGAACGAAACCGGAGAATACCGTCGCTGGGTTAGCTACATCGTAATACTTGTAGGTAAGGGAAGTTTGGGAGCGGAAGAAATCGTCCGGGAAACTCATCCGCTGGCCAAAGTCTACAGAGGCGGTATAAATGCTGTTCCGATAATTGGAGCGGAAGTTTTGGAACACCACATAGGAGGAGCTAACTCCTAAAGAGTTAGGTTTCTTTCCCCCCAACCATGGCTCCACAAAAGACACCGTGAAGTTACGGTAGCCAACCCCATTCATCTGGATGGCCAGGCTCAGGCGTTGTCCATCTCCAGAAGGGATAGGGCCTCCCCACTCGCGCCGAGGAGAAAAAAGCCTTTTGGAAGAGAAGTTATTGAAGGCCAACTGGACCGTACCTACAAATCCACCGCCAACAACGCGACCTGCATTGTCCCGGATTCGGCCCCCCCAGCCGCCCTGGAGCTGAAGCTGGTCAGAAGGTCTTTCTTCTACGATATATTTGATGTCAACCGTCCCGGTGTTGATGTCCGGAATGGGCACCACGTTCATCGTTTCCTGGTTGAAGTAGTTCAACGCAAGAATTTCCCGCTGGCTTCGAATGATGTCAGAACGGCTAAATTTCTTCCCGGGATAGGTACGAATGTTTCGCAGGATTACATAGTCACTCGTTTTCGTATTTCCTTCAACAAAGACTCTGCTAACCGTTGCCTGTGGCCCTTCTATGATGCGTATTTCCAGGTCAATTGAATCTTCGTCTACGGCAACTTCCACCGGATCTGCCTGGAAGAACAGGTACCCATCGTCCAGATAAAGGGAACTAAGGTCACCTCCATTGGGATCTCCATTTAACCGTGCATCAAGGGTACCCCGGCTGTAAGTGTCTCCCGGCTTGATGTTGAGCACACGCTGAAGCTGTTCTGAATTGTATTTATAGTTTCCAGTAAAAGCGATTTCCCGGAAGTAATACTTCTGACCTTCAAACACATTTAGTTCCACATTAACTGTTCTGCGGTCATGGCGGTAGACGGTGTCAAATTCCACTTTTGCATCACGAAATCCAGCTTCATTGTATTTCATGATAAGGTTGGCCTTCGCTTCACGAAAAGTTTTCGGGATGTACTTTGAACGTGACCATAAACGCCAGAACCTTTTTTCTGATATTCCTTTGAGTTTCGTTTTGACTTTATTGTCGGAAAAAGATTCGTTCCCACTAACCTTGATCTCATTTACCTTGATTCGGCGTCCTTTATCCGTTCTGATGGTTACGACAATCCCGTTTTTGAGAATTTCATCTTCCGCCTCTGTAATTTCAACCGAGGTATTGTAAAATCCCTTCTCCACAAAGAAGTTACGAATGATACGTTTCGCTGATTGCTTCTTGGATTCGGTGAGGATGGTCCCCCTGATGAAGTTTATTTTCTCCCGAAGGTCATCTGCTTGGGATTTGGTAACTCCTATAAAGGAAAACTTGGAAATCCGGGGTCGCTCTGTCACCGAAATGGTGAGGAAGATTTTATTTCCGGTTATGTTAGCCACCTTAATCCGGACATCAGAGAATATATTTTCCCTCCACAGACGCTTGATGGCGTCGCTGATGCCCTGACCCGGAATGCGAATCGCATCTCCAATGGTCAGTCCAGTAAAGTTGATGACCGCAGACTCGTTGCTGTACTTTGCACCTTCTACTTCAATCCCCCCCAGGACGTAAATCTTACTGTTATCATCCGGTGGTGCCTGCTGGGCAGTTAGGCAGGTAATGGACACCGTCCCTACCAGCAAAAATACGAGTGCCTTCAATATATTCATGTCAAGACGAAATTTGCTCACTAATTTTTCCAAACCTTCTTTCTCTTTTCTGGTAATCGATGATGGCTTCATACAGGTTTTCTCTTCGAAAATCTGGCCAAAGAACAGGGGTGATGTACAACTCGGCATAAGCAATTTCCCACAGCAGAAAATTACTGATTCGAAATTCCCCTGAAGAACGAATCAGCAACTCTGGATCGGGCAATTGAGCAGTACTCAAATGCTGTCTGATCATTTCTTCACTCACATCCTCGGGCCTGATGTGGCCGTCTGAAACCTGAGTTGCTATGGAACGAACTGCTTCCTTGAGGTCATTCCGGGCTCCATAACTTAGGGCTAAGCTAAGCGTCATCCGTTTATTTTTGGATGTCATTTCCATTGCCTCCCCAAGGTTCTTGATACAACGATCAGGTAAATCCCGGATGTTCCCAATGGTATTGAGCCGTATATCATTTTCCATCAAGGTCCCAACTTCCTTGTGAATGGTATCCACCAGGAGTTGCATCAACGCATCTACCTCAAATTTGGGACGCTTCCAGTTTTCAGTGGAAAATGCGTAGAGAGTTAGGAATTCAACTCCTATCTCAGCAGCGGCCTCTGTGGTATCACGAACTGCCTTAATGGCTGAGCGATGTCCGAAAATACGGGCATTTCCCTTCTTTTTTGCCCAGCGTCCATTGCCATCCATGATGACGGCAATGTGTTTTGGCAGGTTGTTGAGTTGTATTTCTGATTTCAGGCTCATGAATGAGGGCCTATGTACCCAAAGACGACAAATCTACAAAATTGCTGCTTGGAGAAAAAGCACAAAAAAGGGTACTCCAACAAGGAGCACCCTTATACATTAGACAGGCGAAAGAAGGCCTATAAAATTACTTCAACAGGTGTTACCTAAAGGTAGGGCATTTAACCCAGTCGAGGATGAATGACAAGGTAACATTGGTATAGATGTACCAGTCGTCCTGGGTGTTGTCCCCTCTAATTCCGTTCACCTGAGCAGCACCCTGTGGGAAAACACTGCGGTCAATTCGGTCTGACAATAAAAATGAGGTGGGGTTATCAGCCCTTAACTCATCCATATCTGGATAAAATCCACTCACATCGTCCAGGTAGTCGGTAAATGTTTTTCGCCAACCGGCTTCAAATTCCAGGTCCCATCTTCTGTTTAGGGCAATTCGAATCCCCCCGCCCATGGGAATGGATACCTGGGTCAGGTTATAAGGTTCGGGGTAAACATTATCTGGATCTGACAGGAATTGCCCTTCTGTTCCAAGGGGTTGCAGTTCTATCCACTCCCCATTCAGCTGGGCCTGCGGATTGAAAGAGAAAATACCTATTCCACCAAAGATGTAAGGAACATACTTGGGTCGAAAAAAGTACCTGCGATGAGAAGGTAAAAAGTCAATGACCAACTGAGCACTCACCTCACGAATTTGGGTACGAAAGCTCAAATTTCTGCGAACACGGTCCGCATTGGTATTTTGTGCATCAGATGCACCTGCCCACCCCTGAAAAACGCCGAGACGCGCCGACATAAGCGGATTAAAACGGTAACTGACATAAGCACCCAAACCAGGTTTAGTAAATTTGAACGTCAGGTCGTCGTCCAAATCACCTAAATAGTTCGTAGCACCTGCGGATACGCCAATCTTGAAGTATCCGTGCCGGTACTGAGCGTTCGCTTCGTTGGTACCGATTAAAAGGAGCAAAAGGATTGATGCCCATACATTTAACGCCTTCATTAACTGTCCTAAGGTTATATATCTGTTGAAAGTAGTTAAGTAAATCTGTTAGTGTAACGCTTTCGCAACCAAAATAAGTATAAGAAAAGCAATTGCAAATTTAGTCTAACAGTGAAATCAGGAAAGGAAACACTTTCTTCCTTATAGATAATTTACAACAAAAAAATATTTTTATTTCGCAAACCACAAGGAAAAACGTTGCCTGATCCTACATCCCATAGCAGATGTGGACAATTATTCAAAGGTAACCACAGGGTTAAGAAGAAGGTGACGAAGTGGCTTGGAAGGCGGGCTCCAAGATGGAGTCTCTCGCAGGCTTGAGAATCAGAAACAAATAGGACAAACTGCCAACTACAATCATCATGATCAATTGGGAAGTATGCATAACCACTGCAAAACTTTGTCCCAAGGCCTTGGTTGCTTCCGGATCAGGCAAAACAGAAAATGCAACAAAGGTAAAGGTTACTGCGGCATGGTAAGGACCAATGCCTCCAGGAACGGGTATGGCCATTCCAATACCTCCCATGATGGTGACAATGAGGGAAAAGTAAACCAGGTTTACATCCAGATTTGCCACAGGCGGCATACTTCTCATGGCCAAGTAGGTCATCAGGTAGTAACAAAACCAGATGATGATGGTGTAAACGACGAACAAAAAAGGGCTTTCTACCTTTCGAATGCTGAGTGCTGCATACCCCATTTCTTTGGCAAAGTTCCATAGTTTTGCCACCAGGGGAATCCGCAAGAGTTGGTTCCTAAAAAACCAAAGCACCACCAGGCCAACCACAACTATCCCCCCCAATATCAAAAGGGTGTTACCACCGCTGCTGCCTGAACTTGCCGCATCCAGGTAGGCAATCAACTTGGGAAATTCCAAGACCATGGCAAGCAGAATCAATATGATCAGGATCACTAGATCTAAAACCCGGGAGGTTACGACAGTTCCCAAGCTGGTAGGAATAGGGATTTTATCACTTCTCAACAGGATGGAGCATCTGGCTAACTCACCGGCCCTGGGGAGGGCGAGATTTACCATGTACATAAACATGACTGCTGCGAAGGTATTAGCGGGGCTGGGGCTATAATTGGCGGCACGCAGTTGCATTCTCCACCTTAGCCCCCGAAACCAATGGCTCAGCAGGCCAATTCCAATGGCCCCCAACAACCATGCAGGATCAGCTGCGCGCACATCTGCTATAAGTTGCTCAAGGCTGGCGTCTTTAAACACCAGATACAATAAAAGTACACCTAGTCCTACGCCTAGTAAGTATTTGACAAGGGAGATAAGCGTATTTTTTTGCACACCAAATGTATTAGAGGGTACTTCCACCGCCTACCAAGCGGTTATTTTCATCAGGAAAGACAATAGAGGGCACATGAGCTTTGGCTTCCTCTGGAGTCATGAGGGCATAGCTTATGACAATGACCGTATCACCAACTTGTACCTTTCGAGCTGCAGGTCCATTCAGGCAAATGGTGCCGCTTCCGCGCTCACCTCGGATGGTGTAGGTCTCCAGACGCTCTCCATTGTTAATGTTAACAATTTGTACCTTTTCGCCCTCGAGAATATTAGCTGCATCCAGCAGATCTGCATCTACCGTAATGCTACCAACGTAATTCAACTCAGCCTGAGTGACTTTCACCCGGTGTATTTTGGATTTAAAAACTGAAAGCAACATAATAGGATTTCCCTTTTTGTGTGTGTTTACCTTTAGGATGTGATGCAAGTTAAAAGGTAACAGGCATGGGTATTTAATCGCTTATACTGAATTTCAGGGTGCAAAGTTAATCAATTAACGATTAGGAAGGGTAGAGAATCTAAAAATCGCCTGATCAGTCGATTAGAACAAGGGCATATTATCGATTAGTCGGGTACGACCCAGGTAGGCTGCCATAAATGCATGTGGATGAAAATCAGTAGCTAAAGAGGAAATTTCCCGAAGATCCTGGTGATGGTATATTTCTAAATAATCAAGGGAAGCCAGGGGAAAATGTTCCAACTCTTTGGCTACAAGCTCCTTTGCTTCCCTAGGGGTTTTCAGCATTCCTGTCCGAACACCCTCTTTTACCTTTTGCAGGGAAGTATGCAAGAACAGGGCTTGCTTGCGTTCTTCTGGTGCTAAATAGACGTTTCGGGAACTCATGGCCAAGCCATCTGATTCACGAACAATAGGACACGGAACGATTTCCAACGGGAAATGCATTTCCTTCACCATATGACGGATGATCAGGCATTGTTGGTAATCTTTCAGGCCGAAATAGGCATGGGTAGGCTCAACTATATGAAACAGCATAGAAACCACCTGTACGACCCCATTAAAATGGCCTTCGCGGCTAGCACCACAAAGCTTGCGGTCCAGTTCCTTTATTCCGAAGGTAAAATGTCCTGTTCCTGCCGGATACATGTCATCTGCGGAAGGGGCAAAAACCAAATCTGCCCCTATGTTTTCCACCAATTTGGCATCTGCTTCGAGTGTCCTTGGGTAGGTAGAAAGGTCTTCATTAGGGCCAAACTGAGTCGGATTGACAAAGATACTCACCACCGTGTAATCATTCTCTGCCACAGAGCGTTTCACCAAGCTTGCATGTCCTTCATGCAAGGCACCCATGGTTGGAACAAAGCCAAAACGTATCCCTTGTAGATTAATTGACTTACGTTTTTTTCGAAAGTCAGATATTGTATTAATGATGTCCATGTGCCCACTAAATTGCTAATACAAATAAATTTTTGTATTTTTGCCAAGATATTTAAGCCAAATTTCCCTTCATGGCTTAAGCGATTCTAACATAGCTGAAAGATATGGACAAAAAGCTCAGAATTCTTTATGTAACCTCTGAAATTGATCCTTTTCTCAAATTTAGTTCGGCAGCTGATATTATTCGCCTTCTTCCACAAAAATTGCAGGAAAAAGGCCATGATATCCGCATCTTCATGCCAAAGTTTGGGGTAATCAACGAAAGACGCAACCGCCTCCATGAAGTTGTGCGCCTTTCTGGGATTAACATCAGGGTTGCAGGCCAAGAAAAACCCCTCACCATTAAGGTAGCCTCTATTCCGAATGCAAAACTCCAAGTGTACTTCCTCGACAATGAGGATTACTTTAAGCGCAAATCAGTCCTGACTGACCCCAAGGACAATAGCTTCCATTTAGACAATGATGAGCGCTCCATATTCTTCTGTAAAGGTGTGATCGAGACGGTCAAAAAACTAGGTTGGCCACCAGACATCATTCATTGTCATGACTGGATGACCTCTTTCATTCCTTTGTACCTTCGCACGCATTATCGCGAAGATCCCATGTTTAAGAATACCAAGATTGTGTACACTGTGTACAATAACGGGTTCTCAAACGAGTTTGCCCAGAGTTTCCTTGACAAAGTGCGTGTAGATGGCATCTCTGATGACCAACTGCTTAAATACGATGGCAACAATTACATTGGTGTTGTAAAAGGCGGAATCGCACTTTCTGATGCAGTAACAAAAGGACATCCTACCGTTGACGCAACAATTGAGGAGTACATCGCGTCTACCTCACATAGCGTTTATTTCGACAAACAAGACAACGGTTACATTGATGTCAATGACAAGGATGCGTATGTGCAGCGGTACAATGACCTCTACGAGAAAATTTCCAGTTAATACGCTCTTGAAAAGAAAGATATTTTCATGGCTGTATCTCCTCATCGGAGCTACAGCCTTCCTTTTTTGGACAGGTTGCGAAGAGCGAGCCCCCAGTGATACCGGCTTGGGCGTGCTCCCACCCGGGGACATTGTTAACATTGAGTTTACGGATACCTTCAAGGTTTCCATGGAGACCCAAAGAATTGACAGGATCAATACCAATCAAGCGGGCCTTCAACTTTTTGGAAACTACGTTGACCCAGAATTCGGTAGAATTTCTGCTACAGCCTACACCGAAGTAGAAGTGAATGCTGCTGACCTGAATTTTGGACAACCTTCCGATCTGCGATTTTCCTCTCTGGAACTCGTGATTCCGGTAGTAACCACTTATGGAAGGGGCAGTGAACCCCAGATCATGCGTGTTTTTGAACTTGCCGAGAAGATTCCTGAAGGAGAGGATCCCATTTTTTCTGACCGGCAACTTTCCACCACAGGACCTGAACTCTCTGGCAACTATGAATTTACTGTTGGAGACTCCATTTCTTTGAGGGACATATTTGTACCCTTGGACAGTAACCTGGGGAAACGCTTGCTTTTTGCCGACTCCACCATCCTCAACGATGAAGATGCCTTTGAAGATGCCTTTAAAGGCTTCCAGATATCAACCTCACCCGTATCTTTTGCCAGCAGGGAACCCGGGGCAATTTTTGGTGCATTTTTAACTGATATTGGTGGAGTTTTGAGACTTTCTTACCAGCGGTTTGACCCAGATTCTGCCATTTTTGTGGATGAAACTTTCGACTTCGCCATTAATACTGGGAGCAAGAAGTTTCATGCGGTTGAGCGGACTGATTTCCAGGGTAGGTTGCTCGGCGAAGAAGAACGTAAAACAGGCAGTCATTATGAATTTGTCCAGGCCGGCGGTTTGGTTCAGATTCGTACGGAGTTTCCAGATGTGACAGACTTAGGGCTTGTAGGCGTCAACAGGGCTGAGTTAGAAGTGAAGGTGGTCCAAGACTTTTTAGGAAGTAATGAACGTTTTGCTCCTCCTGGAACCATGACCTTAAATTTGGCTGATGAAAACGGAAAGACATTGGTTACGGATGATGGTATCCCTATCCAGAATTCTTCTGCCAGTTATAATTCTAACGAGCAATTATACTCTTTTCCGGTGACCAATTACCTGCAGGAGGTACTTTCGGACAGACGTGAAAACTTCGGGTTTATTATTTCTCCTACTGATTCTGCCGTGACGATTAACCGGGCTGTGGTCGGTAGCCAAAGTCATCCTACCCTTGCTCCTCGCTTAAAAATTACTTTTACCCGCTTACCAAAATGAGGCCTTCATCAGTAAGGTATGGCCAAGATATGTTCTAAAATCTGGCCCTTGATTCCTCATTTATCCGTAATTTTACCGATCGAATACAGATTGCCAAAAGAAATTATCATATGTGTGGAATAGTTGGATACATCGGACACCGTGAAGCCTACCCCATCATTGTAAATGGCCTCAAACGGCTTGAATATCGAGGATACGATTCAGCCGGAGTAGCAGTTCTTAATGGAAATTTGCAGGTCTACAAAAAGCAAGTAATGGTAAGCGACTTGGAGTCCCATGTAAACGGGCAGGTTCCACATGGTGTTATCGGGATGGGCCATACCCGCTGGGCTACCCACGGTGCCCCTAATGACATCAATGCACATCCGCATATGTCTGACTCTGGTAATTTTGCCTTGATCCACAATGGCATCATTGAGAATTACTCCCTCTTAAAGAAAGAATTAACCGAAAAAGGGTTCACCTTTAAGAGTGGTACCGATACGGAAGTTCTGGTTCAGTTGATCGAGTACATTTATGACAAAGGTGGCATTAGTGCAGAGGAAGCGGTACGGATTGCCCTTAATAAGGTGGTGGGAGCATACGGCATTGTGGTTATGTGCAAGGCAGAGCCTAACCAGCTGATTGTTGCACGAAAAAGTAGCCCGATTGCCATTGGTATTGGGGACAATGAGTATATCGTGGCATCGGATGCCTCCCCCCTGATTGAATACACAAAAGATGTCATTTACCTGAATGACAATGAGATAGCAACCCTTACGTTTGACAAGCATACAGTCCGAAACACTTCAAACGTGATCCAAACCCCTCTGATTCATAAAATCGAAATGGAGTTGGAGCAGTTGGAAAAAGGGGGGTTTGACCATTTCATGCTCAAGGAGATATTCGAGCAGCCTACTTCCATTGCTGAGTCCATGCGTGGCAGAATTGACCCTACCACCAAAACCATCTGGCTTGGTGGTCTTGTAGATGTGCGAGACCAGCTTGAGCGGGCACGTCGATTTATCATCGTAGCCTGTGGAACCAGCTGGCACGCGGGACTGGTAGCAGAATACCTGTTTGAGGAATATGCGCGGGTGCCTGTTGAAGTGGAATATGCTTCAGAGTTCCGTTATCGAAATCCGATAATCAAAAAAGATGATGTCATCATTGCGATAAGCCAAAGTGGAGAAACTGCCGATACCCTTGCAGCGGTCAAAATTGCCAAGCAACATGGGGCATTGGTACTTGGGGTGTGTAATGTGGTAGGCTCAAGTATCCCCAGGGAAACACATGCCGGAGTGTATACCCATGCGGGGCCGGAAATTGGGGTAGCCTCCACCAAAGCATTTACCGCCCAGGTAACGGCCCTTACCCTGATGGCTATTTACGTCGCTGAGTTAAAAGACAGTGCCAATCGCCTTAAAACCAAAGAAGTGATAGAGGGGCTGGTTCAGATTCCTGAAAAAGTCCGCAGAATCCTCAATCAAAATGACACCCTTATTGAACTGGCAGAGACATTTCAGGAAGCTTCCAATTTCCTCTACCTGGGCCGGGGCTACAATTTCCCAGTTGCACTTGAGGGTGCCTTAAAGCTGAAAGAAATCTCCTACATACACGCTGAAGGCTATCCTGCTGCTGAAATGAAGCACGGCCCTATCGCTTTGATCGATGAAAATATGCCCGTGGTTTTTATAGCGACACAGGACGAATCCTACGAAAAAATTGTGAGTAATGTGGAAGAAGTCGTAGCGAGAAAAGGACGTGTAATCGCCATTGTTACAGAAGGGGATACCGTACTCAGGGACCTAGCCGAATTTGTTATCGAAATCCCAAGCACAAGGCCTGCCCTTATGCCATTGCTTTCGGTTATTCCATTGCAACTGCTCTCCTACCATATTGCCGTGATGCGTGGATGTGACGTGGACCAACCCAGGAACCTGGCGAAGTCTGTTACTGTCGAGTAACCCCAACAAGAAAAAAAACAGCCTACTTTTGGGTTCATTTTACCGTTTAAAGGTTAAATGACTCGAGGGTTGCACTTTCCGGTTGTCCCAATAATCACTTGACCTTTTCCCATGAAATATTCATCCCACATTTTAGTTTTCCTTCTTGCCACTTTCCTTATCTGGGCAGGATGTAATAACAATGATGATGACGGAGGAATCCCTATTGATAATGGAGGGGTAGTAATTGACGATTCTAATTCCGTTCGATACACCTTCGAGGGCATCACCCAAACCGACTTAAACGGGAGGGTGATTTTTAACGATCCAACAGACTGGCGACTAGATGATCAATGGGAGGACTGGGAAGAGGGATTATTCCCAGAAGGTTCTGCAACTTTATGCGACTCAGGGGAAAATGTATTCCTCATAGGGTATCCAAATCCCGGCGACAATATCACAATAAGTATTGTGCGCAATTCAGGCACTCAGATGTCTTTTCGTATAGTTGATGAATTTCTCTCTCCCTTGTTTTCCCGGGACTCTGCGGAGTTTGATGCTTTTACTTTTTCCTCGGCACTGTTCAGAAGACAAGATACCCTCAGGCTGTACTACAAGGTTTTTCAGGATGGATGCGAGCTTCGTGGTCATGGAGATTTATTATTTGAATGATCTTCCATTCCCACTGAACCCCCTCTTTATCTAGTGAGTTCCAATCTGTAGCCTTTAAGGAAACAGGGAATAGCGATTTTTTCCCTAGGCGCTCAACTGGAGTGAAATGATGTTCAGGTAGCATTACCCACATGTTACTCCTCTTTTGTTGTCTCAACCGAATACATAGCTCCAAATACAAGGCGGAAGTAGGAACTGCTTCCTTTTGTTGTGCCAGGGTAAAGTGCCTTCGGTATCGGTAAAAGTCTTTTTGGGGATGTTCGAAAGCCTCTTCCATCGGTGCATGCATAAATACAAGGTCCATTCCCTTCCAATTACCAGAAGCTGTATGTAAAAACGCTGGAAAATCCGTCCGCCACTCAATGCATCCTGAGTTAGGCTTGGTATTTTTCAACGTCCATTGAATTGCCTTAAGCTGATGTTCTAATTGGGCAATTTTTGCGGGAGAATCAGGTGTTTCAAATAACGGATTCAGGGCCATCTGGAGCTCATGCTCAATTTTCCTCTTCTTTTTAACAAGTACTTGATCTACAGGGTGAAACTTTTCGTTTAATTCCTGCAACATGGTATACGCTTCTTCTCTTGCACCTTCCTCTTCTGCATGGTGGTATCGTTTTAAGGAAGACCGATACAGCTGTTGGCGAAGTGACTGGTCAGGCAGTAGTTGCTCAAGGTCTTGATCCAATCGAAGATGAAATTCTAACGCATCGCCAATTAGCAAGGAATCGGTTAAGGTCGGAAAAGTAGGCAGTGCTTCCAGCCCACTCTTTTCTGTGAAGGGCATCACCGACATCAGCTCCAACCAGATTTGGGTTCGGCCAAGAATGGCCTCTGCCTCATTGAAAGCCACAGACATCAAGTTGTGGGTCGTAAGTGCCTTTATCAGCTCAAAAAGTCGCTCAAAGCACGCTTGGACAAAGGGCTCGGCCTTTCTATTGAGTCCGCCAGGGCCAGCTACCAATGAATAGTTCACCTTTTTTCTCCTTCTACCTTCGAGAGACACATTCCCATCCTGCCAGGAAACACGTTTTATGGCTGGCCCTTTGGCTCCAGTGGAAAGTAAGCCAGCGTTTACCACTAGCCTGGCCCATTCGCGAATTATGGCTCTATGCAACACCCCCTGGCCCACACATGGAATGACCATTTGCAGTTGCTGAAGGACTTTGGTTGCTTCTGCTGGAGCTAAATCTTGCAGGGCTTCCTCCCCTGAGGTGGTTAGAGATTCATCTTCAGGGAAATATTGATTGACCTTTTCTATCACCTTGTTTGCCAGTAGCGGTCGAACACATTTCTGATATGCAGAGATCGGCAATGACATCACTTCCCTGTTACTCATACCAAGCTGGCCCAGAACCCACCCGACTTCATCTGGGGTGAGTATTTTTTTTGTCGGGGCTGAGGTTTCACCAAATTGATAGGCCTGCAACCATTCAGCAATATAAAGAGGAAGGGGGAGTTCGCCTTCTTGATGAAGAACAGAGCCCGTCATAATTGGCAAAGTCCTCTTATCGGCATACAAATTTCCCCAGCCTAGCTTCATTTCCAGTTGGGAAGGCTGGAATATCGGGATGTTTAGCGGAGGAACATATCCATAAGAAGCCCGCAAAAATGGACTTCTCTGCTCATAAGGGGAATTCATCACCTCAAAAAATAATAGGTCATATCCCCGCCAATTTCTCAGCACCTCAGGGTTGAGGAACTGGTAGGTAGCATCGTTATGATACTGAACGAGCTTGCCTTCAAGGGCCTTGAGCAGCAATATCCTTCCCAGGAAGCGTATGCACAACTCACGGGTAGCGTTTTCTACCTGAAGCTCAAGGGTTGGGCCCCAGTTCTTGCGAGCTGGAATTTGGCGTAACCCATTTTTCCGTCTCAGGGCAGTTTTTAGTATTTGGGACAAACTCCCAATAGGTGCCTGAGCATCAGGTAGCATCTCCAACCTGCCCCGTGTTTTTGGGGCTAACCCAAGCAGATAACATGCTTCTTTGAGAAAAAGATGAGCAAGAGCATTCATTTATTTGCGCTTTACACAAATAAAATTAGCAAATAATCATTTCATTCCCAATAAATATCGCCTACAGACCACTAATTATAGTAAATCTTCTTTAGCGAAGAAAAATTATTGAATCGCCACCTTCTTTCTACCAACTACCTGCGTACCTCTTACGACAGACAAAACATAAACTCCTTTGGCTAAATTGGCTACATTAAGCTGCATATCAGGTTGTTGCTGTACAGGTGCGCGCATGATTTCTTTGCCAGAAAGGTCATAAAGCACAACTGATTCAGGCGTTTCATTCCAGAACCTTATGTTCAGTACTTCACCAGTAGATTCAAACCACACATTCCATCCAAGAGATGAATAGCTGGACTCATTGCTGATAGAAATATCCAAGAACTGCTCACAACCTCCCAGGCTTTCACGGCAGTAATACGCCAATCGGGTCTCTGGACCAAATATGGAAGCTGTACTGACCCCATAATTTGATGCTTCGACCAACCCCTCAGTGGATCCGATTCCCTCGACGTGCGTCCGTTCGTCGGAGCCTGTCGTGGTGTTACTTCCTACATCCTGGTTGGCAAAATAGAAGAAATTCAAACTGTCAATTCCTGTAATACTGTTCATGCTTGAAACGGCATTACCAGAAGCTCGCCGGAGGTTCGCATATTGTGTCACAGTAGTGGGATCACAGTCAACTAATTCATCCAGAACCTGAGTAGAAAAATCATAGAGCAAGGATTCTTGCCCTAAAGCACAAGAGCTTGGCACTTTAAAAGGTCGGGTATTTGATTGGATCAACGGAATCCAGAATACTTGTCTGCTGGCAACATCTTCTCGAATCAGCGCACACAGCACCTTCGGGCCCGTGGGTTGGAAGGGAGGTATACTGGTCATGGTACGGTTGTAGAGTTTCTTATAAGTCATTCCTCCAACCGTGGTATCGCTTGAAACAGTGGTTTCATAGGTATCCTGGGTTTCTATTTCCCATTGGGTGATCCAGTGCGCATCTTCATTAAGAACTGGTGTATAGGTCGGATTGGTTCCTGAAGAAGCAAGACGCTTTACAATTACGTCACTGTAATCTTCCACACTGTCTCGCCAGTAGACCATCAACCGATTAAATGTGGTGTCATCAATCATGTTGTTGATCAGGCCTGCATGACTCCCGATCGCTTCATGGTAATGCATCTCAGGAAATGAGCTTACATCAAACCTTCTCATGGGCACTGATTTCACTATAGCTCCACTTATATCCAGGTGTTGAAACGTAGTATCTGGTTTAATCGAAGCTATGGTATCTATCCCTGAGCCATTTCCAAAGCCACATCCTTGAACCGTATCTCCTGACATTAGTGCAAAATCATACCGAAGTACTTCCTGCCCAGCAGGACAATTAGGATCTGGCAGCATGCTTCCAGCCGGGTACTGTACATAAACTTTCCGTGCTGTGGAATCTTCCCGAAGAAAAGCTGCCAGTTTGAAGACGCCACTGTCTCCTAGATTTGGATTTCCAGGCAGATACCGCTCCCGCTGCTGTACCTGATCAAAAAACTTCCACATGTGTCGGGCATATGCCTTCTTGTAGATCTGTCCATTTATTAGCGTATCCCCATCAAGGATGGTTTCAGTAGCTACTCGCCACGCAGGGTTACCTGCCGAGTCAGGTCCGTACGTATCGCTAATCCAATGGGCATCATTGTTTAGCACCTTTCTGTATGGTGGAGCGATGAATTGGTCGCAACCGCCTAGGCTTTCTCGGCAGTAATACGCAAGCCTGGATTCAAGCGATCGTGCTAAATCTCCTCCCATATAACTGTACGATTCAATTAAACCTGCTGTAGAGCCTATTCCTTCAACATGTGTCCTATTGTCCCAATCACCTTCCCACCACAATCGACTCAAATTGGTGAAATAAAAATAGTTAAGGCTATCCATCCCGGGAATACTGTCCATTTTTTCTACGACTAAGCCAGATGGCCGATAAACCTTGTCATATTGTACAACTCGTCTGTTTGCACAATGAACCAGTTCATCGTGTGGGTTTGTTGAAAAGTCATACAAGAGAAACTCTTGGTTACGTGGACAGGGAGGTATTTTAAAAGGTAATGAGCTACTTAGAGTCGGTATTCTGCAAAATACTTTTCTACTGGTCGAGTCTTCCCGCAAAAAGGCACAGAGGATTTTGGGGCCACTTGGTGTAAAAGGCAGGGTGGCGGTCACCTCCTGATTATACATCTTTTTGTATACCTGCCCCCCTATTACCGTGTCTCCATTTAACGTTGTTTCATAATAGTTGTTGGTTCTTGACCTTATGACCCAGTGCGCATCCTCATGTAGAAGTGGTGTATAGGTCTTTGGCTGTGGTTGTGTAGCAGGAATAGGTACGATAATATCTCCGAAATTATCAATGCTATCTCGCCAGTATGCCCAAAGTCGCTCTAGGAATAAGGATGCCCCAGTTAAATATGGGCTTTGTCCCGATATAAGCCCAGTACTAGCCCCGATACCTTCGTGATAATGGAAAATATAGTAACTAGGGTCAAATGTAACCTCGTATTTTCTTCTGGGAATAGATTTAATGTGTCTATTTGATAACCCAAGGAAACTCCTTTGGTCCTTGAATCTGAATGAAGTGTCTGGCTTTACAGAAAAAATGGTATCATTTGAGTTAGGATAACTACAGTTCGAAAAAGTATCTCCCACTGTAACCGAAAAGTCGTACCATAGTACTTCTTGGCCATTCCCACAACCAGTTAGATTATTGCTAAGAGGAATAAGATACACCTTACGGGTAGAGCTATCTTCACGAATAAGGGCGGAAAGATCAAATAGTGGAACATTGGTAGATAGCGGGAGGTATCTATAACGTTCCTGAACAAGGTCAAAATATTTCCAAAGAGACCTCTGATAGACTTTTTTGTAGGTCTTGCCATTTACAACTGTATCTCCTCTCAGGATTGTTTCTTGTCCTCCTCGCCAGTCGTACCCGACAAGGTTAATGTCATAGAACAAATCGGTTATCCAATGCGCATCCTCATACAGCATTTTCACATAGGGTTGCTGGGCATAGGAAAGGTTGAACTGCCATACAAAAATGACAGCTATAACACTGAAAAGGCGTTTCATAACAGTTATTTAGTTTTCAAGCGTAAATTTGGAAAGGAATCTTTAATGGGCTTATTGAATCACTACCTTTTTTCGACCTATAACTTTGGTGCCGTTTACAGCAGAGAGGACGTACATCCCTTTTGAAAGGCCGGCTACGTTTAGTTCAACACTTGATTGTTCTCTTATTTGTGTGCTGGATAAGACTTTTCCTGACAGGTCGTACAGCCTAACCAATTCAGGTTTATCATTCGAGAACTCGATTCTGATCAGATTTCGCTGGGGATCAAATCCTGCCTCCCATCCTAAGGAAGAGTAGCCAGTTCGATTACTCGTTACTGATTCCAAAATCTGGCTACATCCTCCTAAATTTTCACGACAGTAATAGATCAGTCGCGTCTCAAGTCCATATATTGAGGCTGTGTTGAGTCCATAATTGGTTGCTTCGATTAACCCTTCGGTTGAACCAATTCCCTCAATGTGCGTGCGCTCATCGCTGATTTTTCGGGTATCATGATCATCGTCTTGATTGGCATAATAGTAGAAATACAAACTGTCAATACCCGTGATGCTATTCGCATTACCCACAGCATTACCAGCCGGCTGAAGGACTTTTGCATACTGTAAGACCGTCGTAGGATCGCAATCAGGAAGCTCATCTAATGGCTGAGTGGAAAAGTCATACAACAGAGATTCTTGACCCAGGGGACAGGACCGTGGCACCTTAAATGGCTTACCACTACTGCTAATAAGCGGAATCCAAAAAACCTGACGGTTTGCAGTATCCTCCCGTATCAGCGCACAAAGGACTTTGGGCCCTGTCGGTTTGAAGGGGGGAATAGAATTGGTCAGAGACTGGTTATATAACTTTTTATACGTTTTTCCGCCAACTACAGAATCCCCTGAAATAGTGGTTTCATATTTATCTTGTACGCCAAATTCCCACTGTACGATCCAATGGGCATCGTCATTCAGCAAAGGCGTATACGCAGGCAAAACGCTCGGTTGGGAATCACGCTTTACAATCACATCACTGTAGTCCTGTACCCTGTCGCGCCAGTACACCGTCAATCGGTTAAAAAAGAAATTTTCGAAAACATCCGTAACTAGCCCTGCCTGGCTCCCAATTCCCTCGTGGTAATGCAAATCATCGGAGGTGCTTATATCAAACTTTCTTCTTGCAGGAGATTTTACAAAAGTCTGAATGGATTCACGGTGCCGAAAAAGGGAATCTATGGTAATAGACCTGATGGTATCTGGGTCAAATCCGGTACCAAATCCACAACCATCTACCGTATCTCCTACGGCTAATGAAAAATCATACCGAATAAACTCCTGATTAGCAGCACAGTGTGGATTTAAGGATGTATTGGCAGTAGGAAATAACACATAGACTTTTCTACTCAGGGAATCTTCTCTGATATAGGCTGCCAGCCGGAATGTGCCTCCACCTCCAGGCATGGGTGTGATAGGCAAATAGCGATCTCTCTGTTGTACCAAATCATAGTACTTCCACAGATTCCGCATAAGCACCTGCTTGTAGGTTATACCGTTTAGGGTAACGTCTTGGCCAAGAATAGTTTCCGTTGCGCCGTGCCACTCGGGGTCCCAGGCCGGGTTCCATTCGTACCTATCGCTTATCCAATGTGCATCTGCATGCAACATTTCCACATAGGGCTGCTGGGCTTGAACTAAGTTTAAGATAAAATAAGCAATAAGGGTGCTTGTAAGAATTGTATACTACCTTTTTGTCATGAAAAGCAT
>JBCDIQ010000012.1:0-33483 GCA_039024295.1 Bacteroidota bacterium | reverse complement strand
TATAATTTTCCCATCGGATCGCCAGCTTCTCCCATCCGGTCAAAGTAAATACGGGCCATTTCTGGAACGTCTCTTCGGATATATTCTAGGGCAGCAGCATAGTTTGCCAAAGATTTGGTAGAAGGATAGACCTCAGGCATATAGGCCAGGCGGCTAAGCCCCACTTCCAGGGAATCCGCTTCCAAGAGCCTGAGTCCGTCCAGGAGCATTGCCCCGGGTGATTGGTTGTCATCCGAAAGTTGCCGGATTTCCAGCATATTCTGGCCCAGCCCATTTTGTTTTACAAGACTCAGCAGCTGGTTGTAGCGCAAACTGTAAGAAGTCGCCTGAACGGCATCTTGGGGAATGTCAAGGCTATCTACCCCCATCAATTGGTAGGCCAATGCATTGGCCAGAACAGCCTCATGTTCTCTGTTATGAGCCAGGGCTGCCTGGATGAATTCTCGCGAAGCCTCGGGCTTTTCGTATACCCGATACAACTCTGCCAGATTCAGGTAAGGAGCTGCCAGGTTCAGGTCTGCCTTGAGGGCAGCTTTGAACTGTGTAATCGCGGAGTCGGGTTCTTCCTGCAGGAGGTACAAAAGTGCCAGGTTATTTAGCACATAGGGATTGGTGGTTTTACGGGCAGAAAGGAAGTTGATGGCCTGTTCGTTCTGACCCGCAAGTAGGGCAAGGTTGGCAGCATTCAACCTGGCAAAGGGATAGAATTCAATTTTTTTGTAAGTGTTAATGGCCTCATTAAGTCGATCTGGATTCTCCAGTATCAGTTGAGCATAGTTGTAATTGGCCTTCAAGCTGGAAGGAGAAATGCTGGCCGCCAGCTCATATCCTTTTTCTGCGATTTTATTTTCTCCTTGCATGAGGGCCAAATCCGCCTCCTGAAGGGTTCTGCTGTGTGTGAACAGCCAAGGCGTTTTCCATCCGGCTTGGCCTTCAGCAAAAATCAGCACCACGAGCATAATGAACCACACCACCAAAAAGCGGTACCGGGTACCCTGGGTCAGGAGGTAGTAGAAATTGATCCGTTGCCGGAGCAACGGCAAATGGTTGGTGAAAATAAACACAATTTGGGCTAAACTTACCCCAAAAAACAGGATGGCTGTGAGGCGATCCACCATTTGAAGAAATACGTAGTCCGCCAGTGCAAATACCCCGAATAGGTGTCCCATGCAGATTAAGCCACCACTGATAAGCAAAAAGCTGTAGACGGTGACACTGCTGAGAGCTGTCTTGACAAAATGAAAATGGTTCTGTGCAGTGAATACGGTTACTACACCGGAAATCGCCAATATATGCATGGGCCTAATTGGGAGTTGATAGCCTCCAAACCAATTTATGCCTGTGTACTCAAAAAATAAGGCTGCAAGTGCCAATAGCCAGATGAATGAAACCAAGCCTACCGCCCAGATCGGCCAGCGAAACCGTTGCTCTCGGTGGTTACTTGCTGCTAGCATGATCAGGTTAACCGGCTCCTTTGCCACAAATGCAATAAAGGGAACACACAAAATGCTCAGGTAGGTGAAAGCACTGTTTTGAACGAAAAAGCCCATTTCCCAACCTTTCATATAAACGCCTAATCCCAGAATAATGGCTAGAGGTGCCAGAATAAAAAGAAACCGCTGGGCAAAATTTGCGCGTATAAGGGCTACCTGGAATGAATATGCCAGCCCAATAAATCCCAGGATGAGGGTAAAGTCCAGTGCATAGGCTGCCCATTTTGGATCAGCAACTAAAAGCTTCGAAGTGCCACTCAAGTGGAAGAATACTGCAAAGAGAAAATAAAAAAGATAGCTCCATTTGGAGCGAATCTGACTGGATGTGGCCAGCAATAGTGCCCATCCAATGCATTGAAATACCAGAAAAAGAAGGGAGGGGAACTGTCCAGGGGTGAGAAGCCCAGCTGCAAAAGCTGTTTGCTGGATAAACACGTCAAGTTTAAGCTCAAATGTGCGGTAATTTTGCTCGTAAGTTTTGACCCCTACTTGTTCGGAAGTGATATCGGGAACCTCCGTTAGGGTCAGGGCATACTGGTCAGGTGCCTCATATACATGTACCAAAAAAATTCCTGCTACCAACAACAGCAGCATCAGGGGGATGAAGATCCGCTTTGCCGAATAGGGAAACTGGAAATAAAAAAAGTGTACCGGTAAAAAAGGCAGGCGTTTCAAGTCCATGTGCAGAAGGCTAAGGCTGTTTTTGGGGCAAATTTACGCAATCTATCGTAGTAGCCTAACGACAAAATGCCAAAAGGTTACAGCTATTTCTTCAAGACTTTTGGTACGTAAAAAAACTGATCATCATGGGTGTGACTATTGGAAAGGGTCTTTTCGCGTCCCAAAGGATTTTTGGGCGTATCTGCTGCTAAGCGGTTGGCATCAGGGGTCATGTGGATGAGCGGCTCAACGCCTTCTGTTGGAACTTCTCGTAACTGATCCACGAAATCCAACATCCGTTGCAGGTCCTTTTTGATAGCCGATTTTTCTTCTCCCTCAAAGTCCAGTTGGCTCAGGTCAGCCAGCCTTTCAATTAATTCATTGTCTATCTTGATGCTCATAATTGCCAATCTATGGGTTCTTGGCCGTGAAGCTGCACATATTCATTGGTTTTTGAAAAATGTCTGCATCCAAAAAAGCCTTTGTGTGCAGCAAATGGTGAAGGGTGAGCTGCCTTTAGAACCAGGTGACGAGTTTCGTCTACCATGCCGCCTTTTTGTTGGGCAAAACTTCCCCACAGGAGAAATACCAACTTTTCCCGATGGTCATTGAGGGCTTTAATGGCTGCATCTGTAAACAATTCCCAGCCCTTCCCTCTGTGGGAGCCTGCTTCTTTGTGGCGAACAGTAAGGATGGCATTGAGCATAAGCACCCCTTGTTGTGCCCAGGCGTCCAGGAAGCCGTGATTAGGAGGCTGGAACCCTACGTCCTCTTGAAGTTCCTTGTAGATATTTCTTAAGGAGGGAGGCACCGCCACGCCTGGCTGAACCGAAAAGCTCAAGCCATGTGCTTGGCCAGGACCGTGATAGGGATCCTGCCCAATAACCACCACTTTCACCTTGTCGAAGGGAGTTGTATTAAATGCATGGAAAATGTTTTTTCCCGCAGGATAGATGACCTTTCCTTCCTTTTTCTCCTGTAGGAGGAAGTACTTCAACTGCTGAAAATAGGCTTTTGAGAATTCTCCTCTCAGAACTTGCTTCCAGCTATCTTCAATCTGAACTTTGGCCGCAGCATCCGTTGTAGGGTTGCTCATCTAGGGGGGATTGATTGGGTTTCACAAAGGGTTCGGAAATTAAAGCCCTAATATCAGGAAAAGTTTTGACAGGTCTCATTTTTCTAATGGTTGTGAAACAATCATTTGTGTAAACAGAAAATGGGAAAAATACCCTCACTTTTTACCGTTCAGAACAAATACCTGCCATTCAGAACATTTTATCCCCCGTTCCCCCTACTTGTAAAAAGAAATATGTATCGTTGTATCAGTAGTCCAATCGAGCAACACAATCAGTATCCCAATGCTGATGCTCTACCTTCGCTCTTTATCAGAAAGCAGGAAAGCTGAAGGTCCTGTCAAACATGTGAATGGTGCCACTTTAGGTACGCTTGTAGGTAACTCCCTCGCAGGAGGTAGCCTCTTATTGAATGTCTCCTTAATTGCTTTATTACAGGAGATGGACCTCTATGTTTACCCTTATCCTATACTTGCTTTCGATTCCCTTTAACCTCCAAGCAATTAACCCTATTCACAGGATACCTTATATCCTGCAGGATTGTATAGGCCAATTTATAAACCTGGCACAATAACAAAATCCCTCCTTTTCAGACGGTGCATTTCGATGCACAAAAGCCAACCTCTATGGGTTGGCTTTCTTTTTTGATAGCGGGCTATTCTCCAAATTCGATGGTAGACTCAATATTTGAAAAAACCGATTGGGTATAGCTTGCCTTGGCTGTGACATTAACATTTACCCTTCTTTTTGAATATACGCGGATCACGGTCACATTGGCTTCCTTTTTTAGTACCACCACACGCACAATTTCTCCCCAACTCCAAGCTGAGGCTTTGGCCTTTGACATGATCATATACGTATCATCGTCAATCCGTTCGGACGATTCAATGACCAGTCCACTTTGTACCAAGGCATTTCGGGCGTATTTAACCCCCTCCTTGAAGGTGATCTCAAATGTACGGCTCTCGCCAGCATGAAGGGGGGTGTTCTTCACTTTCGCCATGCTTACTTGTGCAACCCCTGCGGTACACACCATTAGCATTATCAGCGACAAGACAAATTTTTTCATGAGATATAGCTTTTGGAAAAAATGAATGAGATTGCCATTCCGGTTCAAGATTGGATCAGGTGGCAAGAGGTTAATGGCAAAAGTGAAAGGAAGGTAACTGCCTATACAAAAAAGCTCCGGCCTGTAAAGACCGGAGCAGAGCTGTTTAGAAAAGGAACAAAGAAAATATTTATTCAATCACCAGACGTCGGTGGATTTGTCCTTGAGATGTTTGTATCTGCATAACGTAAACCCCTGCGCTAAGGCTGCCAACATCTAGGGTAGTTTCTATTGACCGGTTTCCTTCAAGCTGACGGGTTACCAAGGTGCGGCCGTGGGTATCCAACAACTGAAGATTCACCTGCATGAACTCAGGCATGGCAATTCGAAGGGTTACCGCGTTGGTTGCAGGGTTGGGAAACATAAATACCTCACTCAGGCCAGCCTCCTGTGGGGAAATGCTTACCGGACCATTGATGATAACAGAGTCGGTAGTTGTACAATTGTCTGAATCGGTAATGGTGAAGACATAGGTTCCTTGTGAGAGACCGGTAATGAAACTGGTAACCCCCGAATTGGTGGCTCCCGTACTCCAATTGAAGGTGAAAGGCCCAGAGCCTCCACCGTTTATTACAACGGTAATGGTTCCGATTCCAGTTCCATCATCATCGATGGTGGATATATTGTACACAACTGGTTGGGGCTGATTGACAACAACTTGGCTGGTGGTAAACGTACATCCGTTGGCATCACGAACAATAGCGGCATACACGCCTGCAGGAACGTTTTGTGTAGGAACTGTGGTGGTTACCCCATTTGACCACTGGTAGGCATATGGAGGTGTACCGCCGGCGGGATTCACCACTTCTACCAAGCCGGAGCTGTCTCCAAAGCATCGGGTATCTGTAGGTACGATTCCCCCAATAGCCAAAGGTGCCGGTTCATTGATGGTATAGGTCCCTTGTGTGACACAGCCGCTAGCGTCTGTAACTGTTACTACATAAGTACCAGGGCCGAGACCAGTAAGATTGGAACCAGTGCTTCCATTGGACCAATTGTAGGTAAGGGTACCTGTTCCGCCTGTTGCAGTTACGTTTATGCTCCCATCTCCTGATCCGTTACACGTAACATCAGTTGGAACCGCCTGGGAAATGGAAGGAGCATTTAAGTTAGAAAGCACCAGGGAAGTATCAAGGAAGCATCCATTTGCATCACTTATCCTGACGGAATAGGTTCCTGCTGCCAGTCCAGTTGCGGTGGCTGCGGTCTGGGCAGGAGTAGTACCCCAAGAATAGGTATAAGGAGCGGTACCAGAAGAAGGTGCCGCGGTGATAGAGCCATCTGAAAGCCCACAACCTGCAGGGGTGTTGGTAAAAGATACAGCTGGCGGCACATTTACAGAGCTAATGGTGTAAGCCTGGGTATTTGAGCATCCATCGGCGTCTGTGATGGTCAGGGAATAGGTTCCGGCATTCAGGCCTGTGAGGTCTTCAGTTGTTGCACCTGTATTCCATGCGTATGTGTAGGGGGCGACTCCACCAGATGAGGTGGCATTAATGGCTCCTACCCCAGAGGTACAATTGTCGTCTGTAACTGCTGCAGTTGTTGCTGGACGATCGTTGATGGTGATGAAGGGGAAAATCCACCATTCCTGAAGGGGGAAGTCCTCACAGAAGCCAGGACCCAATTCAGTTTGCATGTTTGAGTTGCAGTCGAAAAAGATACCAAATCCGAGGCTATCAGGCGTCTCTGCTGCGTAGTTAATGGTAGGAACATGCAAGTAGTAATAGGAATTGGCATAAAGATCAGAACGGATAGCACCACAGTTTCCATTACAATTATCGCTAAATCCTCCAAGCATGCCGAGGGTATCGGTAGTAGGGCCAAAAAAGTCTACCCGGATGCCAAAACCTCCCTCGCAGACTTTAATGCCCGGACGGAGCAAGGCGAGTTGGAAGCTGTTTACAGCAGGGGTTAAGGAGGTGTCGGAGAAAATTGAATCTGTCCAAATGGTCGCACCGCTTGGTAAACCTGTCGGTCCAAGCTCAATGATGCTAAATACAACCGTATCTTCTTGCTGGCTGGCATTTTGGTGGCCGATGAAAACGCCAAAAGAGTCAATGGTGATGGTATGTGTTTCCAGGTCGTAGGAGGTGCCATTGGTTTGGACCAAGGTATCAAAGGTAGCTATGGCGTAATTTAGGTCTAGCTGCTGGTTGAAACGGGAGTTCATCCTCCAGAAGAAGCGACTGGTATTACTAACCACGGAGTCGTAGTTCAAGGTGAAACTCACATTAGCTTCCGTAGATACAGGTGGTTTGATGTGGTCATATAACCCCGGAACATAGGCAGGGACTTGGTCCTTGAAATCAGCTGGATTTAGCCCTATTTGTGCCGACAGGGAAAGGATCCCCAGTAGGAACAGGCTGATACTGATAATGTAGTGTTTGGTAAATCTCATAGAGTAGGAATTGAAAGTAAAATAATGAGCTTGATGTCAGGATCATCCCGATAAACGCACAAAAAACCAAAAGGTCAACCCATGGTTTTGTGATAGAGAAAAAAATATGGTTTTGAGAAAGCTTGAACTAGGCAATGCCAGCTGGGCCACCGAAGCCCGGAGGGACTTGAACATCTCCCCCTTCAACAATGACTTCCCCGTGGTTGCGCTCGAACTTTTCGATGTTGTCATTCAAGGCACCCAACAGGCGTTTGGCGTGATGAGGCGTTAAAATTACGCGTGAACGTACTTCAGCTTTCGGCGTTCCAGGTAAAACTTGGATAAAGTCCAGTACAAATTCAGTATTGGAATGAGAAATAACCGCTAAGTTGCTGTATACCCCGTGAGCCACTTCTGAGGGCAGTTCAATGTTGAGTTGGTTGTTATTGGAATTGTTTTCTTTCATAGGTTTTGCAAATCAGGTAAAGGTAACAATAATTTGCTTATCAGGGAGGTAAAGGCTACTTTTGCCGTTCAAAAAATCCTACACCATACAGATGAAACTGTCCCAATTCCATATTGATATACCGGAAGAGCTAATTGCCCTACACCCTGCTGAACCTCGTGATGAAGCCCGATTGTTGGTGGCCCACCGAGATTCACAGACCATTGAACACAAGCTTTTCAAAGATGTCCTTGATTATTTTGATGAGCATGACGTATTGGTACTTAACAATACCAAAGTATTTCCAGCAAGGCTCGTAGGACAAAAGGAAAAGACCATGGCACACATTGAGGTGTTCCTCCTTCGGGAACTTAACCCTCGCCAGCGGTTGTGGGATGTGTTGGTCGAACCTGCGAGAAAAATTCGGGTAGGGAACAAACTATTTTTTGGAGACAATGACCTCGTAGCGGAAGTAGTAGACAATACAACTTCACGTGGGCGTACCATTCGTTTCCTGTTTGATGGGGAAAATGAAGAGCTTCACGAGTTGATCGACAAATTGGGTAAAACCCCCATACCGCCCTACATTCAAGCGCGCCGCGAGGTGGAGGATGCAGACAGAGATAACTATCAGACCATCTTTGCAAAGGAAGTCGGTGCCGTTGCCGCGCCTACTGCCGGGCTTCACTTTACCCGAGAATTGCTTAAGCGTCTGGAGCTTAAGGGCATAGAAGAATCTTTTTTGACCTTGCACGTAGGTATTGGTGCCTTTAGCCCGGTGGAAGTGGAAGACCTTTCCAAGCACCGGATGGCGACTGAGTTTTACAAGATTCCTGATCGGACGGTAGAATATGTAAATGAAGCCAAGCGTCAGAAAAGACGTGTCATTGCAGGAGGAACCTCTGTGATGCGTGCCCTGGAATCTTCTGTTTCTGCCTCAGGTTTGCTAAACCCTGCCGACGGGCAAACAGACAGGTTCATTTATCCCCCTTTTAAGTTTCACATCACGGATGCTTTTATCACGAACCTGCATCCCTCCCGGTCAACCCTGTTGATGATGGCTGCTGCCTTCGGCGGATATGACTTCATCATGCAGTGTTACGAAGAAGCCATTAAAGAAAAATACCGCTTCCACAGTTATGGTGATGCCATGCTGATTGTCTAGTCATGGAAATAACAGGTAATCGAGCGGCACTGGTGGTGGCCGGAGGCAGTGGAAAGCGCATGAAGGCCAGTCTGCCCAAGCAATTTCTCAAGCTGCAAGGTAGGCCAATCCTGATTCATACGTTAAAGCGTTTCCTATCTTTCGATGCCCAATTAGCAGTTATCCTTGTGCTGGGCAGGGGGTTTGAACCATTCTGGGAAGAGGCAATTGTTCATCTCACTGCTGAAGAAGCAGCTCGTATTCATGTTTGTGCCGGAGGCAAAGACAGAACAAACTCGGTAGCCAATGGTCTGGAAACCCTGGAAAAGCTGGTGGTGTCACCCAACAACTTTTGGGTTGCCATTCACGATGCGGTTCGGCCATTTGTGACCCACGCCATGATTCAAACTGCCTTCGAAGCTGCCGAAAAGACCGGAGCTGCTGTATGTTGTGTTCCGGTTAAATCATCCTTGAGGCAAAAAACGGAAGATGGCAGCCAGCCAGTTGATCGGTCTCAATTTTTCCATGTGCAGACCCCTCAGACGTTTCATCTTGCGTCCATTTTAACCGCCTATACCCAGCGTCCTCATGACCTGTTTACGGATGACGCAAGCCTGTTTCAAGCACACGGTAGAGCTGTAGAAATCTGTGAAGGAAGTTATGATAATTTGAAAATTACCACGCCTGAAGACCTGTTGATTGCGGAGAAATTGCTAGCCGGTCCTGTTGGGTGATTTTTTTACTACGGTAAGTACCTTACCTTTTTCTGTACCTTTAGGATAATTATGGAGACAGCAACAACTGCTGTTTAGTGCTTTTATACCGCCATTGCGATGCAGTCTATTTTTCGTGTCTTTTTTCGTGTTATGTTTGGGATTCTGTTGCTGCTTGGAATCCTGATAGCCGGAGGTTGGGTATGGCTCAAGTCCAGTGTACCCACCTATGAGGGCAATGTCGAAATCCCCAGTATGGAAGCCCCGGCGGAGGTGTTGTTTGACAACTGGGGAATACCTCATATAACTGCCAACAGCGAAAGAGATGCCTTCAGGGCATTGGGGTATGTGCAGGCACAAGAGCGGCTGTTCCAGATGGAAATGCTCCGCCGTTTGGCCAGTGGCAGACTTGCGGCTGTGCTTGGAAAAGATGGATTGGTGTATGACCGATTTATGCGAACCCTGGGAATCGGACGGGCAGCAACCTTTACAGGGGAAAAATACTTTTCCGGTGCCATGAACCAACCCTGGCAGCAAGCTGCACTAGCTTACCTCGAAGGGGTAAATGCATTCGTCGATAATGGTCCAACTCCTCCTGAATTTACCCTTTTGGGAATTGAGAAAACCCATTTTCAACCTTCGGACATGTACCAGGTGATTGGGTATATGGCGTTGAGCTTTGCTTACGGGTATCGGCTAGACCCGGTAATGGACAAGGTTGCTAGAAACTTGGGACCAGAATACCTGGCCATGTTTGAACTGAATGTTCCCAACGGAGCAAAAATCCCTGTTTATGATCCTGACAGCACCGTATTCAAGGTTCCATCCATGGGAGGTGAAATGGCCGCGATTCTGGACCACCTGCCAATGCCTGCCTTTATGGGAAGTAATGCCTGGGTGTTAGGACCCCAAAAATCGGCAACAGGTAACGTCATTTTGGCCAATGATCCCCACATCCAATTCAGCCAACCCGCAGTGTGGTATGAGGCGCAGTTGAAGTATCCCGTCAATCAGTTTCACGGATTTTTCCTGGCTGGATTCCCATTTGGAATCATTGGGTATAACCAGGAAGTAGGCTGGGGAATGACCATGTTTGAAAATGATGATATGGACTTCTTCCTGGAAACATTCCATTCCCAAGATTCTACCAGGGTCAAGTTTGATTCTGCCTTTGAGGAGATAAAAATGGTCGTGGAGGTGATGGAGGTAAAGGGTGATGAGGATGTGAATATGCCAGTGCGCATCACCCGACATGGCCCCATTGTTAATGACATAATTTCCCGCTTGGATACAGGGCTACACCAGCCAGTGGCACTTTATTGGGAATACCTGCAACAACCCAGTGAAGCCCTTCAAGCCTGTTACAGCTTATTGCATTCGCAGGGTCCACAGGACATTGCCAATGCTGCGGAGCGGCTTCATGCCCCTGGGCTCAACCTGATGTTTGGAGACAAGCATGGCAACTTTGGCTGGTACACCACCGGGCATATTCGCAAGTATCCCGAACACGTGAGCACGAAACTGTTTTTGGATGGATCAGGTCCAGATGAACCCTTAGGGTATCTCCCCTTTGATAAGCAACCCCAGTCGGTAAATCCCTCCCAAGGATATATTTATTCTGCCAATAACCAGCCTGATTCCATTGACGGGGCTTGGGTACCAGGATATTATGCGCCAGAAGGCAGGGCAAGACGAATAGAAGAGAAAGTTGAAGCCCACGATAACTGGACCATGGCAGATTGTCAGAATTTACAAATGGATGTGTTGGCTCCTGTGCATCCTGAAGTGGTGAAAATGATTGTGGAAAACATTGATATGGGTAACCTGGATGAGGTTGAGCAAGAGGTAATGGCTATGCTGGCAGATTGGGATGGAAACCATGAACCCAATTCTCCTGAGCCAGTCATTTACCAGAAACTCATCTACCACCTCCTACACAATACGTTAATAGATGAATTGGGAGAAAAGGATTTTCAGGCAATAGCCTCTACCTTTTTGATGAAAAATAGCCTGAAAAAGCTATTGAAATCCCCTGCTTCCCCTTGGTATGATGACATAAATAGCCCTAACGTCAAGGAATCCCAGGAAGATTGCATCCTTACAGCCATCCGTCAAACGGTGGCGGAACTCCGGGTGCAGCTAGGAGCCAATTCGAGCGAATGGAAATGGGCATCTGTACATCCGCTTACACACCCCCATGCCCTCAGTCGGGGCACGCCCCTTGGTCCGTTGGTAAACGTAGGGCCATTCCCCACTTCTGGCGGCAACGAAGTGCTGAACAACATGGGCTTCAACTTGAATGGGGAAGGGGTTTATCCAGTGGTGTTTGGGCCATCCTTAAGGATGATCGTCGAATTCGACCCATCAGGACCAACAGCTCAGGCCGTTTTGCCTACCGGACAGTCTGGCCATCTATTGGGAGGCCATTATGATGACCAGGCTTCCTTGTACAATGCAGGTGAATACCGAAAACTCGGTGTGCCCACTTCCGGTAAAAAAATGGTGTTGCTTCCAGGGGAATAGAATTTGCGCTATTCACATCTCAATGATCATTAGTACATGAATCAGGTTCCCCAAGGTAATCCCATTACGGTCGCAGCATTTGATTTCGATGGTACGTTGACCCATGCTGACAGCATGTTTGAGTTCATCCGGTTTCGCTATGGAACTGTAAAGCTTTTATTGGGAATAATGGGTATTCTGCCCATATTGGTTGGCCTGAAATTAAAATTGGTAGGTAGACAAAAAGCAAAGGAACACCTGCTGTCGTCCTTTTTTAAAGGGCAATCTCAACAATCCCTATTTGCAGCAGGGAAGGAATTTCATGAAGCATATCACTCTACACTTCTGCGAACAAGGGGCATCAATCGTGTAAAATGGCACCAATCACAGGGACATCGTTGCTTTTTGGTGACAGCTTCTTTGACATGGTGGACACAACCCTTTGCGAACGCGTTGGGGTTAGAACTCATCGCAACTACCCCCCAGCTTGACGAAAGAGGAAACTTCACAGGCCATTTTGCTGGCAAGAATTGTCACGGCCCTGAAAAGGTAAGAAGGTTACAAACCGTTCTTGCCGATGAAGAAGTGATGTATACGTATGCCTATGGGGATACCAGCGGGGATCGGGAAATGCTAGCATGGGCAGATGAAGGTACGTTTAAGCCTTTTCGGAAGTGATCGATGAAAGATGCTTTACATTTGAAGAGGGACCTTTTTGGTGACGCATTATTTTTGTATCTCTGCCCTTCCGAATCCGAATGCCGTTCATGTCATTCGGAGTGAAGATACCGCTGATGCCCTACTGCTGTTGAGATGACAAGGAGGAACAGGACTGGTTAGCCGTTTCTGCCCAATTTTTCGCAGAAAAACATGCGCGTTGGCCTCCCCAAACAGCGGGGGCGGCGAAGGGCTGCGGAAGGGGTAGAATCAAGGCATGCCTTGATTTTACAGGGGTAGATTTTTGCAGATGTTGCATCAATGAAAAAGTCGGACACCCCAATTTTCTCACCAATATGTCAAATAGGCTAATATGCAATGTATTGATAGTCATTTGCTTATGAAGTTTGTCATGGGTGCTTTATAGAGGAATATAAAGGTTTATAAACCAGTCTGATAGGCCCCTCGACTAGCGCTCGGGGTTACACCACGGGTGTGGGGAAGGGGATGGACATCATTGCCTTATCGAATCCGAACGCCGTTCGTATCTTGCGACCTTACGTAGAAATCTACGCTCAAAGCCCCAAATTCATCAGCTCATCATCTCCGGGAACATCTTCCTCGGTTTCGATGGGAATTTCCCTGGCTTTCTGAGGTGGAGACTGTTGCAGGTCCTTGGCGTTAATCGTGTACTCGGCGAACATGAGCCGTTTTCCCCGGTACATCACCGTGAAGCCCAGCCGATTTCCTTCCACGAATACCTTTGGCTCAAGGTTCGGGTCAAGAACCGCAAAATCTGTTACCACCTTTCGTTCCAATTCTTCCTCCAACAGGTACAACTTATTGGTAAAATCGTCCAACAGCCGATCGTTGGTCGTCATGGCTTTCAGCACCTTGGGAGGGATGTCGAATGCCAAATCATTGATCACCATGCGGACATCCGCTGAAGAATACCAGTTGGAAGCTTTCCTGCGGGAAAAATCCGGCATCATCGACCGGATCAAGCGTTTGAAGCGATAATATTCAGACATTAGTTTCTAAGTTCTATAGATGCCACTACCTGGCCATGGTCAGATTGCCAGTACCCAATCCGTTCATCACTCAAGGTCTCATCAATCAGGTGGTCCGTAAGGACAGAAACATAGCCGATGCTGCCAATATGATTTGGATTTTGGGCCACCAATTCCTGGCTTACCATGATGTGGTCCAGGCTTTCGTAATGGCCGTTGTGGATATGGGAGTAATAAAAATCTTCGTAACTCTGCCGGGCCTGGATGTCCCGGGCATGGTACAGGAGCACATCCCATATTTTCTCTTTTACCTCCCTGGGAAAATTTCTGTGAGGAGGCTCACCGGAGATAATTTGGGTTGTCACGGCCGTGCCTCCATCATTCACATCTCCCAGGAGAATCACAGGATGATCCCGGTTGAAGAGGTATTTCATCAGCAGGGAGCGCAGGGCACTGGCTTCTGCTGCCCGGCGGATAAGGGACCGGGCCTGTCCTTTGGCACGTTCAAGGGGATGGTGAGGGTCTTTTACTCCCTCTGGAATCATGGGACGCTTTGACTTGAGGTGAACCACAAAAACCGAGATTTCAACTCCTTCCTTCACTTTAACAAGAGCATGAAGCACAGGACGGGAAAACTGGGTAATGGGAATGTGAACATCGTCAATTTGAAGCGGCTCTGGAAAATCAACAATCACCTCATGGCTGAGTACTTCAAAGCGGGTTGCCAACGCCACGGCCGGGCTGTGCCCATTTCGTTTCCCCATAATTATTTTTGCGGGGCGCATATAGTCACTGGCACGCACGGCCTCTTCCAGTGCCTCCTGATGGAAGATTTCCTGAAAGCCGACAATATCTGCCCGCATTTGGTCCAACTGGTCTCCGATCCAATTTCGTTTGCGTTCGTATTGCGCTCGGCTGTACTTGCGGTCGTAGTAAGGCTGATCGGGAAGCGCCAAATTATAGGCGTTGAAACTCCCTACTTTAAAATCTCTCAGGTTTTTCATCAGTCGGTATTTTCCCCTTGGGTACAAGTAAAAATACAAGCTACTGCAGCCTTTTCAAACTAATTCAATTGCCCCTATCCATAAAAAGAACAAGGACGGCATAAAGCCGTCCCTGCAACCAAAAGCTTGCACGTAGCAAGTATCTTATAAATCAGGAACCATTTGGACGTACCGAATGATTTTCCAATCTCCTTTTTCTTTTTTCACAATGGTCCAATACATGCCATTTACCTCCTGGATTTGTTCTCCATTTTCAGATGGCTGGTAGTAGGTAAACTTTCCCTCAAGCATGACGTGTTTACCTGGGAAAACGGTCCATTCTGTTCGCTGTATCTCAGGAACCATGCCAGTTTCGTTAAACCATTGCTCATAATGTCCCGTGATGTCTTCCTGGCCTTTATACACTTCCCCTGTCATTGAGATATAAGTTGCGTTTTTAGCATACATGCTTCCCAGGGAGGCAGCATCCCATTTGGCCTCTGCGTGTTCGAATTCATCCATAAACTCATTCATACCTTTGGGTACATCCTGGGCCGAAAGACTTATCCAGGAAAAGAAAACGATGATCAGGGCAGTGTTTGATGTGATTTTCATGCTTGTTGTAATTAATCGTTTACCATTGGCGTCGGAAAAGCAGCGACCTAGGTCATTGTTCGTTCGTTGCTATAAACCCAAAAGAGTGTGTTACGCTGAATACTGGATCAACCCTTTTGTGTATACCCAAACCTATGGGTTTACTTTCCCAATACCTCCGGTTATTGACCGAAGACAGGGGGGTATCGTCCCAATGGGAGGATTCATTGTCCGAATGAAAAAGGAGGATTACAGCAGTTGCAGGCGGTTGCTCAGGGTTGCTTTATGTGCTTTGCTCACGGGAATGGCCTGTCCCTGGCAATAAACGTAGTGCTCATCCAGTTCATCAATGCTGCTGAGGTTCACCAGAAAGGATCGGTGGACCCGTACAAAAATGTCCGAATTGACCCGGGTCTCAAAAGACTTCAAGGGTACGCTCAGGATGTAGGCTTTTTGTTCGGTAAAAATTCGGCAGTAGTTTCTTTCTGCTTCCACATAGTGAATGTCCTGGATAGCTACTTTCACCATCTTGTCCTTGTCCCGAACAAAGATGCGGTCTTTTAGCACCTCTTTGTCTTTGGAAGGCTGATTTGTCTTGACAGCCGGAGCAGGCACCTCTTGCTCAGCCAATCGGGTCACAACAAGTTCTACTGCCCGGGTTAGGTCCGCGGGTTTAAATGGTTTGGCAATGAACGCATAGGGCAGGGCAAGCTTGGCCCGCTCAAAGGTGGCCTTATCCGTATTTGCTGTCAAAAATATGACGGGTATCTGATGCTGTTCATAGACCAGTTGAGCCGTGTCCACTCCATCCAGCTTTCCCTTTAGGTTGATGTCCATTAAGATAAGGTCCGGCTGCTCCACTTTGAGCTGCTCTAATGCTGATTCCCCGCTGGGAAAGATGCCACTCACCTTGTAGCCCGCCTGCTGGAGCACCATAGAGATATGGGTGCCCACCAGCATGTCATCCTCAACGATGAGGATGTTTAGGCTGGACGTTGCTGGATCAGGTGGAGGAGAATTGTCAATCTGATAAGTCGGGCCTTTTCCTGATATCTCTGAAGGGGAAGGAAGGGGTAATCCCTCCACATTCAGGGCAAATAATTCTACCGGGTCTACCACATGTTTAAAGGCAAATTTCCCCATAGACGCTGCCAGGATATCTGGTTGGTTTCTTACTTCTCCATATACTTTTCCGGAGATAAGGACGGCACCTGGTACACCTAGCGCCTCTATTCGTGAAGCTACATTTACAGCGTCTCCGTATACGTTTTCTTCTTCATGAATGACCTCACCCAGGTGGATGCCAATCCGGACAGGAACTGTTGTAGCGGTTTGCATGCGTTTTTGAAAGGAAACCGCCGCTTGTACAGCCTCAAAGGCAGAGGAAAAAAGGGTGAGGCTGCCATCTCCAAAAAACTGGATCAATTCTCCATGAAAGGGACCAATAATTTCATTAAGGGAGGACCTGAATTTTTGGACCTGGGAAGTAGCCTGGCGTTCGTCGGTTTGCATAGTAGAGGTGTACCCTGCTATATCAGCAAACATAATTGCAACGATTCGCCGATTGGCCATATCCAGTACTTTTGGTGTTGGAAAATAAACTTACGAAAAATCGTCCTGTCCTTAAAATGGCAGGGTCATTTATCGCATTTATGCCAGGTCATGGGAAGATGAGTACGGGTAAAACGAAGTCCAATAACCTTTTACTTTCGCTCCACTACTATGCTGGCAGAGAACGCATTCCAGTCATCAATCCGTCCGGTTCCTGATGCCTGAAAAGCCGATCTCGTTCCATGCTCCTGAATCAACTGGTCCAATTGGTGAGTTGGAGCTGAAAGGGTCCGTGAGACAGGCTTAGGAAGTCCCAGGCCGGGCAGTTCTACCGATCCTAACTGGAAGGCAGTGGTGCTCATGAATATCTTGAATATCTCTGTGGTCTGCTTGATACCCAAACTGGCGAGTGCATCAGGGACAATCGCTTCAATCACCTCCCCATCCAGTGCAAAAACAGACGCGCCTGGGTCAAGCCAGGTACCTCCTTGACTGATAAGAAAAGGATTGATTTCAAATTGTGAGGAGAGGTAGGCAAGTGATACGTACAGCTTTTGGGAGGAACGATTGGTCAGCTTGAGCCGAAAGCCAGGCAGTGCGCTCAATCCTCCTGAATGGGTGTAAGAAAAGTGATACCCCTTGCCTGAAGCAGCAATGGGCGTATCTTCAAAAGGCTGTAGCAGCTCTACCTGGATGCTGGAGGCAGTTAAGCGTGTACGTGGGTTCCCAACCGCCAACGTTTGCTCCCATTTGGCTATATGTACCAGGTTTTCGATCACCTTGCGAGCAGAGGCTGCATGGAATCCCCTTTCTTGCTCAACGATGGGGCGATAATCGATGCCATCCCGACGAATCAGCTCCACATCTCCCATCCCGTCAGCAGCACGCGAAATGCTGTATTGGTCCCGGACGGCTACAATTTTGTAATCTGCCTGTTCAAGTGAGCGGGTTTCCTGCAAATAGGAGGTAGCGAGTGGATTCCGTATCATCGCACTTCGGAGCAGGCCGACGGCATGTCCATCACCGTGCAAGTACACCTTTATTTCGTTTACCGGGAGGCTGATAATCCTCGCCTTGTAGGTTTCTCCACGAAATAATTCTGTATCCCCCAATGGTAAAACCTTTGCTTTGTCTGGACGCAAATCTGTAATTCTGACCCTGCCAGTGGCTTGAGAAAGATCATCTACTTTCGCATCATCAGAAAAAATGGCAAGCGTGGTAGGATCGGATACCGGATCACCCAATAGCAATCCATTAACTGCACCTCCCTCTAGCACCCATCCATGCTCCCGTTCGTGCATAAGGGTAAAGTAGGGCTTAGTACCGTTTGCTCCTCCTAACAAAAAGGTTCGTTTGGCATCTTCTGGTTGGGGAGCATACAAGGTTGGACGTTGTTCAAATGTACGACGTGAAACCAACACCCGCGACCGCTCAATTAGGTCCTCATACGTGAGATCGGCAGCACTATTCTGTAAGATCTCCATGAGGGAATAAGAGAAAACACCTCTTGTCCGTCCTCCAAGGTGGGTTTCTTTGGCTTCTTCAAAAGATTGTGCCGCCATCAATGCCACGTGACGATTGGTCGGCATAATGAGTTCTTCACTTCCCAAAACTCCTCTTCCCTGCTGGGGGAGGAGATAGGAGTCAAGTGACCGATCATTGGCTGCATCTTCAATGCGTCTTACTGCATATCCCTGGTGGGTAACATCCCGTTCCAAACTTCGCGTTCCAGAGCCTGAGTGGCAGCAATCCAGGATCATGACCACATGGGCACCATTTAATCCTGCCAACTGAACCAATGTGCTGAGCTCTTTGTCCGCCAGGTCCATTCCATCTTCCAACCGACTGTCCCAGCAAACCAGGGTTTCATTCATGCCATCCGGCTCAAGGTGGGCAAAAAACTCCCCTGCCTTTTCCCGAGCACCATGACCACTGTAGTAAAAGACAGCTACATCATCAGGACCTGCTTTCCCAAGATGCGTCTCAAACTCCCGCGCAATGTTCGACCGTGTTGCTTCACGGTCAAACAATATTTTTGTTCGAAGGGCGAATTCTGCGCTATCAATTCGGTTGTCCAGGTAGGATTTGAATGCCAGGGCATCGTTACGGCATCCCGTAAGACGATGCGCAGCTATGGGGTAGTCATTTATGCCTACCAGGAGGGAAAACAGGTTACGAGCAGCCAATGTATGTGAATTCTGTGTGTAAACTGGCCTTGAAGCCCTTCTCAGGGGAATAACAGATAGAAGCTCTCCAGCGAAAACTCCTATCACCTAAAAGCTAATACCTATAGCCTAACAGCTATCACCTACCAGCTTTCTTTACTTCCCAAATCCACCCCCACTACGGCGGGAAGAACCTCCGTATCGGGAGTTGCTTCTCCGGGTACGAGAGTCGTATGAACGCCTGGAAGAAGGGGAGCTGGCGCTACGGGCCACCTGACTTCTTACCCGGCTTTTCACTGAAGCGGGCTTCGTTGCCCAGCGGGTATTGGTGCGGGACTGGTTGTAGGAACTATTCGTTCCGTACATGTTTCTCCCACCTGAATTGGGGCCATAGTACGACCTTCCGCTCGGGTAATAGTTGGTACGGTAATTATTGTAGTAGGAATAACGGGCAGGCATAGTGGCCAAGCTGAACATGGTGCTCATGAACGCATATTGTCCATAGAAGTGCCAGAAAGAATAGCCATTGCTCCCCGTGCGAAACTCTCCATATTTCTCATTACCTACATACTGAGAGTAACCTGGAGGAGCTACTTTTTTCTCTACCACGCCATCCTGCTTGGAGACGATTTCCATGCCCATATCCTCAATGTGTTGGTTGAACAGGTCTGGAGCTACCTCGTACCAATCGGTGATATTTTCTACCAGGGTATCCCTGCCATCCACATTTCTTTCCTCAAGAATTCGGTATTTATGTTTGTAGACATCGGAGGATTCATCTGCATCCATGTCATACAGCAGCAAGGTGAAATTCTGGACATCGGTCATGTCCCGTACCAAGGTGTCAACGGGGCTCTTGACGAATTTTTTTTCAGGCTCACTGCTACATCCCCAGGCTGTTAAGGCCACCAAAAGCAGTATGAAGAGCTTTCCTTTCATGGAGTTATACATTTCAATTGTTGTGATCAGGTAGTTATACGGTAAATGTACGCGTTTTGATAAGCAAAATAAAACAGGAACCCAGATCAGTCTCCAGGTAACAGGTTAGTGATTTCATGGGGTTGTACCCGTTTGCCATAAGCAGCTTCAAAGATTTTTTCATCCCATTGTTCCAAGGTCAGGCTGAGGGTGTCCGTTTCGTCCGCATATTCCCAGGAAATAAATTCCTCCCATGCCTTGTCACTCGCCTCTTCTGGTTTGTAATACCCCGGTCTTTCGCCCTCTAACAAAAAGGTGTAGCCGTCATGGTACAGCTTGGTAGGAGGTTCCCCTTCCTCCGTCAGGATTTCAGGTAAATCCTCCTGGATTGCCCGAACATTTACTTTCCGGGTGAGAAACATGTCAAGTTCTCCTTCATCACGATCGACGCTTAGGAAGGCTGTATCTCGACCGTTGGAGATTTTGTACTCCCGGGAAAAGTGTTCATTTCCCCAATCATACAAGTACACTTCTTTGACCTCCCAACTGCTGAGGTCATAGTCAAACAAATCTCCCCTAACCAGATTGGTCAGGTTGATATCTTCAGGTGCTGGCTTTGGGGTAAACTTCTTTTTGAAGGAATCGAAAAGGCCCATGGGTAATTCTTGGTTGTCGGTAATAAGTGTTCAGTAGTCGGTGTTCGGTTTTCAGTTTTTCCCAGTTATTGGGAGGTTATAGCTGCTCTTTGTGAAACAAATGTGGGTGAGCTTTTTCTTTCACTGTTAACCGTAAACTGCGAACTGAAAACATGTCTATCGTTTGAATTCGTCGTCTTCATTGAGTTCTTCAAAAGCATCTGCAACTGCTTCATCTTGTTCAATTCGAGCTTTCATCTGCTCCAGAAGCGTGGCAGTGCTGCCCACTTCCGCATCCATGACCGATTGGGTGATGTCGCGCTTTGCTCCGCTGAGGCGTGCCCTGGACTTCAGGGTGGAGAGCTCCTGCTCAAATTGGGCGATGGAATCTTTCAATTTATCCACTACCCCTGTTAATTGACTAACCTGATCTTTCAGGCTATTGGCATGTTTGGTGGCTTGCTCACGTTTGGATTCCAGTCGTTTGAGCTGTTCCAATCCATGAGATTTCCGGCGTTCTGCTTCTTCAGGCTCAACCTCGCCGTCCAGTACTTTTTGAGTAAGCGCTTCAAGTGAATCGTTGATGGATCGTGCTTGTTGTTCAAGCGTGGCCATTTCCTTGTCAGCCGCAAGGCTTACCTTCTTGGCATCGGCCAGCTCCACCAGTCGGCCTTCCAGCTTCTTTCTCATTTCGCCAATGCCTGCCTGAACGCCATCGGTATATTCTTGGTATTTGTCTTTGGGGGCCTCTTCGCCTTTGCCAAACAGTTTTTTAAAAAAACTCATGTTGCACCTAATTGAAAGGTTTTTACATCTTGTTGGATTACCTCTTCCAGCCTCAAGACAGCAAAAAGAGAGGTAATCTTCCACATTGTGCAGTTGATACGGACAAGGTACGCATTATGGTACAATTTTGGCCATATATCTTGTAACAAGGTTTTTCCGTCATGAAAAAAAGCCCCGTATACGTATTGTTGCTTGCAAACTGCTTGTTTGGTACAGTCCTGCAAGCTCAGCAGAATTACCAAAAGAACCCTCATGTGAGGATGTATCAACAGGAGGATGCTGCCTTTTACCGCGTTTACTTTCGTTTCCTTGATCCGTGGGGGGCTTTGCGTTCTTACCGTTTTGCCTTTGACAAAGAACAGACCGATCAGATGGTGGCCAAGTTTGGCATTCCACAGCGTATGTTTGAGCCTTACTATGTGAATGCGTCTACCCTGAAAGCTAGGGAGCAACAATTGGAAGACGGACTTTTTGCTTCGGAAGGACGCACATTGGTGGTAGATAAAAGTGCGGTGGTACGCTATTACGCAGAAACATTTTGTCAACCTGTAGCACGGCAATTGATCCGATCTTTAAGAGCAGAGGGGAGAGATACCCGGGAAAACAGGATAGCCATGGCGATGGCTTTTGTTCAAGAAATCCCCTATGCGGTTCCAGCGTGGAAGCAGGATGGACGGTATTATGGTGGCATTTGTACCCCACCGGAAATCCTCCTGCACGGGTTTGGCGATTGTGACTCAAAAGCCATCTTCTTTGCTGGGGTTTTAGCGTACATGATTGATCCTGATGATGTCATTTTTGTGCAGGACGACCATCACCTCCTCACGGCCATAAAAGATGATGCTTCGAAGGAAAAAGTTCAGGTGAAATTTCAGCGGAGGCATTACAGTTTGGCTGAAACTGCCGGACCTGCTCGTCTTCCATTTGGGCAATATTCGAAGGATATTTCTGAAAAGCCTCGGATGGATCCCTTGAATTGGAACCCCAATCAGCATATTGTAAGCAATACGACCCCCAACGGTCAGGGAATTTTGATACAGAATCCTACAGATAGAAGTATCCGGTTTCAGCTCAGCGCAGACCAGCAGTACTGGACTGCCTACCAACTCGATAAGGGCCACAAGGCCAGGTACCTGTTTCCTCCCAATCAGCCTTGGGCTTACCTGAGGCTTACTGCTGCTGATGGGGAAATGCAGACCTTTTCCCTACAGCCAGGTCGCCAGTACCTGTTCAATTGGACAGAACAGCTTGGACAATGGACATTGATGGCGCGCGCTCGGGAAGGGGTTGTGTTGGGGAGTAGTGAAAGGAGGTGAATTTTTGGGGGAAATGGGGAAATCAGGTAAGGGAAAATAGGTATTTTGCCTCAGGGATTTCACGTATTTTGGTTATTTCAATAGAATGTTATGTTGAAAAGGCGGAACTTAAGGAAAGTTCAATGCTTACTAAGTCGAAAGCCCATAGGAAAATAACTGTAGTATGTTGATTTAGAATGAGTTAAGTGTTGGATGATTCATCTTTGATCCTGAAAAGGAACAAATTAGGTATGTGGCAGATGAAAAGATTTTCGATACTTAGTACTATTTTTTGGGCCTTGATTTTAGGGACTTTGTTTGCAAAGGAGTACCCTTCTCCAGTGCCCCTTGTCATTACTGACCTTACAAAGCCTATTGTCTTACCGGCACCTACCTGGATGCTGGTGAAAGAAGGAGATCATCCTCAGTTGGCCACCGTGCTGGAAACCCCTCAGCAATTTGAGGTGGTTCAGGTAGAAGAAACCCCTCAGATTTTACCTGCGAAAGAACATTGGTTTGCTTATGAACTCACCACAAGGGACCCATTTGACAACTGGCTGGTGTACCTGGAAGACCCTACCAATGTGCTGGGCACCTATTACAGTTACTCGCGGGTAGATGGCTTTTGGGTACAACCTGACGGCTCCTTCATTCACCGAGTGGCAGGGCGGGATGTGCCTGCCTCTCAGCGAGACATACAAGTGGACCATACCTTGAATTTGTTGCCCCTTTCCCTTGGGAGAGATGAGAGCATTACCCTGTGGATATGTATTAGTGGGCAACCTATTACCAAGCCTCTACCCCTCATTAGCATATGCAATCCGGCAGTTAATTATCCTCGGTACAATTCCTTTCAGGTACAAATCGGAATTTTCGTCTCAGGGTTATTTTTTGCAATGGTTCTACTTGGCCTGGGATTGTGGACAGCCACCCGTGAAGTCACTTACGGGTGGTTTGTGGCCTTTTCACTGGGAATTCTATTCCCAACGATTGCCTCATTTCCACAAGATTACCTAGCAGAATGGTTCTTTGCAGAGGATCCCAAAGCCGCATTTTTCTTGGTTTGTCTTTTTAGTGTAGGTGCGAATTTTTGTTTTATCATATTCGGAAACCTGGTCTCCTCACTCTCTCGGCATGTTCGAAAAGGTTATTTATTCCTTTTGTATTCATATACCTCAATGACGGTTCTTACCTTCATTGGAGCGTACATTCGATACATTGGCGGTAGTCAGGAGATGTTTTCGGCAATTATTATTTCAACTTTTATTAATTTATTTATTCTCGCAATAATAGGGGCGGCTATCGCTCGACATCCCAAGTTTTTAATCCGACAATTTGGAATTGCAAATGTACTGATCAATGGGGGGTACATCATTACCAATCTGGTGGCACTGATGGGATATTTTACCAACACAAGCTCCATCAATCCTATCTTTCTCCTCCCAATAGCACCCTTGACTTTTGGCGTTACAGCCCTGGTGATTCGCTACCAGGAAACCCAAGCCGGCGAGGCAGAAGCCCTGCGTTTGCAGGAACTGGACTACGTTAAGGGCAGGCTATACGCCAATATCACCCACGAATTCCGAACCCCTATCACGATAATTCAGGGGATGGCAGAGAAAATACGTACCCAGCCCGAAAAGTGGCAAAAGACGGGAATAGGGATGATCCAACGCAATAGTGATCAATTGCTGAACCTTGTCAACCAGCTACTGGACCTCTCTCACCTGGACTCGGGGAAACTTACGCTTCATCCAAAACCAATAGATGCAGTGGAGTATCTGTTTTATTTGGTGGAATCCTTTGAATCGTACGCCGAAACCCGAAAGGTATGCTTAAAGGTGCATACTGAGGTTTCGGAGTTGCTCATTCAATTAGACCCTGAGCGATTTCGGGACATCATTTCCAACCTCGCTTCCAACGCCATCAAATTTACGCCAGCAGGTGGAGAAGTATGGGTGAACCTCCAGCACAACCATAAAACCCTGGTAATACAGGTCAAAGATACCGGCTATGGGATTCCTGAACCGGAACTCTCTCTTATATTTGACCGTTTTTACCAATCCGATGCCAGTGATATCCGAAAGGCAGAAGGAACCGGTATTGGCTTGGCCCTCACAAAGGAATTGGTCACACTTATGGGAGGCACAGTAACTGTGAGCAGTGAGGTAGGTAAGGGATCCACTTTTGAGGTTCATTTGCCAGTTGTGCCCGCAGAAAAAAAGGAAGTTCAGTCATATCAGCCCAAGGGTTCTGGTACAGAAGACCGCGAGGCTCCCCCCTTGACAGTTCCCGCGGAAGATCTGGCCTCGGGTCCGCGAGTGCTCATCATTGAAGATAACCCCGATGTGGCGAGGTACGTTGAAAGTTGCCTGGAAGGACAATACCGGGTAAGCCATGCACGGAATGGACGGACCGGTATTCAACAGGCTGTTGAAATGGTGCCAGACCTGATCATCAGTGATGTGATGATGCCAGAAAAGGATGGGTTTGAGGTCTGCTACACCTTAAAAGAAGACATCCGTACCAGTCATATTCCGGTGGTCTTATTAACTGCGAAAGCCGATGCGGACTCCCAAATTACGGGACTACGCAGGGGAGCAGATGCTTACCTCACCAAACCATTCAAGGAAGAAGAGCTCCTCATCCGGATAGAAAACCTCCTGAAAACAAGGAAAGTCCTTCAGCGGTATTTTGCTGCTGCGCAACCTTTGCCTGAAGACCTTGCCAGTAAAGATTTCGAGCGTGAAGATGCTTTTGTACAAAAATTTCGGGGAGTGATATTGGACCACCTTCAGGACAGCAGGTTGAACGTAGAATTTTTGAGCAGGGAAATGGGGATTTCGAGGACCCCCCTCTACCATAAAATCAGTAGCCTAACGGGTATGTCAGTAAAAGAATTCGTTTGGGACGTGCGACTGAAAAAATCCAAAATACTGTTAGAACAGCCAATCCTAAATATTTCTGAGATTGCCTTTGAGACGGGTTTTCAAAGCCACACATACTTTTCGCGAAAGTTTAAGGAGGCTTTCGGCATAAGCCCCACAGCTTACCGGAGACAATTAGGAGAGAAAATACCCCAACAGTTTTAAGGAGAACAAAAATTATAAATAATTGATTTTCAATATATTAATTTGGTAAAGGACATATGTGCAAGTAAAAAGAACATATGTGCGATTAATTTGCTCCGGTAGATTTTTGGGAAAGCAGGGGCAGTTTTACCTTGTGACATACCCTCAAGGCTCAAATTGCTAGCATTGAGCTAACAGGCGATCATTTTACTAATTCACCATTAAATCACCCATTATTATGAAGTGCACGTTTACCTTACGTGGAGGTAGAGCTATGTCTCGATTTTTCCGCACACTCGGCCATTTCCTTCCAATTGTATGTCTGTTGTTAATTTTTGTAACTCCTGTAGATATTAGTGGTCAGGATTGGACCCAGCGGAATGTTAACTTTAGTCATCCTTATGGTGATTTTGAGGATTTCATAAAAACTCCCGATGGAGCTATATGGAGTGCTTATAATCCATTCCAACCCCCCTTTGGCTCTGTCTTATTTCGTTCCCTTGACAACGGTGCCAGTTGGGAAACCATTGTTTCAACACCAGACACCAGCTTTTCTGGGATACAAAATTGGGATTTTTTCCCAGTGGACTCTACCAACATATGGTGCACATTTGTCAACTCAAACCCTGCCAATCCTTTCCTGGAAGAGGTAGGCCTGTACAAGTCCGCTGATGCCGGCAGAACCTGGTCAGTTGTCCCCCTTCCCAAGTTTGATACCTTACAGGTTGCAGGAGACTTCCATTTTTTTGATTCCAATACAGGGGTTGTTTTTTCTTATTCGGTTTCTAAGTCATTTACCCTTCTGCGGACTACTGACGGAGGCATGAACTGGGATTCCATTGAAACCAATATTTCCCCTACGCCAATCATCGGGACCAGGTACAAGCCTTATCTGATTGAGCACAAGGGAGACACATTGTGGGCAGGAACGGAAGCTGGCACTATCATCAGGTCAACCGATAAAGGGGCAACGTGGACCCAGGCCGCCGTTGGAACTGACGAACCCGGACCGGTAGTATCTATTGGATTCAAGGATCACCTGACGGGATTCGCAGTTAAGGGATTCCTGAATGACAATATTTCTGCTATTACCACCACGTTTAAGACCACCGATGGGGGCAGTACTTGGAGCCGAGTTTCTGCACCTATCCGGATGGAATCTGCGCAATATGTCCCTGGATCAGGAGGGGTGTGGATTGGCGAGGTAGACCAGCGGCTGGGATTGGGATATGTAATTTCTAAAGATGATGGTCAGACCTGGCAAAAGACTGGAAATCCCTTTGATCTGGAAGCGTATACCGGCATCACTTTCTTCAGTCCATCCGAAGGGTATAGTGGAAGTGTCTCCATTGAATTTTTCAACAACATACTTCCGTTTAACAATTTTCCAGGCGTTCGCCTGAGAGAATATACAGGTGATCCTCTTCTATTTGACCCAAATTTCAGTGATGGGCTTCAGTTTGAGCCTGGTGGGGAAGGCCATTTACCGGACGGATATGCATTAGCGGCTCTCCATGCAGCGGGCGAACTGGAGGCTTGGGGAGTTAGCTACCAGCCGTCCCTCATGGGACCGCTTGCTGATACTGCTAAGTTTTATATTGCAAAGACCCTCAATGGAGGAAACAATTGGGGCATACATGAAATCGTAATGGGTGAGGGGCGAACCGGAATTGATGTTTGGGCTTCTAACCAAATGGAAGTTTGGATCACAACCACTGATCAGGGAAATGGTCAGGGTAGTGCCCTGATGAAATCAAATGATGGTGGTTCGTCATGGAATGACATTTATACTGGCCCAGGTGCATCGGGTAAAATTCACTTTTTCGATGCCAGAGACGGAATCATCATCGATGGGATTAATGTGTCTAGAACAACCGATGGAGGCGTAACCTGGATGCAGGTGCCTTCCAGTAGCATCCCGATGCTTGACACTGGCGAAACCATTTACACGGGAGCCAACACCCAAAATCTTGCCGTAAAAGGCGATAACCTTTGGATGGGTACCACTAACGGTAAGGTCCTAAAGTCTGCTGATCGAGGGCAAACCTGGACACTTGCTACTGTCAGTGCTGGAAATGGGATCTATGGTGTTGCTTTCCAGGACGAAATGAATGGGTTAGCTATTTCTCCCTACTTTTTCAATCCTGGCCCTCCCCACGTGCCTGTAGGAATTTACCGGACCACGGATGGAGGAGCTACCTGGACGGATCTCCAGAATGAGGTTCTGTTGTTCGACATGCGCAACCTGACCCACATCCCTGGCACTGAGAACAGCTACCTCATGACTTCCACCCTGGGGGAAGGCTTGGGGATGTACACCACTGACGGAGGAGATACCTGGCAGAATCTACCTGATATGGGAGCCTTCGGCGTGGTAGAATTTTCGGATTACAACCAAGGGTGGATGTCTCGTGGTGCTGGCATGGTAGATACCCTATACCCCATGGTGTACAAATACAAAGGAGACTTGTTTGATCAGTTTGTGGGAATAGGAGATGCGTTCACTCCCCTAGAAGCAATTCGAGCCTACCCAAATCCCGCCACCCATGAGGTGAACTTGATTATACCGGATCAATTGATGGGTAAAAATTTAACTGTTAGAATGATGGACCTTCAGGGGCGCACCCTCCTTACCCAGTCTCTTAATACTGCCCCCAAGAGGCTGACCCTTCCCTTGGATGGGATAGCTACAGGTGTATACCACCTCCTGTTAGAGGGAGAGGGTATTTCCAAAAGAGCTGCAATTATTAAGCGATAAATGGATTTCAGGGGCCGATTGAGGCCCCTGCTTTACCGCCAATTCACCTGGCGGGTGATAGCACATTTCCTTTAAATGAATTAAAAATGAAAAATCAACTCCTCATATACTCCATGGTTTTGCTCCTTAGTTCTACTGCCAGCCTCCAGGCTCAGTGGACTTCATTGGGCAACAACATCATTCCTTCCAATCACCGGGTCTGGTCCCTAAAAATTGCTCCTGATAAATCAGTGTGGGCAGTTTCCAGCTTTGACAACTCTCCTCCCCTTAATAACTACCCAGAGGTTCATAGGTCCACCGATGCGGGCAAAACTTGGGAGACCACTCAACTGCCGGCCGGGTTTTCTACCTATGGGTGGGATATATCTCCCATTGATAGCAACATTGCCTATGTCGCTTTAGATTCCTCGGGTTTATATAAAACCATCGATGGTGGCCAAAATTGGAACAAGGTTACTTCTTATCCTTACCTTGCGGTAGCTGTACATTTTTTTAATTCCCAGGAGGGATTGGTCCTTGGTGCTGATAATTTTATAACCATCGGTGTTACAACAAATGGGGGCAATACATGGACCCATATGGGGGGAGCCAATTGGGTACAGCCCTCGGGTACGTCCATTCCCCCGATAAATCGTAATAGTCGACCTTACTTCAGTTATTCGATAAGCTCCTTTTATGATGTGAAAGGGGAGGTCATCATATTTGGCAATACTACAGGAGAATACTGGATAAGCACTGATAAAGGGTATAATTGGGAGAGCAAAGAGACGCCTTTAAAAGACATAGGACTAAGGCTATCAAATGTTGCTATAAAAGATGACAGTACCTTTATGGTTGCAGGGGACATACTAGACGCAACAGGTGACGGTGTAGCGACTGTAAACTACACAACGCAAGACGCAGGAAATACTTGGATTCGGGGTAATTCTACCCTCACCTGCGGTGCTACACATTATATTCCTGGATCGGATAGCGTTTTTGTCATGATGGGGCACAACAACTTTGGCTGGGGAAGAGAGGGTACAGCTATTTCTTATGATTATGGTGCGACATGGGAAAAACTTGATGCCACACGCGCATTGGCCATGGACTTTGCCGATGATTCGACCGGCTATGCCGCTTGTTGCGATAATATATGGCCAACCGCCAACGGGCAAATCTTTAAATGGAACCTTGACCTGAATCCTCCAACCTCTATTGTGGATGAAAGCCAAATAGATTTATTGAAGATTTTCCCCAATCCTGCGAATGAAGCGGTACAACTAGAGCTTCCTTCCGGCTTGATTGGGAAGTCAATCGCCGTTCAGGTACTTGATGTGCATGGCCGAACCCTTAAGCAGGAATCAAAATTTACTACCCAAAAGAAACTGAAGCTGGATGTTCAAGGCCTTACTTCCGGGAGATATCATGTCGTTATCCAGGGTGACCGGGCATATATGCGAGGCTCCTTCATAAAGAAATGACACTACTTTCTAGGGCCAACGGACAGGAAGAGCGGATGCATTGTGACGAGGTACACATAAAGATCCCAACTGGTTTGGTAGACTCATGTAAATCAGGGTTAGTCTGCTGCTGTGCCTTGGCTATCTGCAAAGACTGACCCTAAGCCCCTTTTCTTTCTAGTTAGGTTGTCCCGAGGTGTCATGCTTCGGGGCACCTTTTTAAAGAGGTGAAAGGTATTAGGTGAAAGGGAGTAGGCCGAAAGTGCTAGGACCTACCCCCAATCCCTCAGACCTAATAGCTAAAACCTATCCCCTATATCCCCAGTCCAATCGCAAAGCCACCATGGTGACGGATAGTTTGCTGGTCAAAATTGTAAAATGGGGTATAAGCAGCTTTTAGAAATATGCCTCCTGGCCCTGTTGGGTGATACCTTATCCCCAGGATTCCGGTTCCCAGGGTTTGCGTGCCTGTTTCCAGGATGCGGGTATCAAACAAAAAGGTGCTGCCGGCACCGATTTCGGCCAGAAGAAATTTCTTCCCAATCAGCCCGCTTACCGTAATTGGGATGCTGAAATCTATCTCTTCTTCGCCCACCGGCATAGCGGAAAGCCCAAAGCGAGCACTTGCGCCCATCCATTCTCCTTTGACAAACAGGTTGTCAAAATTCAGGGAATAATGGTCCCCATTTCCCCCTACTTCCAGGAAGATGGCACTTCCGTGCAGGCTTTCAGTATAACGAGGCGTAAGGAATTGTGCAAAGACTTGGGAGGTGGAAAGTACCCCAACCAAGAGGATAATCATTCTGGTCATAATTCGAGCATTATTTAGTTCAAATTATGAATTAAATGCAACCCGTGCTGTCCTAAAAGCACGGGTTTATTACGTATCCTTTTGAGGGCTTTTTAGTTGAGCAGGCTAGACCAGTCCCTTTTGGAAGGCATATCGGATCAGTCCAGCTATGTTTTTTGCGCCAATCTTTTTCATGAGATTGGTTCTGTGGGTATCAACTGTCCGATGGCTGATGTGAAGGCGATCTCCTATTTCGGTATTCGAAAATCCCTCAGCAATCAACACCAGGATTTCATGCTCACGGGTGGTAAGCTGAAAAGGTTCAGCCTCAGAAGGTAGCTCGGCAGGCGTGGCCTGCAGCAGACTTTGGGTTACCTCCGCCCCAAAATATTGCTTGCCCTCTGCTACTCGGTCAATGGCTTCGATCAGTTCTTTTCTAGAGGTATTTTTTAGCAGATAGCCTTTGGCACCTGCCCGCGTCATGGCCTGGATTACGCCCCTGTCATGGTGCATGGTGAGGGCTATGACTTCCATATACGGATATGTTTGTTTTAGCTTGGTGGTGGCGGTTTTACCGTCCATCTCGGGCATGTCCACATCCATAATGACCAGCTCCGGTTTTAGTAATTCAATGACTTCGAACAGCTCCTTCCCTGAATTTGCCTCTCCCACTACTTCAATGTGAGCAACGGTATTTAGCACGGCTTTTAGCCCATCAATAACAATTTGGTGGTCATCCACCAGCATTACCCGAATAGGGGTCTTCATGATTGATACGATTTAATCCAACCCACCAACTGGTTGATATCATCTTTCAGGAAAAAATGATCTGCTGCCTGAATGGTGGCTTCTTCAGCGGGAGTTGGGCGAACAGCTCCTGTAAACAAAACAAAGGGAACTTCAGGTAAACTAGCCTTGATTAAGGCCAGAGCATCTTTTGCGGTGAGGTTGGGCATGGAGTTATCAGAGACTACCACCTCCGGCTTAAATTCTTGAATGGCATCCTTCAAGCTTTGTGTATCTGTTACCACCTGGATGTCGGCTGAAACCTGTGCACGCTTTAATTTAAGCTTCAACAAGCTGGCGTCTGACGGCTCATCTTCAATATGGAGGATTTTAAGTGGCTTCATCTCTAGCTAGCTGAGGGGCGAAAAATGGAGGTTACAGGTTCAGTGGCCAGGTAAAATAAAAACTTGCCCCTTTACCTTCTTCGCCATCTGCCCAGATTCGTCCACCCATTTTTTGAATGAGTCGATGGCAAATGGCAAGGCCCACCCCAGAGCCTTCTACGTCTTTCCCACTTTTTAAACGAGAGAATAGCTTAAATAAACGATCTTTTTCAGACTCTCCAAAGCCCTGTCCATTGTCTTTTACAACATAAATGTATTCATCCCCTTGCCAGTATCCGTCTACCCTGATTTGACGTTGAGGAGCATCCTTGCTGTATTTTAAGGCATTCTGTAGCAGATTGGTAATAATCTGTTTAAGCATAGCTTTATCCCCTCGTTGAGAAATCAACGGGGAGAGGAAGAAGCTTACATTATGATTGGAATCAGTTTGGATTAATTCATTAAAGGTTTCCTGGAACAGAAGCTCCATGTTCAGCATTTCGATCTGCTGTAACTCATGCCCACTCTCAGAATATTTCAACACGCTTTTAAGCATATCCGCCATTCTCTCGCTGCTACTGAGAATTATTTTGAGCCATTCCTGGCCTTCAGTTGGGAGCTGCTCTGCATAATCTTCTTTCAGGAAAGAAGCATAATTGGTAATTGCACGGATAGGTTGCTTGAGGTCGTGTGAGATGGTATAGCTAAACCCTTTCAGGTCTTCAATGGTAGCTTCCAGCTCCCTGGTCCTCAGTCGTACCTGACTTTCAAGGTCGCTATTCAACAATTCTATTTTCTCCAAGTGGCGTTGACTCCTTCTCAGGACAGGTCTTACAAATAGCAAAACTTCAAATAGCAATACCAACATGGTGATACCCGCAAAAACCAATTCAATTTGGTGAAGCCGGTGGATGCGTGCACTTGATTCCATGTCATAAATCGCTACCAGATTGTCCATAATGGGTAAAAAAGACCGCTCATATTTCAGGATTGTATGCAGGGTAGAATCTGAAATACGTTGTGAGGCCGCTTGCGACAGCCCGCTAACCATAGGGGTGAGCTGGTGCAGCAGGTTCAAGGTCTGCGGACTGTTCTGTGCATAAAGTTTCAGGTTATCATCGCTAAATTCCAGCCCCTTATGAACCCTTACGAATTGGTTTGCCAGCTGTGACAACGTATCGCGATAATAGATGTTTTCCTGATTCTTATGGGCCAACAAAGCTAGTTTAGCGATTTGCTGACTTAGCATTCGTTGTCTACCTGCACAGTTGATAACATGGCTGTCATTTTCTTGTTCCACCAATAAATACTGGACCACCCATTGAGAAGTTGCCAGCAGGGCAATGATCGAAACAATGATTACCACATATATTTGCCGATAGGTGTTATTTGTCCGATCTTTCATGGAGTTCTAGTCGTATCAAATATACGACTTCTTCTATACTTCGCTAAATATCAGCCACATGGACTTGGTAAAAGAATTACAAAAAGTTCCTGCATTTTCAGAGATACCCACCGAAGATTTGGCCTGGATGGCTGAGAGAGGAGAAGTTCATTCTTTTGAGGAAGGAGAGGTTTTTTTCTCAAGGGGAGATGTAGTTGAGCACCTCAATATTTTGTTAGAGGGAGAGATAGAGATTCGACTACCTCAAAAAGATGGGGTCATGCCCCTGGGCAGCCTTAAGAAGGGAAGTATCACTGGGAAGTTGCCATTTTCCCGCATGCAGTCTGCCACTGCTGGTGGCGTTATCATCAAGTCAGCGAGCGTTTTTTCCTTGCACGAATCTTATTTTTCTGAACTCATCAAAACCAGCGAGCCTATCACTCGTGTATTGGTATGGGAAATGACCGACCGTGCCCGGGACTTCACCATTCGTCAACGACAGCATGAAAAACTCCTGGCACTTGGAAAACTCTCGGCAGGATTGTCTCATGAGCTGAATAACCCGGCTTCGGCAGTTTTGAGGTCTGCAGAAACGTTGAAAAAACATCTGGGGCAAACGCCTGAAAGGTTTAAGCGCGTAACTGGAATTCGTCTGACAGAAGAACAAATAGATGCCGTAAATCAGGCCATTTTTTCTTGTGCTGCTGAGGGGGTTAAGCACCTATCCTTGATGGAGCGAACCCAATTGGAAGATGATTTATTGGATTGGCTGGAGGACCACGGGGTGGAGGAGCCTGACGAGATAGCTGAAAATTTA
>JBCDIQ010000011.1:0-33836 GCA_039024295.1 Bacteroidota bacterium | reverse complement strand
CTATTACAAAATATCATTGATGTATTGGGAGGAGATGAAACCCTGAGACAAATTTTGGGTGCATTTTCCACTCTGGTCAGCGCAATTGTCCTCCTGTTTATTGGCTGGCTCATTGCCAAAGTAATCGCCAACATCGTAGAAAAACTCCTCCGACGCCTTAAATTGGACGAGCTTGGGGAACGCCTCAATCAGTCAGAAGTTCTGCAAAATTCCAAGGTCAAAATCCGGCCCGTATTCATCCTGAAGAAGTTTATTTACTGGCTGGTCCTGTTGATGTTTGTGTTGATGGCCTCCGATTACCTGGGCCTCACCATCGTCTCAGAACAAATCGGTAAACTGGTGGCTTACTTGCCAGTCCTGCTGACTGCCGGGGCGGTTTTCGTCATAGGATACTACATTGCCAATGGGGTAAAAGACCTCGTAGGTTCTTCTTGCAAGTCTCTTGGGATCAATTCCTGGAAGCTCATCAGCAATGCTGTGTTTTATATCCTGTTACTTACGGTAGTGGTTACTGCATTAAATCAAGCAGGTGTAGATACCCAAATTATTACCGCCAATATTTCTATTATCATTGCGGGGGTTATTCTGGCATTTTCTATTGCTTACGGACTAGCGGCACGCCCAGTCCTGGCCAACATGCTCACTTCCTTTTACACAAAAAATAAGTATCACACTGGACAAGTCATTGATGTAGATGGCTACAAAGGGGAAATCATTCACATGGATGCTATTTCTCTCACCCTCGACCTGGGTGACCGTCAGGTGGTATTCCCCCTCCACAGGCTCATGGACGGCATGGTCACCATTCACCCTGCCGCTACGTCTTCAAATGAGGCTGGCTAACCTCGCGAATCAATCTGAAACACTTATATGAAAGCACGTATACCCATCTTTTTCTTTCTTGTATCTCTTGTTATTTCCAGTCAGGCCCAGGTACGAACCATCGTTTTTGAATATGAGCGTTCCGTGTTCGATGGGGGCAACCCACTCCCTTCAGGGCAGTTATTTTTCATAAATGGACAAGTAGGTCCAGATATTCATCTGGTAGAAATTGAACTGTACAAGCCAAGTTTCGACAAGAAGCTATATACGGCCAATTGGAAACGACCATTTAACAGCCAGTCGGATATGTTTCAGGCGCTGTTCAAGTTCAAACTCAAAAGCAGCAGCACCTACGACCTGAAGATTAATTACTACCGATATGTAACCATTCAGGAGTATCAAAAGCTGGGAACACTACTTGAAAATGCCCTTCATGCCTACCTTGACCAGAGCATCCAACAAAGCAATGACAGGAGATTGATGTTTTCCAGCTCGCCTGACAGGATGTTGGCAGCCATGAACCAAATCGTCAACAATGGCTTAACCCTCTATCGATCCAAAAATCAAATTGAGTTTCCAGGATTTTCGGATATCATTCGGGTGCGATTAAAGGACCTCGAAGATTCCCGTCTGAAACGCGCAAAATATTCTTCTGATGAAAAAGATCCAGAAAAAGCACAGGCAGTAAGGGCCGCCTACATTAAAAAAAGGAAGGAAGAGTTGATGGTGTTGGTACAAACTGAACTTCGCCAGTATATCAACTCTGATCTTTTGGTACTCAATGACAGCAAACTAATTGACGCTTATCCCACGGAGCGCTCCTTGAACCCGATCGCGATCAACCTGGGCTACGGCGGTGTTTACCTGGAGGGATCATTTAATGACCTGGAATACGACGATGGCGCTTACCTGGGCATCTCTCTTCCTTTTGCAAATGCACGAAGTGATGCTACTTTTTGGAGAAATACCGCTTTATCGGCGGGTGTTTTTCTGCAAAATTTTGAAGATGTAGACGGGGAAACCCTCAGTGGCCCCATTGTTGGGCGACCTTATTACGTTGGGCTGGGATACCGGGCGTTTCGGTTTATCCGAATCAATGCCGGGATTACCGCCCTGGAACGAACCGGAGCCAATGCATCCAGCGACCTTCAGCTTTCTCCCTTTTTAGGGGTGAGTGCGGAAATCGGCCTTTGGCTGGGAATCAATCGATAGCCTGTATCCTTAATCCTCTTTGATATGCGTTATCTGCTGTTGCTGCTACTTTGCGGAATCTGTGAGCTGTTTGCACAAAGGCCTTTTCAAAACCAAGTTGCCCTTGAACTGGGCACAATGGCATATATCGGGGACCTCACCTATCAAGCCAACCTTCCCGAAGATGCATTGGAAACCTCCTATGGACTAAGGTTTACCCACAGACTTGGCAATACCTGGAGCATAGGACTGGCAGGCAGCCGTGGGGTAGTATATGGCAATGATTGGCTGATCAAAGATGGCAAGGTCATCACGGAAAACTCCAATTTTATCCGTGCACTTAATTTCCGTTCAGAGGTACAATCCGGTTCGATTTTAATTGGTTTTCATTTTAACAATGACAGGATTCTTCGTCGGAATGCAAAAGTAGCCCCAAGTATATACCTCGGGGCTGGCATCACCAATTTTGAGACTTTCGCAGACCTGTATTATGGCCCTAATCAGAACCGGCCATATTTTTATTGGCCTACTACCGGGCAAATCGGTACCCTTCCCGAAGGAGATGCCGGAGGTGCTCCAGTAGAGCAAGACGGAAATTATGAAACCCGAATCACGAATATCGGGACTGAGCAGGCAGAGGAGTATCCTACCACTGTCTTGCAGATTCCTTTCCGTATTGAACTGGCCTACCGATTTGCTCCTGCCTGGTCCATTTACCTCGGCCTTGAAGGAAACTATCTGTTTAGTGATTACCTGGACGATGTGAGTGATGATTACCGTGAGGAATATCCAAGTATTGCCCTGGAGTATGCCGCCAATCCCAGTGGGGTAATTAGGGAAACACGAGGAAACCCTGATGTAAATGACCTCCTGCTTGCAGCGAGAGTAGGTATATCCTTCTCATTTGGCAAGAAGAATTATGCTTTCCGTGGACCTGTGTTTTATGCAACGCCTGATATGGTGGTGCCTCAGAACCGACTGGTAGCTGCTGAATTAGCATCAGACAGCTTGACGTCAAGTGTATCAGCAGATACGGTCCAATCAGACTCTATTGGCGTAGAAAGTCAACTGGTGGATTCCTCCTCCTCAGTTGCTACTACCGCTCCGGTTGACTCAGCAGGCACCCGGATGCCAAAAGATTCGATCAGCCTGGCCTCAGATTCAATGGGGATTGATTCCATGAAAATGGTTTTGGATACATCGGTATCTGATTCCCAGGTAGATTCGCTTGTACCTGCTCCGAGTGATACCCTAACAGCCGCACCAGATTCTGCCATAACGGTGCAAAAGCTGGATACCCTTCGGGCAACGGTGGACTCCATTGGTCGGCCGATAGCCGCACCAACTGCACAAGTACAGGACTCCGTTTCCACGGTTAAGGCAGCCCCGTCACCTGTTCCTGACACCATCAGGCAGGTAATCATTAGACAACAAATAGATACGGTCGTCAAAACGATCGTCCGAAAAGACACGGTGGTACAAATTATCAGGGAAGCTCCTGCTGTTTCTCCCCCTACAAAAGATACCTCCCTGGCCAATAGTATGGCTGCCATGCGACGTGAGTTGGTCGAACTCCGGCAAGCGTATGCACGCCAACGAGAAGCCAATACCCCTTCCTCCCAATCGGTTTCTCCTGTTCCAGCCCCTTCAAACGATGCCACAGTAGCAGAATTACGGGACGAAATCCGATCTATGAAGAGGCTACTGCTAGCTAGCCAAGCGGTGGGGACTGGAGCCGTTATAGCTACTCGCCCACGACCCACACCGGATACGGTAATCAGAAGGGACACCCTCATCCTACGTGATACCATCCTCCCTTCCCCCGATCCGATTTACGATCCGTCTTTGGACTCTTTAATCGAAGATTTTGCTCCACCAAAGGCCATGCCGGAACCCCAGCCAGATGACAATCAAGTACCTGCCCCTGATCCCCTCGAAGGCTTGTATGAACAGCTCAAAAAGCTCAATACGGAAATTGGCAGCCTGAAGGAGCGAAACGAAGCACTGGAAAAGGTGCTTCAATCCCAAAGCCAGAAAAAGGATACCATTATCATAGAAAAGAAGGATGAGCAGCCGATTTTACCTGTGCTTGAGCGCAAGGTTCTCTTTTTTGAAAATAACCAGTCCAGCCTGACTTCCGCCCAACAGGAAGTCCTGAAGTCGCTCGCACCCTACTTTGCACAGAAGCCAGACCTAAAGGTGGTGCTCAGTGGCCATTCTGATACCAAAGGAAATGCCGCCTACAACCTGAAGCTTTCACAGCAGCGAGCCGAGCGGGTCAAGCGATTTATGGTAATTGACATGGGGCTTCCCCCTCAGCGTATTGTGGTCAAATTCTTTGGGGAAACCCGGCCCCTGTCTGTTTCCGGAGGGGCAGGCCCTACCGATCGACGGGTGGAGTTGGACTTTTTTGAGGGGGAGTAACATGGAAAGAACGCCCTAGATTTCTATATTGAGGCTTATCATCCCGCGAATCTGAGACGTAACGCCCGTGGAACCTCATCCCCAACTTACCAGTTTTTTGTCTCCTTACCCCCCGCATGTAAGTGAGCTTGCCTTTAGTTTAAGGAAATTTGTTTTGCAGCAAGCACCCCGGGCCAGCGAATTGATTTATGATGCCTACAATGCAGTTTCATTGGCCTATTCCCTATCCGATTCACTTAAAGATGCCTTCTGCCACATAGCAGTTTATCCCAACCATGTAAATTTTGGATTTAACAGAGGAACAGAACTCTTGCAAGATATGGTGGTATTGGAAGGTACAGGAAAACTTATTCGCCACCTAAAAGTGACAAATGATCAGAAATTCCCAAGGAATGAAGTTACTTTGTTGTTGGCAGAAACAGTAGAGATCTCGATTAGACGTAATCCAAACCTGGCTAAATCGAATATTCAGCCAGCAAGTATCGTAAAGTCAATCTCACAAAATAAAAGAAGGCCTTAACGAAAAGCCCAAGTAGAAACCTGCAGGCTACTCTCCTCCCAACTGCTCCAAAAATTCATTGGAAACCCCCATCATAGAAAATCCACCATCATGGTAGAGGTTCTGCATGGTTACGCGGCGGGTGAAGTCCGAGAACATCATTACGCAGTATGCAGCACAATCATCGGCAGACGCATTCCCCAAGGGAGACATCATCTCGCCAAAGTTGAGCATTTTGTCAAAACCGGATACGCCTGTTCCAGCAGTAGTGGGAGTAGGTGACTGGGAAATGCTGTTGACACGCACGTTTGCCTTTTTCCCATAGTGGTAGCCGAAGCTTCTGGCGATGGATTCAAGCAGGGCTTTTGCTTCAGCCATGTCATTGTATTCGCCAAAGGTACGCTGGGCCGCGATGTAGCTAAGCGCCAGGACTGAACCCCATTCATTCATCAAATCACGCTGGTACAGCAACTGAAGAATCTTGTGGAAAGAAATAGCTGAGACATCATACGTCTTGATCAGCCAGTCGTATTTCAGGTCTGTATATTCACGTCCTTTCCGAACATTGGGAGACATCCCGATGGAATGCAGGACAAAATCTACCTTGCCAAATTCTGCCTCAGCAGCATTCAGGAGTTTGTTGAGGTCGTCCATGGAGGTGGCATCGGCAGGTACGACCTGAGCTCCGATCTTCTCTGCCAGCTCATTAATTTTTCCCATCCGAAGGGCTACGGGAGCATTGGTCAGAAGGACTTGCGCACCTTCTTCGTAGCATTTTTCAGCTACCTTCCAGGCAATAGAGTTCTCATCTAATGCGCCAAAAATAATCCCTTTTTTTCCTTCGAGTAGATTGTGAGCCATGGGTATCCAGAATTAATGGGTCAGTATAAAACTAATTAAGGATCGAATCAGGAACCTGAATCGACCTTATCCACGGCAATATTACAAACAAATTACCAGATGACAAGCTTACGATTGCTCTTCCGACTGCCGTTCACAAACACCCCGAGAATATACAAACCACTTCCCAGGTTTGCCTGCATTTCCGTTTCCTGGAGGCTTTCAACGGGAAAAACGCCCACGAGTTTACCCATGGTATCAAATACTCGGATTTCTGTGGGTTCGGAAGGAAGAGAGTCAGATAACCATTTCAGGTTAAAGTTTCCTTCTCCAGTAGCTACTGCGGCCCAAAGAGGATCAATGTCTTCTGGATCAATGGTTGTTACAAGACAAATATCTCCCCGGAGGAGGTTTCGAGCGCAAAAGTGCTTTTTGATGACTGCCTCATTTGCCTTGTTGAAAAGCAGGCTGTCAGCATCCAAAACGTTTTTAGCCGCATCTTCCAAGGTCATGTTAGGGGTGCTGGCATACAGTGCCTGTAATTGAAGACGATCGGCCACAGTTCCGCCAGCTTCAATTCTGATCTGCATCATGGCCGACGCCCACATTTCTCCAATGGTATAAATGTCAAGGCCTCCTGTGGAGCCTGGGACATAAATCAGGCCACTGTTAACCGTGCGGCCCGGCCAGAAGGGATTGTGCCCATCCCAGTTGAAGATCTCGTCCCAACGGAAAATGCTGATGTCAAAGCTGTAACCGGCAGCGAAGTAATCGCACAAGCCTTCATCCAGGCCCCTACGTTCATTTCCACTGTTGCTGCCTGGAGCAGCAGCAAAAGACAGGGCATGGCCATATTCATGAATGATTACATCCGCATCTTCCGCATCATCAACGCCTCCTTCACCGAATACCAGACGGGAGTTGCCATTGTTGGATATAAAGGCAGACTGGTCATCTGAGCGTCCGTGGGCATCTACATCTATGGGGCGATTGTAGAGATTGGTAAAGCCAAGTGCCTGAACATATCGCTGCATGCTGTCGATGTGGTAATAGGCCATCACATCTTCAAAGCCAGATTCATCCCGTTTAAAGAAGAAGTCACCAGTAGCCGAGGTAGCAGGCGCCCGAAAGGGGAATGCCAAATCTTTGATGGCTACATAGGGGCCAGATAGCTCATACACCCCATTTTGTTGGGTGAGGTCTTTCAGCTCCACTGTATCCATCAGGGCATCAAAAATGGGCAGGTGCATGTCGTTGTTGTCACTGAACTGGACGCCATATGTGGTCTCAGCTACAGTGCAGGGATCAGGGTTGAATATCCTACCCCTGGGCGTGCTATGGGTTTTGTGCCCACTGTAAGTGGCCATGTCTGCCCGATGAATCTCTTCTCCCGTAGCTGCATTTTTGATCACCATTTGTTGGCGGGTACCATTTTCTATGAATGCTTCAAATAGATATGCCGCAATGAGTTTTCCCTCTTCTGGCCACCAGCACATTGAGGAATGCACTTCCTGGGCGCCCATTTCTTCCATAACCCCAAATTCGAGGTTTTCCATCGACATTTGAAAACCTCCGACCTTCTCCTGCACCTTCATCTCTTTGAGGTGAAGGTTTACCGAGAATATCTTACTGCTTTGGCCGACGTTCACTTTTACCCCACTTTCATGTACAGGTATGCCATCTACCTGCACCGTATAATGCAAGTGTCGACCACCGGGACTGGTGATATCATGCTGAAGCTTTAGGCTGGTACCGGGCTGCTGTAGGGATGAAAAGCGCGCAACCAGGGCATCTGCAACAGATGCTGTGCTATATCCCAGGGGCAATTGATAATTCATCCTTTGATATCCATGCTGGGCAAACATGAATTGGCAGGCAAGCAAGAAGGCGAGAATAGAGAAAGTGGTTTTGATCATCTTGGTCAAAAATTGGCAGCATCAGACGTTCCCAGTCGGACTCAAGTTCATATTTACTTTTCAACGAAACAACTACGTAAAAAGGTGGCTCCTAACCTGACTGGGGCAAGGCCTATTCAAGTACAGACCAAGAGCCAATTGATGGTATTACGCATTTTCCAATACCTGATAGTGGAGTTGGACCAATCCTGTTGGATAGGCCTTGCTATTCTGTAATTTCAACCTGGCTAGTGGCCTACCTTCTATGAACAAGGGAATTCCTTTTCCCAGTAATACCGGTATAACCGATACAACCAGCTCGTCTATTAAATGGGCGGTTAACAAACGGTGCACCGTTTGACTGCCACCATCTATAAACACATTTTTCCCTTCGGTCGATTTCAACTGCGCTATCAATTCCACTATACTGCCAGTATAGAAATGAACATTCTCTTCTGAAGGTTTTGGGGTTCGCGTTAGGATGTAGGTTTCCTTCCCTGCATGGGGCTGTGGCACCCCTAATCCTTTAACCACATCATATGTTTTCCGCCCCATGATCACCGTGTCCACGGTGTCATAAAACTGGGTGTAACCATAATCTTCTCCTTCTACCTGTACGGCATCCAAAAAGGTCAGGTCATCGTTCGGGCCTGCGATATAGCCATCCAGGCTCATGGCTATGTACAGGATAATCGATCGGTGGGTGGGCATGGTATCAGTGGGTGTTTGATCAAAATTAAGGGAAACGGGAATTCTTATGAATTTTCCAGGAGCAGCCTCAACAAAATCTTATTCAATACTTCCGGCTGGTCAATCGGAATGAAATGGCCGCAATTTTCAATGTAATGTGCAGGCACTTGTGGATTCTCTTTCCTGAGCTTTTGCATGTGGGCATACAAGAGAGGATCCTCTTTTGCAATAATTAGATGTTTAGGTACCGCTAGTTGGGCAAACTTTTCTGCAAGAACAGACTTTTCTTTTGGCCTAACCGACCGTAGCGGTTCTTCCAGGGTATGTATTCTGACCGAGTTGGGTACCCCTTTGTACACTTCCAGTATGCGCTCGATGAACTGGCTTAACCCCTTACTTTTTGTATTGGTGTTCAGGACATTTTTCAATCCGAACTGGCTCACAAATATATCCTTCAGCACAGGAATGCCAATTATCCAACTGCTCAGGGCATCCAAAGGGGTTTTAAAGGGATAGATTACCGTGTTTAATAAAATCAGTTTTTTTACCCGGTCCTGGTTTTCACTTGCCCATAAAACCGTCGGTGGACCTCCAATATCATGGGCCACCAATGTTACCTGTTCCTCTGGTTCCAACAAGTGATTCAGAATGGTGTTCAGCATATTCTTCATCTGAGCCAAGGTGTAGGAAAATCCTTCCGGCTTATCTGACTCCCCAAATCCCAGCCAGTCGGGCGTAATGACTCTGTAGGAGGACTGTAAAGATTCCAACTGGGCCTGCCAGAGGCGTGAATTGGTGGGCCATCCGTGGAGCAAAATTACCGATTCTCCCGCCCCCTCCACCTTACAGTGGATACGGTGTTGCTGGAAAGGAATGTCATGTACCATTTCATTAGGATTGACGAATAAGCGATTGAATTTGTTGGAGGATTTGAGGGTTTGACAAGAAAACAGTCCAAGGGTTCAAAATGACTTTCGTTCTTTCGGTCCACCACTTTTCCTTATATTTTGGCTGAAAACAATCCACAAGCTTTTTCTATGAGCTTATTTGATGCATTTCCTCCCATTTCACCAGCCGAATGGCAGGAGAAGATAACGACAGACCTTAAAGGTAAACCCCTCTCCCGCCTCGACTGGCACCTTCCAGAGGGCTTTACCATGCCTCCCTTTTTAACCCAGGAGCAAACGGACCTGACAGCTGGCGGAATCAACTCAGCCCCTGGAGCTTTTCCCTATCGTCGGGGAAATTTTTTCAACGCAATTGACCAAGGCTGGCAAATGGTCCAGGACATCTCTGTTCACCAGCCAGCAGAGGCGAAAGCGCGTATTTCAGAGGCCCTGAACGCAGAAATTGCCGCATTCCGACTTTACGACTGGTCGGAAACCCATAATCCTGCTCAACTCGCCGAAGTACTCGGCGCAGTAGATACCCGTTATCATGCGCTGCACCTCAGCGGGTCGCAGGATTGGGTCCCCACGCTGGCTTCGTATCTGGAACGACATTCCCTGGAAGCGAACCTACTGACAGGCACCTTCTTTGGACCAGAGGACCAACTCTCAGCCTCCCTGATTGACATCCTGCCATCTTCTCCCTACTTCCGAACTGCAGGAATTTCCGTAACAGGGGTCGATGATGCTGGCGGAACCGCTGTGCATCAGTTGGCATTTGCCCTGGCAAAAACTGTGGAAGAAATTCAGGCGTACGGTTCAGCTGAAGGAGTATTTGAAAAGCTGGCTTTTCACTTTCCCATCGGCAGTCATTTCCTGGTAGAAATTGCCAAGTTCCGGGCATTCCGAATGTTGGTTGCCCGATTGGCAGAAGTATATGAAGTAGAAGGACACGAAGCCCGTTCTCCCTTTGTCGTTGCAAGCACCAGCCGCTGGAACAAAACCTTGTATGATGCGCATAACAACCTGCTTCGAACCACAACCGAGGCCATGGCCGCAATCCTGGGAGGCGCACATGCGGTAAATGTTCGGGCATTTGATGTGGTGAAACAGGCCGAAAATGCATTTTCTTCCCGACTGGCGCGCAATATCCAACACCTTCTGAAGCACGAAGCCTATTTAAGCCATGTGCAGGACCCAGCAGGAGGGTCCTATTACCTGGAATCCCTGACGGATAACCTGGCCGAAACTGCCTGGAAATTATTCCAGGAAATAGAGCAAAAGGGAGGCTACCTCACCTGTCAGCAGGATGGCACCCTGGCAGATTGGCTAAGGGAATCACGTGAGGCCAAGGAAAAAGCCATTCACCACCGCAAGCAAGTTTTTGTTGGGGTAAATCAATATCCTGACCCACAAGAGACCTACCTGGAGGGAAAAGTTCCCAATGGCCGCGGCATGGCCGCCTTTGAACAACTGCGTGCCAAGGTAGACCAACTTCCCCAACGCCCGGAAGCATTCTTATTAATGTTTGGCAAACCTGCCATGCGCAGTGCCCGGGCTAATTTTGCACGAAATTTATTAGGCGCAGCAGGCATCATGTCTAAAGAAACCACCCAATTGGGGTCGCCAAGATCCGCCATGTTAGAAGCAATTGAAACCAAGGCGGCAATCGTTGTGCTTTGTGCAGACGATGCAAGTTATGATGAATATGCTTCTCAGCTGGCCGATCAGCTGCATACTCAATTACAAGAGGTAACCCTGTTACTTGCAGGACGGCCCGAAGGCTGGGAGGGCTATGGAATGGATGATTGCCTGTATGCCGGAATGGACGCCCTCTCCTTTTTGACCCAACTTACCCAATCCGCCTGACCATGCAACGACCTGATTTCTCCGATATTCCCTTTCGAGTGAGCGGAAATGGCACTCCCACTTCCGACCCACAGGCAACCTGGGTTACGCCAGAACAAATTGCCATAAAAGAACTATACACCGCAGCCGACCTGGATGGGCTTGCCCACCTGGAATATGCCGCTGGCCTCCCTCCTTTCTTACGGGGCCCCTATTCCAGCATGTACGCCAACCGCCCGTGGACCATTCGCCAATATGCAGGGTTTTCCACTGCGGAAGCATCCAATGCTTTTTACCGAAAAAATCTGGCAGCCGGCCAGAAAGGACTCTCTGTTGCCTTTGACCTGGCCACCCACCGGGGCTACGATTCGGATCACCCCCGGGTACAAGGAGATGTGGGCAAAGCGGGAGTCGCCATTGACACGGTGGAAGACATGAAGATTTTGTTTGACAAAATCCCGCTTGACAGGATGTCGGTGTCGATGACGATGAATGGAGCTGTGCTACCCGTAATGGCCTTTTACATTGTGGCGGCCGAAGAACAAGGCGTTTCCCAGGAATTGCTGAGCGGAACCATTCAGAACGATATACTGAAGGAATTTATGGTGAGGAACACCTATATCTATCCACCAGTTCCGAGCATGCGCATCATAGGGGACATTTTCGCCTACACCTCTCAGCATATGCCCAAGTTCAATTCCATCTCGATCAGTGGGTACCACATGCAGGAAGCAGGTGCTACGGCAGACCTGGAACTTGCTTATACCCTAGCAGATGGCCTTGAATACCTTCGCACGGGCATTGCGGCAGGGCTACCCGTAGATAAATTTGCCCCACGCCTTTCGTTTTTCTGGGCAATCGGGATGAACTTCTTCATGGAAATTGCCAAAATGCGGGCAGGTAGGATGTTGTGGGCCAAGCTGGTAAAACAGTTTGATCCTAAAAATCCAAAGTCGATGTCCTTGCGGACCCATTGTCAAACCTCTGGCTGGAGCCTTACCGAGCAAGATCCGTTTAACAATGTTGCAAGAACCTGTATTGAAGCAATGGCAGCTGCATTTGGACATACCCAATCGCTGCATACCAATTCCTTTGATGAGGCCATAGCCCTTCCTACGGAGTTCTCAGCCAGAATTGCCCGAAACACCCAATTGTACCTACAGGAGGAAACACAGCTAACCAGGGCCGTAGACCCCTGGGCAGGCAGCTTTTACGTGGAACGACTCACCCATGAGCTTGCAGAACGCGCCTGGACGCTGATCGAAGAAGTGGAATCATATGGAGGAATGGCCCAAGCCATAGAGGAGGGCATTCCTAAAATGCGCATTGAAGAAGCTGCGACTCGTAAGCAGGCACGAATTGATGCAGGTAAGGATGTCATTGTTGGGGTAAACAGGTTCCAGTCTGATGACAACACGCCTTTTGATATCCTGGAAGTGGATAATGACGCAGTACGTAATTCTCAGGTTACGCGGCTCAACAATGTACGAGCAAACCGTGATGAGGCAGCGGTGCAAGCAAGCTTGAAAGCACTCACTACCTGTGCAGAAACGGGCTCTGGAAACCTGCTGGACCTGGCAGTAAAAGCTGCTCGCCTTCGGGCAAGTCTGGGAGAAATTTCAGATGCCCTTGAAGTAAAATTTGGCCGCTACCAACCTGTGATCCGATCCGTAGCAGGTGTATACGCCCAGGAAGTTATGACTGATGATACCTTCAAAAAGGCCACGGCCCTGGCCGATGAGTTTGCTGAGCTGGAAGGCCGCCGTCCACGTATCATGATTGCCAAAATGGGTCAGGACGGCCATGACCGGGGCGCAAAAGTAATTGCCACCTCGTTTGCAGACCTGGGGTTTGATGTCGACATCGGTCCTCTGTTTCAGGTTCCCGAGGAGGTTGCCCGTCAGGCGGCGGAGAACGATGTTCACATCGTGGGGGTGTCCAGCCTCGCAGCTGGCCATAAAACCCTGGTCCCTCAGCTGATCGGTGAACTGGCCAAGCTAGGACGTGCGGACATCCTGGTGGTAGCAGGCGGTGTGATCCCCCAACAGGACTATCAGTTTTTATATGATGCCGGCGTGGTGGGTATTTTTGGTCCAGGCACGGTCATTCCAAAAGCGGCAACAGAAATCCTGGAGCGACTGATGGAAGAGTAGGGGAGTTTTTTACCTGCGTTGATTACCAAGGAAATATTGAGAGCTAGTCTTTTGGGAAGATTGCTGATAGAAACTGCATTACGTTATGGATCATCCTTTTAGCTGGAGCTTGACCTGGACGTTGCTCTTACTTGCCTCTGGCATTTTACTCCCTTCTTTTGCCTATTGCCAGGAGATCAGTGAGCACTCCTACCATGTCACGCTCTACGATGAACAGACTGAAGCTGAGTACGATACTACTTTTTCGTTTGATTATTTGGCCAATGACCCTGACTTCTATCTTTTTACGAGGTTCAATTATCCCCCATTCCAGGTCAAGTTTACCAACGAGGAAAAACTGATCCTATTCCAGGGAAAACATGAGGTCGAAATCCTGGCCGCGAATTTTGATTCGGCTGCCCATAAACTCCGTTTTTCCACTGAGAATGGATACATGCCATATTTGGAAAGCATCGATGGAAAGAACCCTTGGGGAGTTGACGGTGGCATTCCCAGAATAGAAATTTCAGGGATTATCTTAAGACATGGAGCTGATTCTACCTTGGTTTCACCCCACATTTTCGCAGACTTATATGAACCGGGAACCATTTGTCATGAAATAGAAGGCCAAAAATCATGTTATATTAATGCGTATTTGACGGAACGTGACGAGCTCATCCTTTCCATGCTCAACGGTGATGGAGCAGGAGGCTACATCGCCATCCTCATATTTGATGGACAGTTCAATTTAAGGTTGAAAAGCGTGGGACATGGATTTTAAGCTCAGAAATTCATCCCTTTACATTTATGGCGTCATGCATGAGATTACCCTCAGAAAATCAGTTGAAGCTGACCTTAGAATCTTTTTTCTCAACCAAACGGATGAAGTGGCAAACTACATGGCAGCTTTCACGCCCGAAAATCCACACGATGAAGCAGCTTACATGGCCAAGTGGTTCAGGTTGATGGAGGATGAGACGGTACACATGCAAACCATCCTTTTCAACCAGGAAGTAATCGGTTGTTTGGTAAAATTTGAAATGGATGGCGAGGCTGAAATTACCTATGCGATAAACAGCAGCTATTGGAATAAGGGGATCACCTCTCAGGCAGTGGAGCAATTTCTCACATTAGAACCTATGCGTCCTTTGTATGGAAGGGTCGCCTTTGACAATTATGGCTCCCAACGGGTATTGGAGAAGGTAGGGTTTAAGGCAATAGGGACAAATTACTTTTTTGCCAATGCTCGGGGGAAAGAGATCAAGGAATTAATTTATCGATTGGATACATGAAGATTAGAAATCCTGAAAGAACCCCTTTACCTGCTCAATCACGTATTGCTGTTGCACCTCTGAAAGGGAGGGATAAAGGGGCAGGCTCAGACATTGGTCGTAATAGGCTTCGGCATAAGGGAAATCTCCTTTTTTCCACCCCAGCTTCTGGTAGTACGGAAGTAAATGAACAGGAATGTAATGTACCTGGGTGAAAATGTGTTGGGTTCGCAGGTAGTCATACAATTCTTTCCTCCTGGGAGCCTGAACCACATATAAATGATATGCGTGGCCCTGATGAGACGGACGTGGAGCAGCTTTGATGGGCGTATCCTGAAAGGCTTTATCATAAATTCCTGCCAACTCACGTCGTCGTGCGAGGCGATCATTAGCTTTTTCAAGCTGAGAACCCCCCAAAGCCGCCTGTAATTCACTTAATCGGTAATTATACCCCAACTCGTGCATTTCGTAATACCATCCCCCATGATTTTCCTGCAACAGGTCTGGGCGTTTGGTGATGCCGTGGGTACGGAATAGCTTCAGTTTTTCATATAAATCTTTATCCTGGGTGGTCACCATTCCTCCCTCCCCAGCGGCGATGTGCTTGACCGGGTGAAAAGAGAAAATGGCCAGATCAGCAAATTCGCCACTGCCGCAACGGCTTTGGGAACCGGATGGCGTTTCCTGATATCCCCCAGGAGCATGGCAACTGTCTTCCACGATCCAGCATCCATAACGGTCAGCAAGGGTACGCAAGGATGAAAGGTCCACCGGGTATCCGGCAAAATCCACAGGGATTATCCCTGCATATGCGTTGGGCTCTTTTCGGAGTTTATCCTCTACCTGGTTTAAGTCTATTAAGAAAGTATCCGGGTCAATGTCCACAAAATCCACTTCTCCCCTTACATACCGGACACAATTCAGAGAAGCCGCGAACGTCAAGGGAGTCCCGATGACTTTTTTCCCTTCCGGAACCCCTAATGCTAAGGTACAGAGGTGCAAGGCCGCAGTTCCATTGGCACAGCCGACGGCGTATGTGGCCCCCACATAATTGGCAAATGCTTCTTCAAATTGGGCAAGCTTTGGTCCTTGGGTAAGGTAATCAGACTTCAGGGTGCTGACCACAGCAGAAATATCTGCGTCTGTGATGTGCTGTCTGCCATAGGGAATAGGAAGCGTAAGTTCAGCAGGTTTCATGAGCAGGGCAATTAGTTTCTAATCAGACGTGCAACCTACATCCTAGGTGTAGCAAATTCAACTCAGCTGTTTATGAGGAGACTTTTGGTACGGATTCTTTGTGCAATAATTGTTAAGTTTACGAATTGAGAAAAGCACATATATGACTTCAGCTATACGATTTGCCTGGCTAACAGTTTTCAGTTGGGCCTTACTGCACTCCCTATTTGCCCAGCAAGGATTGAAAATTGGGGAATCCAGCGTACATGGGAGTTTCCAGTCGGATGCCCAGTACTATTTTGAAGACGAAGTAATTCAAGCCCAGGCAGTAGATGAAAACCTTCGCTCCAACACCTTCCTACAACTTACCTTCCAACAGGGAAAATTTTCTGCAGGTGTTCGATACGAAGCATACCTCAACGAACTTTTAGGATTTCGCCCCGAATATCGGGGACAAGGCATCCCTTACCGTTTCGCAAAGTATTCGAGCGATCAGCTAGACATCACCGTAGGCAATATTTACGACCAATTTGGCTCTGGAATGGTGTTTCGATCTTACCAGGAATGGTTTCTGGGAATTGATAATTCTGTAGATGGGGTTCATGTCCGACTCGCGCCTGTGCCAGGGTTACAATTGAAGGGCCTGGTAGGAACTCAACGGAAATTTTTTGAGCGCAGCAAGGGCATCCTTCGTGGAGGCGACCTCGAAGCTGACTTCAACCAGCTTATTCCCGGAATGGAGAAAAGCAAAACCCGATTAAGAATCGGCGGAAGTGCCATGAGCAGGTTTTTGGAAGATGAGAGCACAACCCTCCAGCTTCCTGAGAACGTGACAGCATTTGGTGGAAGAATGGCCCTGAGCAGGGGAAAATTCAGCTTCCAGGGAGAGTATGCGTATAAAATTAACGACCCGTTTAACCGGAACAACTTTGTGTACAATGACGGCAATGGGATTTTCCTCACGGGAACTTACTCTCAGAAAGGGTTAGGGATCACCGCAGCCTTCAAGCGAATTGACAACATGGACTTTCGTTCAGAACGCTCAGTTGTATTTGAAGAACTAACGGTGAACTTCTTACCGCCAACCACCCTTCAGCATACCTACCGACTGCCGACCCTTTACCCATATGCAACCCAGCCCAATGGAGAAATTGGGGGACAAATTGACTTTATTTACCGCATTCCCAAAAAGACAGCCCTGGGTGGTAAATACGGCACCCAGATAAGTGTCAACTATTCTCGCGTCAACGGCCTTGATACTTCTTTTGTGGATTCCGTTTTCACCTATGAATCCTCCACCCTTGGCGCAGGAGATAAGCGCTACTTTGAGGACTTCAACATCCAGATCAGTAAAAAATGGAACAAACGATTTAAAACCACCTTGACTTATATTTACTTATTATATAACATAGAGGTGGTGGAAGGTCTTATCGGGCAACCTGACGTACGTGTACACGTTGGCGTATTAGAAGGTTCCTACAAAATCAAAAGAGGCCATAACCTGCGCTGTGAATTGCAGCACATGTACACCAAAGAAAACCTTGGTTCATGGGCGATGGCACTGGCAGAATATTCCATTTCGCCCCATTGGTTCTTTACAGTTTTTGATGAGTACAATTATGGTAATCCAGATGAGGCAAGACAAGCCCACTATTACAACGGGTCCTTTGCTTATGTGAATGGAGGCAACCGTATTCAATTTGGATATGGTCGTCAGCGTGCTGGGCTCTTGTGTGTAGGGGGTATCTGCCGATTTGTTCCGGCCTCCAATGGATTTACCTTGTCGCTCTCAAGCACCTTTTAAGATGTACTCGGTTAACAGTTTGTTACTTTTTAAGGTTTAACCCATCTACTTGAACTGCGAACCGGCACCTGTAACCTGAAAACTTTCTCAGCATGAATAGAATTTTCACTGTCTGTTTTGCCATCATCGTGGGTCTGACTGCCTGTGATGTGATTGACTCCCCCTACGTAGAGCCTATTGTGGGCCAGGGAGATCCAGATCCCACTTGTGTGGAAGATGCACAGAATGCCGATCCTTTTGACGGGGTGAACATTCAACGGAAGGTGCTGTTTACTGAAATGACCGGTCACAAGTGCGGCAACTGTCCCAAGGAATCCGAAAAGGCATATGACATGTATACCAACACTTATCAGGGTCGAATGGTGTTCATGACCCTGCATGCAGGTTTCTTTTCGAGGACTTCTACCAAATTCCCCACAGACTTTACCACTACTGTAGGGGATGAACTCTTTCAGACGTTCAACCCACAAGACGCCGTGCCTTTTGCCCTGATTAACCGGGTTGAAAGAGAGCCTGGGGTATTTACACATGGAACAGACCTCTGGACTGCTGCGGTAGAGAGCGAAATCGCCAAGTCTCCCTCAGCAGGCATCCATATCAAAAATTGCTACGAGGAAAGTGATCGTAAGCTTACAACCGTTGTAGATATTCTGTCGATTGATGAGCTACCCGCCAATACACATTTATCCATTTTTGTGGTTGAAGATGGAATTGTCGATTGGCAAAAAGACTACAGACTGCCACGCGATAACCAGGACATTGAAGATTATGTCCACCATTATGTAATAAGAGATGCCCTGAATGGTACCTGGGGTCAGCCTATTTCATCAGAAGCTACTCCGGCAAATCGTCGCTTGACTGTTTCCTACGCTTATACCATTCCTGATAATTTTAATGCAGACAACTGCTACATCGTGGCGTTCCTTCACAATTTTGAATCCCGCTATGTATACCAAGCGGAAGAACGTAGGGTAGTGGAAAAATAATGTTTGTCAGGGCCCTGAGATTTCCTCTACCCAAGCAAGAAAATCAGTTATAACCGTATGCCAATGGCCGCGCTCGTAGTTGGGCAGGCCATTTTCATTTAATTCGAAAAAGTTGTGATCAAGGCCAGGATATGGCGCCAATTTCCATGCCTGAGAAATTTGCATTCGAAGGGGTAATACATCACAATGAGCAGCTGTCACATCAGCGGTTCCGTATCCTACCCAAACCGGTTGATCAAGAGAGATGAGGTCCTCAAGGACAGGCTCAGAAAATGAAGTCCATGCATGGTAGGTATCTCCCCTCCAGGTTGCCTGACTCGTAGGTGACTGCTGCATGAGGCTCCATTGCTGGTAAATTTCCTCTATATGTTGTTGTGCCACTGCAGCGGATTGGTTGCCATGTGATGCTGCAATTCTCTCCCGCCGAATCAGCTCCTCAATACGTCCCTGCGGATTGCCGCTTAAAAACCCCACATGAGAGATCCGGGAATCCCTTTTCGCAAGCCGGACCGCAACCCTTGCTCCCTGTGAATGGCCCGCTACCACCAGCAGCCTAGAATCCACCCAAGGTTGTCGGATTAAAAAGTCTATCACAGCCTGGTAGGCTTCGACGTAGTATTCCATATGGTTATGGACCTGGTAAGTGGCAGGGGGAAATCCGCTATCTGGCCGAAAGGTGAGATCTGACTTTAATTTTTTATCATCTAGCTCCCAGGGTATCCCAGGTTTTCCTAAAATAACAACATGGTACTCCCTCGGAATTGAAAAGGGGTATACTGGGTATATCCCCCTCTCAGACCGAATCACCAATGGGCGAGGCAAAGAACCTTGAATGAATATCATCACCCCCTTTCTACTGGAATCCTGAGGTGCGCCGGTGATCAGGAGGTGCAGGCTGTCCCCCTGCTGGGGCAGGCTAACAGGCGTATAGATGTCCTGCCCAACCTGGATGGGTACATGAAAAACATGCTGAGCAACTGAAGGGACAGAGACGATGACCCACATTGCTCCGAATAACACAAGCCTCAGCCTCATAAGCTTTAATTAGCAGGTAAAACGGTGCTCCTTACTTCCCCAAATCCAATTCGCAGGCCATCCTTTTCTGCCCATGCCCGCATGATGACGGTATCTCCATCCTGAATGAATTTTCGCTCACTGCCGTCTGGCATAGGAAGGGGCTTGGTGCCCCGCCAGCTTAGTTCCAGCATGGAGCCAAAGCTGTCAGGGGTAGTTCCACTAATGGTGCCAGAAGCCATCAGGTCACCAGGGTTAAGGTTACAGCCGTTCACGGTATGGTGCGCCAACTGCTGGATCATGTTCCAATACAGGTTGCGGTGATTTGACCGACAAATGGTTACAGGCTCCTGGCCGGGAATTTCGAGTAGCACTTCTAATTGAATGTCGTAATGTGCATCTCCTTCATATTCCAAGTAAGGCAGCACCGGCGGGTCCTGTACAGGCCCAGCTACCCGAAATGGCTCTAATGCATCCAGGGAGACTAGCCAGGGAGAAACGGAAGAGGCAAAGCTTTTCCCCAAAAATGGACCTAGCGGAACGTACTCCCACTTTTGGATGTCCCTTGCAGACCAATCATTAAAAATCAGCATGCCGGCAATATGGGCTTCTGCTTCCGATGTACTGATCTGCTTCCCCATAGAGGTGCCTTCACCAATTACGAATGCCATTTCCAGCTCAAAATCCAGCAGTCGGCTCGGACCATAAATAGGTGAACTGTCGTCTGGCTTGAGCTGTCCTTTGGGGCGACGGACCTCCTGACTAGAAACGACAATGGAAGATGCCCTGCCATGGTACCCCACCGGCAGGTGCTTCCAGTTGGGCATCAGTGCATTTTCCTTTCCACGAAACATGGTACCCACGTTTGTGGCATGTCCCTCACTGGAATAGAAATCGGTATAATCCCGAACAAAGACAGGCATTTGCAGCTGTACCTCTCCCAAGGGAAACAAATAGCTATCCTTGTCTGGCACCCCTTGTAATTCTGGGTTTGCAGCATCAAATAAATCTGCGACTCGATTCCTTAGGCCTCGCCACGCGGTTCGTCCCATCGCTAAAAAGTCATTCAGAACAGGTTGGGCAAAAATTCCATCTGGCAAATTCAGAGCGGCCAAAAAGCCTGATGTGTGAAGGGCATTAAGGTCTATCACCTGATCTCCGAGGGCCATTCCGGCCCTTGCTAGGCCGTTGCCTGGTCGAAAGATCCCCAAGGGCAAATTCTGTAAAGGAAAATCACTTCCCTCTGGAACATGAACCCAGGATTTTCTGGTGGCATCAATTATTGCTGCATGCATGTGTTGTGAGTCTATTCAGTTTGCTGTGGTTATTCGAAAATAGGGTTGGGTGCTGAAAGTTTGGGAGGTAGGCCACTATATTGGAATGAAGTTGTCCCATGCGTGTTGCAAATCCCCTACAATTGATATTCCTGAAATTATCCCGCCTCTAATTGTAGCCTCAAGAGGTGGTTATAGGCACCTTCTCGGTTGACCAGTTCCTGATGAGTTCCCTGCTCTATGATTTGTCCATCTTCTAGCACAAAAATCTGGTCTACTTGGCGGATGGTCGAAAGGCGGTGGGCAATAATAATCGTCGTCCGCCCTTCCATAAGGGTATTGAGCGCAGCTTGTACCAAGTGCTCAGATTCAGCGTCCAGTGAGCTGGTCGCTTCATCCAACATAAGGATCTCTGGGTCTTTCAGAATCGCACGAGCAATGGCGATACGCTGTCGTTGTCCACCCGAGAGCTTTACCCCTCTTTCTCCCACGAGGGTCTCCATTCCTTCGGGAAAGGTCTGGATAAATTCCCAGGCGTGTGCCTGTGCTGCCGCATGTTTAATCTCAGCATCTGAGGCATCGGGTTTTCCATATGCAATGTTCTCCCGAATGCTGCCCCCAAATAAAATCACCTCTTGAGGGACAATTGCTATATGGTTGCGATAGGGAGACAAAGGATAAGTTTTAGCTGGTTTCCCATTGACCAGCAATTTTCCTGAATCAGGTTGATAAAACCGGAGCAGAAGCTGAACAATGGTGGATTTTCCAGCACCACTTTGGCCTACGAGTGCCACTTTTTGGCCGGCTTCAATTTCCATGTCAATGCCCTTCAGCACTTCGACATCTAAACGCGTAGGGTAGCTGAACCTAACTTGCTCAAAGGAAATGCCTCCGTTGAGGGATTCGCAATTTTCAGCAAATTCAGGAACAGAAGATTTGGCTTTTATTTCTGGCAGCACCAGTTCAGCAGGCTCATCTAATATTTCCAGTAGCCTCTCAGAAGCCCCAATGGTTTTTTGAATCTGGCCATAAATGCTCCCCATACCTGCAACCGAACCGCCAATGAAGGCAGTAAACAGGATAAAAGAGAAAAGGTCGCTGATGAGGATTACCCCGTCATTTACCATGTGTGCCCCAAACCAGATAACCAATATAATGGACCCAAACAGGGCAATAAAAATAAAGGACACGAATCCTCCACGGTAGGTCGCCGCTTTTAAGGCGTTAGACACTACTTTGCCTAAAGCAGTCCGGTAGCGGAAAACTTCAAGCATCTCATTGGCAAAAGCCTTTACTGCCTGGATTGACTGGAAAGTTTCGTCCACAATGACGTTCGCCTCTGCCAATTCATCCTGTGCTTTCCGAGACAATTTCCGAATGTACCTCCCGAACACGACGGCAGCGATGATCAATACCGGGAAGGTAGCCAGCATGAACAACGTCAGCTGGGTAGAAATCAGAAACAGAAAAAAGATGCCGAATATGAGGGTGAAAATCTGCCGAAAAAATTCTGCCAGGGTAATGGACAAGACATCCTGCAGCTGGGTTACGTCAGATGAAATCCGGCTAATGAGTTCTCCCACCCTTCTTTTTTCAAAAAAAGCCATGGGAAGGGTGATGATTTTCTGGTACACATTCAGACGAATATCAGCCATGGCCCGTTCACTGACCTGGGCAAACAGGTAGATGCGAAAAAAAGAAAAGAAGGCCTGTAGCAGCAGCAATATGACCAGCAGGCCTGCTACAGCATTGATACGACCAGAACCAATCTGTTCGGGACTTTCGCTGGGGGTTTCTCCCCTGAAGTATTCCTGAGAGATGTTTTCAATGAATTCTTTGATGGCTTTGTTTGCAGGCACCTGATCGACCGGCATTTCCTGGTTCACAGCCCCTCCGACCAATTCTCCCAGTAAGCTGGGAAATAGCAAGGTAGTTCCGGTCGAGAGTACCAGAAACGCCATGCCCAGTACAAAATATCCACGGTAAGGTGTTACAAAACGAAAGATTCCTGCCAGTTTTTGGAGTCCTCCGCGGGTCACTTTGGATTTTTTAGCAGGAACCTCTTCCTGGTTTTGGATTGCGTTTGACATTCAATGGTGGTGAATTACCTCTGCAAAAGTAGCATTTTTCCCTGAATGATACAGGGTACGTAACTCCTTCATTTTGTGGAAATCTCATGTTAATAACTTAATGAAAGTTGTAAGGCTAAACCTGGGGGGCTGGCATGGCAATTGTTCTTCTCCCATACCTAGTTTCTCATTCAGGCTTTTTTATTTCATGAAATTTCAATTTTCATTTATCTCCTTGTTTTTGGTCTTAATCTTTGGGTGTTTACCTCCCCTTCCTGGCCAGGAAGTATCACTGGCCAAAGTCTGGAAGGATGGCAGGTATGGATTCATAGATGTGTACGGGAGGGAAGTGATTCCTGAGATTTATGACAACTTGAAAGAATTCTCGGAAGGGATGCTGCCCGTTAATTTTGGTGCCAGACAGCAAGAGCCCAGAACTGGAGGCTTGTGGGGATATTGCGATACGAGGGGTAACATTGTTGTGAAGATGGAATACCAGGAGGCGGGGCAGTTTAAAGAGGGTAAAGCTCGGGTAAAGCTCCATGGAAAATGGGGGTTTATCAACCGAAATGGTGATCGCGTCATTCCCCTTAAATATGATGATTGTGGCAGTTTCAAGGGAGGGATCGCTCCGGTTAAGGTAGGGATGAAGTGGGGGTTTATCAACAGTGGAGGCTACGAATTTATCCAACCACAATTTGACTATGCTTACGGATTCAGTGACAATGGGCTGGCCCGGGTAGTGGTCGGGCCTGCTGGATTCACTCGTGAAGGCATCCCCTCGGGCGGCAGCTACGGGTTGATCAATGCTCAGGGTTCTTGGGTATTGGAACCAGTTTTTGATTTTATCGGGCCTTTCCTGGAGGGTATGGCGCAGGTCAGGATTGGGGATAGTATCGGGTTTATCAATCGTGACGGAAACCTGACGGTTACCCCCCGCTATGCAGCTGCTTTTGATTTCAACGGTGGCAGGTGCAGGGTGATTGAGCGAACTGTAGAAATTGAGGAGTTTGCCAGCTATGCCGAGCGAAAAAAATACGAATCTCTGGTAAAGGTTATGGGACAAAAAACCCGAGATGCAGGAAATGACCCCCAAGCACTGTCCAGGGTATTTGAAACCCCTGAAGCTCAGCAGCTTTCCTTGATTCAGGCGAACCGTCAAAATTTTCGGGATACCTATGGATTCATTGATATTCGAGGAAAAACGGTAGTTCCCTGCGTGTATCAATGGGCAGATGACTTTAAAAATGGGTTCTCAAAAGCTTGTATTACCAGACAGGAACCACGGCCTGCTACTTATGCAAGAGGAGGGTTTGCAGAAAATAACGGACCTGCTGAACAGCTCCTATCAGAAACCCTACAACTGAAGAGGTATGGGATCATCAACCGAAATGGTGAGACCGTTTTGCCTTTCATCTATCACGAAGTTTTTCAGTATGAAGACAACGTTTTGGTGGTACGTGACCAAGCAGGAGGCAAGGTGCGGGCCATCACCATGGAAGGGGAAGAGCTGATTCCCGCGTGGCATGAACACTTGGTCTACTTAGGAGATGGATTCTTTTCTTTCAGGAATGGCCAGACAACCGGTGTAATCCACCTGTCAAACATACGGCATACCCTCATTACCAGCCAGGAAGTAATTGAGGTTTCCTATCTGGGCAAGCAGCGCTTCCGGGTAAAAACACGCAGAGGTACACAGGGCATCATGGATATTTACGGCAATTGGATTCTACGTCCTGATTATGCCGGAATATCCGATTTCAAATCCGTACAAATCCGGTAGTACATTGGCCTTAAAGGTTGTGGATTTTGTTGTAAGTTGACCGCGATGTACTCAGTGAAATGATCCTCAATTACGCATATGCCCAAACGCGTCCTGGTAGGTGTGCTCAACTGGGGGTTAGGACATGCCTCCAGGTCTATTCCCGTCATTCTTGCCTTACAAAAAAAGGGCATTGAGCCCTTGTTGGCAGGAGATGGGCAAGCACTCTCTCTGCTTAAGCACAATTTTCCCCAGCTTGCGCATGTAGAGCTTCCTTCCTATGGCATCAGGTACGGGAGATCGGGACAGTTGATCACCGCACTGATGCGGCAGCTTCCGAGTATCCTCAAAGCCATTCGGCGGGAGCAGGTACTGATTCAAAAACTGGTTAAAGAGCAAGGGATCCAAGGGATTATTTCTGACAATCGATATGGCCTGTATCATGACCAGGTGCCAACTGCATTTATTTGCCACCAGTTATCGGTGATCCCTCCCTGGGGAGAACAATTGCTCAGGAAGCAGTTGTACAACTACCATCTCTCGTGGATCAACAGGTTTGATTATTGTTGGATACCCGACTTTCCCGGAGAACATAACCTCAGTGGCACCCTTTCACATCTATACCCGCTGCCTCCTGCCGCTCGGTTCGCGGGCCCTCTTTCGCATTTCCATCAACTTCCTTCTAAGGATCCTGCATCTCAACTACCTGAAGGCTTTCATGCGGAGCTGGTAGCTGTACTCTCCGGCCCAGAACCCCAGCGCAGCATGCTGGAGGCTATCATCCGGAAGCAAGCAGAACACATTGATCAGTCTGTTTTGCTGGTAAAAGGAAAGCCCGGAGATCAATATCGCTTCCAGCCCCTGGAGCGGGTAAATGTGGTCCCTTACCTGTTAGGCGCGGACTTGCGAAGGGTTTTGGCAGCAGCCAGCATCGTGATTTCCAGATCAGGGTATTCAAGCCTTATGGACTATGCTACTCTGGGGCTTAAGCGGGTTGGACTCATTCCTACACCGGGTCAATCAGAACAGTTATACCTTGCTCAGAATGCAGAAGAACTTAGGATTGCACCCTTTATGCAACAAAAGCACTTAGTGATTAAAGAGTTAATCAAACGTACCCAAGAATATAATGGGTTTGTTGCAACGCCTCCTGGAGGGTATCTTAATCAGGTGATTGAGGAATTTATTTCGCGGATTAATTGACTAATAGGGCTTCTGTTGTGTATCTTTCGTCGTTCTGAAAAGAAAACTCAGACCATTTATTTGAGTATTCTTTTCATTGCTCTTTGGATACTTCGCTTTTTCACCTCCCTATTTGGTCTGATCCTATTTCTTACTCAACGTATGTTCATTATGAGACGAATTCTATTTACCCTTCTGTTTGTTTTGGGATGGGTAGTTGCTGCTTCAGCGCAGTCGTACTACTACATTCCAAATACCAATGCAGGTATGAACCCTGGTGGTGTGAATACAGATGAAGAGCAGCCTTCAGGTGGCCTTTCTGCCAACTGGGCAACGATTCTTAACTCTTCTGCTGCCCCCATCTGGAGCATTCCTCAGTTTCTTCCCATACCCTTTGAGTTCGCGGGCCAGAGCGTTACTCAGTACAAGGTTTCCTCAACAGGTGTACTTACCTTCGACCTGACCGCTACGCTGGCTCCGCCTGCAGCTAATGCAGCCCTCCCTTCTCCCGCTATTCCCGATGCTTCTATCTGTGTATGGGGCCTCGACATGGGCGGAACCAATGATGCAATTGCCACTGCAACTCTCGGAGATGCACCCTTCCGTCAGCACTGGATTATGTGGACTTCTTGTAGCCACCCTGGTGTACAGGATGGATGGACTTATTGGAGTATCGTTTTGGAAGAAACGACCAATAAAATTTACCTCGTTGACCAGCGTACCATTTGTATCCAGGGAACCAATACCTGTAGTGGAAATGTAACCCTCACTGCTGGTATCCAGGTTAACAGCACCGAAGCGATTGAAGTTCTGGGGTCTCCTCAGGTTAATTCACTTGCTCAGAACAGCATCCTCAGTGACGACAACACTTATTATGAGTTTGTACCTGGAAGTCAGCCAGCCAATGATGCAGAAGTACGTCAGGTTATCATGTCTGATTTCCTGAGTTTCTCTACTCCAGTTTCAGTGGTTGAAGCAGAAATCCGTAACCTTGGTACAGATCCAATCACAAGCGTAGACCTGAATTACAGTGTAAACGGTTCTGCGCCCATTACTGCTACCGTTACTGGTTTGAATATCCCCACATTTGCCTCTGCAAATATTACTCACCCAATAAATTGGAATATCCCGAATCCTGGGAACTTTGACATCAAGGTTTGGACTTCCCGGGTAAATGGGAACGCCGATGCCTCTGTAATGAATGATACAGCGGAAACCCGAGTGGTTGTGGCAACTCGCCTGGCTGATCGTGAACTACTTCATGAAGTATTTACTTCGGCAACCTGTGGCCCCTGTCGTCCTGGTAACGATAATCTCCATGCAATTTTAGACGATCCTATCAATGAGGATAAATACACTGCAATCAAGTATCAGCAGGACTTCCCTGGTACAGGAGATATTTATGCTACGACTGAAACCATCAACCGTAGGGGATATTACAGCATTAACAGTATTCCTCGTATGGAGTTGGATGGACAATGGGACGGCAATGCTGGAGGCTATACCCAGGCATTATTTGACCAGTTCCAGTCGATTCCTTCTTTGATGGAAATTCATGCCCAGATGGAAGTATTTGGTAGCAGTGTAGGAGTTGAGGTAATCATCAACCCGTTTGTGGATATCGCAAGCACAGACTTGACCGTTCAGGTGGTGGTTATCGAAACCCGCACGGTAAATAATGTGGCTACCAATGGTGAAACAGAGTTCCTGGATGTGGCGCACAAAATGATACCAGACGAAAACGGAACTACCATTCAGCCCCTTTCTTCTGGGGTTCCTGTATATCTTACCGGAGCAGCCGGTCTGAATTATACTTTCCCTGCTGGTAGCAATGTAGAGGATTTCATGAACCTGCGTGCGGTAGTCTTTGTACAGGATAACAACACGAAAGAAGTATTCCAGTCTGCCAAGGCACGTCTGGACTGTCCTAACAATGCTAATTACAGCGTAAACATAGCCACCAACAATTCGCTGTGTGTAAACACCCAGGATGGTTCTGCACTTGCCAGCCCAACAGGTGGTATTTCTCCTTTCACTTATGTATGGAATGACGGTTCAACCGGTGCCTCACGCATTAACCTCCCTTCTGGACGTTATACCGTAACTACCTATGACAGTGCCGGATGTGCGACGGTTGCAACTGGTACTGTAACTTCTACTGTACCGCCAACAGTTCTGAACACCACTATTACCAATGTAGATTGTAGCAATGATTCTGATGGTCGTATCGACCTTGCAGTTTCTGGTGGAAACCCACCTTATACTTATTCCTGGAGCAATGGTGGTACTTCTAAAGACCAGCTCAACCTCCCAATTGGTAATTACACCGTTACCGTTACTGATAACTCTGGCTGTAAGAATTCTGCCACGGCAAGCATTATTGCCCCAACTGCCATGACACTAACTGGTAGCAGTACGCCTGATAATGGTACCCAAAATGGTTCTGCCACCGTTACGGTATCTGGTGGTTCTGCGCCTTATTCTTATACCTGGACTACCAGCCCTGTACAGTTTGGGCCTACTGCAACCAACCTTGCTGGTGGGGTCTATGAGGTGACTGTATTTGACAGTCTTGGTTGTAAAAAGAATTTCGACATTACGGTTGACTTCAACGTGAGCCTGGAAGAACTGGACAATGCTGGGTTCTTGAGCTTGGAGCTTTTCCCAAATCCAACTCAGGGTGACCTTAACCTGAGCCTTGTGCTTCAGCAGGCTGATGACGTTAACATTCGCTTGTTTGACCTGCAAGGCAAGGCCGTTCTCAGGGAAACGCATGAGAAAGCCTTGCGACTTGAGCGCAAACTCAACCTTGCTGAGCTTCCTGCTGGCATGTATATGCTGAAGTTGGATTCCTCCCAAGGAAGCCTTACCCGTAAGGTGTTGATTGAGTAACCGTCTAGGTTGATATAAAATGAAAGGGCTGCCCGATTTGGGTAGCCCTTTTTGTTTTGCAGAGATTGAAACATTATCCTTTGCCTAATCGACCAGGATAAATCTGAAAGGAATATTCACCCAAAAGGGAATGGGGTTTCCGCCCTGAATTGCAGGGGTAAACCTTAATTTGGAAAGATGAGCTTCGCAGGCTTTGGACAAAAGTGGATGAATCTTTTTGATCACCTTGTGCTTTTTATAGTTGCCATATTTATCTACCAATATCCGAATGACAACCATCCCTTCGATACCATTATTTTTTGCCAGTTCTGGATACCCAATCATTTTTCTGACTTCATTCATGTTAATTGTCTGAGGTTCTTCTGCTGCGAAATTTACCATGTCAATGGGAGGATCTTCCTCAGCAGGCTCAGAAATAATATCCGGTACGCCTTTTCCGTCAATCTCGCCATCGAATACCCCTTCGAGTGCGCCATCTAGGTTCGCCAGGCCTAATGCAGGTGCTGCTCGAAGGCTATCCACTGAGGCAATTTCAGCAACTGAATCTATCTCGTTAATAGGAGCTGGTTCAGGGATGCGGGCATCAAGTACACGAACCTGAGGAGGAACGGGGGGTGGCAAGTCAGGTTCAGTTATCTCCTCTTCAGGAATTTCATCCTTGAGGGGACTGTCCAGAAGTTCGAGTATAAAGGTGGTTGATTTCTCGGCTTGTCTGGGAGGTTCTGGCTCAAATAAGCCGGGAAGTGCAGCTCCTGTGATAAACAGAAAACACATGATTCCGAGGCCGGAAAATAAATGCCGGGCGTAGTGTTTGCGGAGCGCATAAGCGCCATAGGACCGTTCACGAGACTCAAAGAGCATCTCGTCCCAATCCGCTTTAATAACGTGGGCCATAGGTCAGAGAATTTAATGATGGAACAAAGGCTGACTGCCTTTGCCCATAAGAGGGCTGACCTAATGAGTTTCCATAAAACTTTTACAAAATTATAGCAAGCAGTATTCCCCGTCATCCGCAAGGTTCTTGCAGGGGTACCGCCAGGTATCAGCAGAGTTGCCAATTAATTTGTCCGCTGACTCCGGCCCCCAGGTGCCTGCAGGGTAGCCGTGAACGGGGATATTGGGATCATTTTTCCAGCCATCTAAAATGGGCATCACGTATTCCCAGGCAGCCTCTACGGCATCTCCTCTGGCAAACAAGGTGGAATCTCCCAACATGGCATCCAGCAACAAGCGCTCGTAGGCGCTGGGCACGTAAGCATCAGTGAGTTCTTCATAGTGGAAGTCCATGTTTACCTGTTTGGTCACAAATCCTTGCCCTGGCATTTTTACATCAAACTTCATCAGAATGCCTTCATTAGGTTGAATCCGGATGATGAGCTGGTTTTCTCGTGAAACCACTCCCGGCTGTGCAAATAACTTGTGAGGGGTTTCTTTGAAGTGAACCACCACCTCCGTGACCCGTGTGGGCAATGATTTACCCGTACGCAAGTAAAACGGTACCCCTCCCCACCGCCAATTGTCAATGAAAAACTTCATTGCTACATAGGTCTCGGTACGGGAATCTTCGGGAACTCCTTTTTCCTGCCGGTAGCCTTTGTGGGTTTCTCCTCGAACCCTCGATGCCATGTATTGTCCCCGGATGACATTTTGGGCAACAGCTTCAGGGGTGAGGGGGCGCAAAGATTGGAACACCTTTAATACTTCATTCCGAATCGCATTGGCTTCTATCACCGTAGGGGGCTCCATCGCCACCATGCCCAGCAATTGCATCAGGTGGTTTTGTACCATGTCACGCAGTGCACCTGAACTATCATAATACCCGCCCCTGTCACCTACACTTACACTTTCTGCAGAGGTGATCTCAATATGGTTGATGTAATTTCGGTTCCACAAGGGTTCAAAAATGCCATTGGCAAAGCGGGTGACCAGTAAGTTCTGAACCGTCTCCTTTCCCAGGTAATGATCTATGCGGTACAACTGATGTTCATCAAACACTTCGAGTAGTTTTCGATTCAGTGCTTTGGCCGTTTCCAGATCGTACCCGAACGGTTTTTCAACGATGAGGCGTTTCCAACCTGAGCCACTTTTGTTGAGACCATGTGCAGCCAGATGAAAAGGCACGATGCTGTAAAGCTTTGGAGGGGTGGCGAGGTAGTACAAATAATTACCTCCAGTGTGGCAGTCCCCATCGACTTGCTTAAGTTTTTCACTCAGTTTGATATATTCAGCCTCATTGCTGGTATCCAATTGGCAGTAATACAGTAAGCTGGCAAAATTGGCCAGTTTCTCAGGAAGGCTTGCCTTCTTATTGGCAAATTCTTCTACCCCTGGCATGACCTTTTCCCGGAAACTCGCATCGTTATACCCGCTTCGGCCTACCCCTACCACTGCAAAGCAGTCCGGGAGAAGGCCTTGGCAAAAGAGGTCGTAAATCGAAGGAATAAGCTTCCGATAGGTAAGGTCTCCGGAGGCACCAAATATGACTAACACACATGGATCTGTGGCTTTCATGCTGATTGAGTTTTCGGTTTTCTGTTTACAGTTTTCGGGGGTGATACAGTTATTCGGTGTCTTTCACCACTGCATGTCCGCCAAACTGGTTCCGTAGGGCTGCCAGCATTTTCATGGCAAAGGAATCTTCCTGACGAGACTCAAAACGCGTATACAGAGAAGAAGTGATCACATGGGCAGGCACGTCAAAGTCAATTGCCGTTTGGACCGTCCACCTACCTTCCCCACTGTCATTCACATAGCCTTTGATCTCGTCCAGCTTAGGATCGGCCGCCAGTGCCAGTCCGGCCAATTCCAATAACCAGGAACGGACCACACTTCCCTGCATCCATACCTTGGAGATAGCTTCCAGGTTGAGCCCATAGGGAGATTTTTCCATGATTTCAAAGCCCTCAGCATAGGCCTGCATCATGCCATATTCAATGCCATTGTGTACCATTTTGACCATGTGTCCACTGCCAGAAGCACCGCAATAGAGGTAGCCGTCAGGTGGTGCCAGCGTTTTAAATATCGGTTCAACATAATCGCAGGCTTCTTTGTCGCCGCCATACATCAGGCAATATCCTTCTGTCAATCCCCAAACACCCCCACTCACTCCACAGTCGACGTAATGGATGCCATGTTCTGCCAAGTGCTCGCCTCTTTCAACTGACTGTCGCCAAAAGGAATTCCCCCCGTCAATCAGGATATCGCCAGCGTTAAGGTGTGGGATCAATGTTTCAATGGTATCTGTAACTGGTTTGCCTGCAGGTACCATGATCCAGATTACCTTCCTTTCGGGCAGTTGGTCTACCAAATTTTCCAGGGAAGAAGCAGCGGAGGCCCCTTTGCTTACCGCAGTATCAACCGCTACTTGTGAGAGGTCGGTCACGACCAGTTCGTGAGATTCACCTAAAAGGCGCTCAACCATGTTGGCGCCCATTTTTCCAAGGCCAATAAATCCGAGTTTCATGTGGTATAAGTTGTGTGTTGACTACAAAAATTAAAATGTAAAAACGACATAATTGTTCAACAAAACTCGCTTTTTTCAATGCTAACCAAAAATCTCACCTTTGTATGTTTATCACGCGACCTTTAGGCAAAAATGTGGTTTCCCTTTGTTGATTCGTTAAGAGAATAACCAACATTAACTTCTATACCTCATGATTCTCTATCGTCATTCTTTCGTCCTGTTACTCGTGCTGGCATTGTGCTTCACCTGCTGTACCAGCATGGAGGAAATCCCTAGCACCTCCCCAATTGTTCAATCCTCACGCCCACAGGATAAATCTGATGTCAACTTCTCAGAGGTGGCCATCAATGAACGTAAGGTGATTTATTCAGCTGCACTTACTTTGACGGTCAAAGACCCAGATTCTGCGGTGGTTCAATTGACTGCACTTGCCCAACAATACAACGGCTATGTCAACCAAAGCAATCGAGAACGGGTGATTATCCGGGTGAAAAGTGAGTTTCTGGAACCTGCAATGGAGCAAGTTGCTGCCATGGGAAAGGTAGAGGCTCGAAACGTATCCGGGATGGATGTGACCGAGGAATTCCTAGATTTCCAAATCAGGCTCGATAACGCTAAGAAGGCGCGTGAGCGTTATCTGGAGTTACTTGCCAAAGCAGAAAATGTAGGATCAGCCCTGCTTGTGGAGAAGGAACTGGAACGGCTCAATGGTACCATTGATCGACTTACAGGTAAAATCAATCGCCTGAACCACCTGGAGGCTTTTTCCACCCTGACCGTCACCTTGAAGGAAAAAACCAAGCCCGGGTTGCTGGGGTACATCGGGATCGGGTTGTATCACTCTGTGAAGTGGTTGTTCGTCAGGAACTAATCCTGTTTTATTTCAGGTCATTTTTGACGATACTGTTTGTCATGAAACGGCCCGAGAAAATATTCTCTTTGTTCGCAGTTGGACTGGTTTGCCTGGCAATCTTCAATTCTGGAAAAAGGTGGAATATTCCCCTATATGACACTATGGCTCTCCTGGAAGTCTGGCAGGTGTTAATTGTCCTTGCCGGAGTACTGGTGCTTTTTGCAGGAATTTATTGGGGAGCTTCTCGATTTAACCTTTTGCTGATCCCCGTAATTACACATATCCATGTTTTCGTAACTATTTGGGAATCCATGTTCATCGGCTTAGCATGGATTGTAGCTTTTCCTGGAGGAATCCCCAAACCCTCAATTGACCTACTTCAAATAATTTCTCACAGCATTAGCTATGTGTGGTTTCCTGCTCAAGTACTATTTGTCTTTAATTTAATTTTGGGAATTGTCCGGAAGTTACGGAACAGAATCCCTCAATGAGGGCACTTTCGTCTGGGCATCACACAAGTTCTTATCAAAGGCTGTATTCCCAATACACGGACTTTTCACGATATTGCACGCCTGAAAAGCTTGAGCAGACCGCTGTTCAATACCTATAAACCTGCTAAACCTTCGGGCGTAAGTTTAGGCATACACCTTATTCTTCCATCATGAAAAAATATTTACCCTTCCTTCTTCTTGCCATGGTGTTGATCTCTGCTTGTTCCAGCGGCAAGAAAGCATTGAAACGTGGGGACTATTACGAATCCGTGAACCGATCAATCAAGCGGTTACGCCAATCCCCCCGAAATGATAAGGCTCGCCAGATTTTAAAGGAGGCCTATCCCCGCTTTTTGACCTATGAACAAACG
>JBCDIQ010000010.1:0-34023 GCA_039024295.1 Bacteroidota bacterium | reverse complement strand
TTGATCATGAAAGCCTAAAACGCTTCTACAGAGACTGGTACCGCCCCGACCTGATGGCCATTGTAGTAGTGGGAGATGTTGATGTAGCCAAGACTCTTCAAATGATTGATGAGAAGTTTGGTAAAATTCCTGCTCCAGAAGAAGGGGTTCGAGAACGTAAACTCTATCCGGTTCCAGTCTCTGTAGAAGCGTTTTAGGCTTTCATGATCAAAAACTTCCAGTATTTCCTTTTTGCCAATGGGGAGTCTTTTGGCATAACGGGAATTGTAGTAGGTCTTTGGGAACGTCTCCTGCCGCATCCGTTCATCTGCCCCCAACCCCTGCCGCCATTCTTCTATTACTACCCCTCTTTCTTTTTCAATTTCTTCCCCTTCGAAGGTCAGGTTATGAGCCCAGTCCTCTAGAATCTGTAGCCCTGTGGCAAATTGTTCAGCTGGTTCAGTAGGGACCCGTAAGATATACACCGTCTCATCAAAACTGGTGTAGGCATTAAGGTGAGGTCCAAACTTTGTTCCGATAGATTCCAGGTAATCAACCAGTTCGTTTTTTGGAAAATTTTTTGTCCCATTAAAAGCCATATGCTCCAAAAAGTGTGCAAGTCCCTGTTGGTCCTCATCCTCTAAAATAGAACCGGCATTTACCACCAGCCGAAGCTCAGCATATTTTTCTGGTTTTGAGTTTGGGCGAATGTAGTAGGTGAGTCCATTTTCAAGGGTGCCTTTGACCGCCATAGAGTCAAATGGGATGGGCTGGTTGAAATCCACCACTTTATTTCTTTCCGCATTTCTAATAGAACTGGCAGAAAGCTTGGGCAGCTTAGGCAGTTGCGCATAACTATCGACACAAACAAAAAGAAAAGTTGCCCAAATAAGGGGAGCAGTAAGTAATCTCATCGGGTAAATGGTTTGGATAGAGAGGAAAAATGAACATAAGGCATCAGGCGGAGCAGTCGTAACTGGCGGTATCCATCACCAGCAAGTACCACTCTCCATCAATTTGGCCGAAGTACAGGGCAATCCGTAAATCGGTGTCCAAAACCTGAACTTTAATTGTAGCCTCAAGGTTTTTAACCTCCTCTATATCTCCAGCATCATAGGTGGTTAATTCCGCTTCATTGGTACCTTTCATGATGTCAGAGGCGCGGGAGTAATTATTCACATCACTTAGAAAACAGCCTTCTTTTGAAAAGCTTTCACAATCGAAGTCAGGAATGGCCCCTGCCTCAAGTTTGCAGGTGTTGGTTTTGAATTGCGATTCTAACCAATCGCTGACTTCAAATATTTCTTTGAAATTTTTACAAGCGCGCAGTACGTCATAAGCACCTGGGCGATACAAGTAATAGAAGCCTTTGTCGGGATGCACCATCACATTCGCAGAGGAAAAGTCTCCACTTGAGAGAATGTCCATTAACGCTTCTGCTTGCTGGTAGGCCTCTCCTGATGCCTCAATGCCTGGTGCATTGGCACTCCTCTGCGCAGCTTTGGGAGTGAGTGCTTCCAGGGTTTCGTATTTGAGGATCTTGTACTTGGGTGAAAAAGTTACCCGGTTCTGGAATCGCTCTTCTACCATGCTGTTATCAGCACTACGGGTAAGTTTTACATCCCCTCCAAACTCAGCTACCATTTCTCCGCCCGCTCCCAGGCTCACCACCAGGGTTTGTTCGTCTAAGGCAACTTCTCGTCCTTCCACCTGGTCAAATCCTTTTCGAATAATGTCACCGATTACTTCCCGGGACTGGTTCTCCTGACCATAAAACTTTTCCACAGTGGAAGCAAAAAAATGGGTTTCGTCAATCTGTTCTGCTTCAAGTGATTCATAGTAGGCATGTAAAATGTCCAGGATTGAATCTCTGGGATTGGTTTGAGCCGGAACAGCTTGTTCAGGTGTTTGAGGAGTAGTGGATACACCAGATGACGAACTCGTGTCATTGTTTCCCCCACAGCCTGCAACCCAGAAAAGGATGACCAATGACACGCTGGCAAATAGATATTTCATACTGATGAAGTCTGAATAGGGGTGTTTGTGCGGTTAAGCTACTTATTATGCCGCTTATTGGCAACAGAAGGCTTTCCTTCTCATAATGAACGGAATAAATAAACAATTCTGAGCTGAGTTAGTTGTTGAATATGAGCAAAATAAACTCAAACAAAGTAAGTATAGGAAAAAACATATATTTTTCTATATTTCGTGAAATTGCTCCATGTTGGTACGTTCTTCTCAGCATAACCCATTGGGGATGGGTCCTGAGTTTTTTTCAGGTGATAACCCCCTAATTCAACAAGATCGTGGGTACTTATTCAATAAAAGATTTAGAACAGCTCTCAGGCATTAAGGCGCATACACTTAGGGTATGGGAGCAACGGTATGGAATTATCCAGCCGAAACGAACCCCGACTAATATCAGGTTCTATGATGATTCAGATCTATGCTTGATTCTGAATATATCCTTTCTTAATCGCAACAACCATAAAATTTCCAAAATTGCTCAGATGTCTCAAAACGAGATTTCTGACTTGGTAATGCGGATTTCAGACTCCAACCTAGAGTTTCCCAATCAAGTAAATGCTTTGGTTATTGCCATGGTAAATTTGGATGAAAGTAGGTTCGAGAAAATTATTTCTACCAATACCCTTCAGTTTGGTTTTGAAAAAACGATGCTCAACATCGTTTATCCCTTCCTAAGTAGAATAGGTATTCTCTGGCAGACAGGTAACATTAATCCTGCACACGAGCATTTCATTACCAATCTGATTCGCCAGAAATTGATCGTTGCGATTGATGGGCAGATGGCTCCTCAAAATCCGAACGCAAAGCGATTCGTCCTTTTTCTCCCAGAAGGAGAGCTTCACGAGCTCAGTTTATTGTTTGGGGCTTACATCATAAAATCTCGACACAATAAAGTTATTTACCTTGGGCAAAGCCTTCCGCTGAAGGACCTCACGACGGTTTATGAGGTGTATGAGCCAGATTATATTTTTACCTTGGCAACCAATAATCCAACTCGTGATGAGTTACCACCATTTGTAGACAATGTGTTGGAGCGGTTCCCCAATGTACAACTGCTTATGTCAGGTTATCAAGCAATTCAGCTGAAAAATGAAATGCCGGAAAATGTTGTGATTTTCGAGACAATTGATGAAATGATCACCTTTGTGGACGAAGTGAGTGAAAAGCCTTTTGGTTCAAATGAGGTGAGTCGCTCTGCATAAGAATAAATTAAACTTTAAGGAAAGCTCAGATAAATGCGTATCTGAGCTTTTTTTATTTCTATAATGCGGCACTTATCAGGAAGATAGTTGCAAAAGCGATAATGGCATACAACTCAGGAAAAACTGCCAGGATCATGGTTTTGCCAAATACATCGTGCCCTGATGCCATCGATGCAATCCCATTGGCACATATCTGTCCCTGCTTGAATGCAGAATAGAAGCTGACAAACCCTAGGATACATCCAGCGGCTAGAATGGCTGCTCCAGTAACCATGTTCATCTCAGTGGTGATGATGTTTTGATTGCTGATCAGGAAAAAACCAGCAAATCCGTACAGCCCTTGTGTGCCGGGAAGTGCACTCAGCAGCATATAACTTCCGAATCCTTCGGGTTTTTTCTTTACTGCGCCAATGGTTGCATTGGCACCAATTGAGACGCCCAGGGCACTGCCACATCCGGTCAGTGCTACCATGCATATGAGGCCGAGGTATGAAAGAATGATGGATAAAGTCATGGGGTTAGGGATTAGGTGATAGGGATTAGGTGATGGGTATTAGGTTTTCGGTTAACAGTTTTTCCCGCTTCGCTTAATGGTTTTGGAGGTATACTTCACCATTCTGTGAACTGTATGCTGAAAACTGTAAACTTCCATCAATTATCAGATTTTACTGTTGCCCGTTTAAAAGGCTGATAGGCAACACCGCCGCCTTTGAAACCGGCATTTTTATAAAATTCTACAAATGTGAGGCGCATGGGATGCACAAAAGCACCCAGCAAGGCAATGGCCAGGTTTAATCCGTGTCCAAGGATTAGGATAATTGCCATAACGACAGGGCCTACATATGGACTCTGCCCAAACTGCCAGGCAATGCTGTTGATGACCAATCCTAGGATACTGGTAGAAACACCCAGTGCAAATAACCGAATGTAGGAAAGAACGTCTCCAAAAATGCCAGTGATGCCATATAACCCCCAAATACCTCCCCCAATTCGAGCACCGATAGAACCTTCGGGGGAAGAAAACAAAAAGACGAAGGCCACACCCAGCCAGCCAGTGTATTGGGTGATTTCGGGTAAGAAGAATACCAGGTAAACATCCAGCAGAGAAATAATCAGCACCAGCCAGCCAATAGGGGCAAGGGCATGCTGCAAGCCATCAAATTTCCATTTCTGCCAAGCCTGAACACCCAAGCCGAACATGATTTGGGCTACTCCTAAGCCCAAGGCGAGGTTGAACATACTGTCGTAATCCAGAAAATATGCATGTAGGCTGCTAAGAGAAGGTTCTTCCACCAGAGCAATTCCGAATACCGTTCCGCTCCACGCACCAAATAGCATCGTCGGAATTGCCAGTACCTGTGCCAGGGTCAAATAAGGTCGATAGCTTTTGTCTAGTTTGAATTTCAAGGCGGTAGCCCCAAGGAATAACAATAAGCCATATCCGGTATCACCCAAACAAAAGCCAAAAAAGAGGAGGAAGAATGGGGCAAAAAATGGGGTAAGGTCCAGCTCATTATAACCAGGCAAGGCAAATAGCTTGGTGATGGGCTCAAATAATTGTGAGAATCGGCTGTTGCGTAGCTTGATGGGAACAGGTTCGTCCTCGGTAGGTTGATCTGCCAAGTAAAATACACCGCTTTCTTCGAGGAATGTGTTTACGGCTTCCTCTCTTGAAGCGGGTACATACCCCTCTAAAACCATCAGGCGGTTTTCGCTGCTTCTCTCGGTGTTAAGCAGCACTTTATCAAAATTCAATTTACTGAGTACATCAGCCTTTGTCTGCCGAAGCACTTCCAGATGCTGTTGGGCGTGGAGGTCAATCTGTTGGCTAAGCTGCGCCAGCAGTGTTTCTTTTTCCTTTTGCTCCTTGTCCAGGAGCATCAGTGATTTTTCAGGAAAATCCCTCCACTTTACCTCTTGCCAATTGGGCTTCTCCCCATCTGAAATAACTACTCCATAGCGAGCCTGTGGGGTTTTATGCAGAAAATCAACGGCCACCTGTTCTTCCCAATTTGCTTTCCATTTTCCTTTTTTTACCTCAAATAGGTAAAAATTGATGCCCTTTTGCTTCAGACGATTGATCAACTCTCCATCATAGCTTCCCCATACCTGATCCTGTTCCCGTTGGTGTTGGAGCCGCTTGATTTGTTGGGTGAGTTTCTCTTCCTCTTCCAGCATTTCCATCAAATCCTGCGCAAGTTCTTCACCAGCACCTGCAAACGTCTCTGGAGTTTCCGGATGCTTCCGTTGCTGTAGATCATTCAGCAGGTTATCTACCTTCTTTATAAACTGCTCTGCTGACTTGACCTCAGTCTCATCCATTCCGGCCCGCCGTTCCACTACATGCATTGCCCCAACAGCCTGTAGCCCTTGCAAAAAGGGCAGGTATTCCTGGTGGTACACCAGACAGGCATATTTTTTCATGGGTTCAATCATGGCTTTCGCTTTTTTACCAGCTTCTGGGCAGCTTTATTCACCGTCTCCTTGTCTTCAAGAAATCGTTTGATCTTTCGCATCGCTTCTTCATACCCTGGCATTTGAACCTTTTCGTATAGGTTCACCTTCTGGGTAGTTTTCTTGCGAGCACGCTCCATCTGTTGCATCCGAACCAGGAGCACTTCCCGTTCCACCCCCAGGCTGAGCCATTGCTTCACCATGTCAACCCCTTCCCAAAACCACAGAGGTTGCATGTGAAGGCTGGTCTTTTTCTCCCGGAACACTACCTCTTCCAGCTGTGGAATCAGCACACCTGCAACTTTCTGCTCCGAAAGCACTACCCGATCAATTTCAACGCCTTCTGCATCAAATTCTGCCCAGAGGTGCTCCATATAGCTCCATTTTTCTTGCAGTGCCTCCATCTCGGCTTTCACCTGCTTAATCCTTACCCTAGCCCGGCTTACCTCCGCCCGAAGGGCTGCTTCCTTGCTCTTGATACTGGGTAATATCGACTTCCTGAGGCGATACTGTTTGCCCAGTTCGTTGAGGGAAGTTTTGTTGTATTGGAAGCGGATCATAGGAGAGTGTTCAGTTATCGGTTTTCAGTTTACGGTGGGTGATGATTGACATATGAGTTTTCGGGTACCGGTTTTCAGTTTACAGGCCCTTGGCTCTTAAACTGAAAACTGTGAACGGGAAACTATAAACCGCATTTCATTTCTCTACCCAATATTTCTCAATCAATTTCTGCTTGATGGCCACTTCTTCAGGCTTGAAGTGGCGACTAAATAACTGCCACGTCAGGTTGAGCATGGGCTCCATCTCTAAGTTGACATCTATGGCCAGCAACTGCTCGGCGTATTCGCGGGCAAAAGCCAGCGTCCGTTGGTCATAGTCAGAAAGCTCAAACCCATTTTCCTGCTTGGTTCGGGCATCGGCTGCATCGGCATAGAGGCGAATGGCGGAATTCATGACTTGGTTGTGATCTTCTCGGGTCTTTTTACCGATGACCAATTGCTTTAGGCGCGACAGGCTTCTAAATGGATCCACAATGACTCGCCCAACCTCAGTATTTCTTCTCAAAAACAACTGTCCCTCTGTGATGTAGCCTGTATTGTCAGGAATGGCGTGGGTGATGTCCCCATCAGAAAGGGTGGTCACCGCGATGATGGTAATGGAGCCGCCGGAGGGAAGTTGTACCGCCTTTTCGTAGATCCTTGCCAAGTCGCTGTACAGAAATCCTGGCATATTATCCTTTGAAGGAATCTGGTCCATGTAGTTGGCCACAATGCTGAGGGCATCGCAGTACAGGTTCATGTCGGTAAGCAACACCAGGACTTTTTCTTCCTTGTCCACCGCAAAATACTCTGCAGCAGTGAGTGCCATATCAGGAATTAGTAATCGTTCCACTGCCGGTTGTTCCGTGGTATTCACAAAGCTCACGATCCGGTGTATGGCTCCTGCTGCCTCAAACAGGTTGCGGAAATAGAGGTAATCGTCATGGGTAAGTCCCATTCCCCCCAAGATAATTTTGTCTGCATTGGCACGGAGGGCAAGTGTGGCCATCACCTGGTTGTAGGGCTGCTCAGGGTCAGCAAAAAAGGGGATTTTCTGCCCTGTTACCAGCGCATTGTTCAGGTCAATACCGCCGATACCCGTGGCAATCCATTCGGAAGGCTGCGCCCTGCGCACAGGGTTTACGGATGGCCCACCGGTTTCCCGAAGTTCGCCATTGATGGCAGGACCGTCGTCTACCGGTTCTCCATAGGCATTAAAAAATCTGCCTGTTAGTTCTTCACTCACCGCCAGTTGAGGAGGATGTCCAAGAAAGACCACCTCGGCATTGGTGGGAATTCCGTCAGTGCCCGCAAATACCTGAAGGGTTACCACATCATCTTCAATGCGTACCACCTGGGCCAATCTTCCGTGGATGGTGGCAAGTTCTTCATAGCCCACGTTTCGGGCCTTCAGGCTACAGGTGGCCTTGGTAATCTGGCTCAACTCTGTGTATATGGCTTGAAATGCAGCTACACTCATGATACCGGTTCTTTAGGGGCCAAATGTTGATCTAATTGCTGTTCAAACCGCTGGAAGGCTTCTCCTTTGAAAGAAGAATAATTCATCTGTCGAAAAAGATTTATCGCCTGCTGGAAAAACTGACGAACCTCCTCGAAATTGCTGAACTTAAAGGAGCGATCACATACCTTCATGACCCGTTCGAGCATGTATTGCTGACGATCCAGTGGGGTAAACTTATCGATATCATCAAACGCATCTTGCTGGAGGATAACAAAGTCCAGCATCTCTGCTTTCCAGTAGGTCTCGTGATAGGCAATGGGCACACCGTCATCTCCCAAGATGTTGATCTGCTCGGCTGCTTCTCGGCCTCTAAGCAATAAGTCTCGGGCTTTTTCAAGTAACTTAGTCCAGTTGGCCGTAAGATGTTCATTCAGGTAATCAGTTACTTCAGGGTATTCCAGGTACTTCGAATAGCTTTCTACCGGCTCTATGGCGGGGTACCGCTTGCGGTCGGCACGTTGTTGGGACAAGGCATAATAGCACCGGGCAGCTTTCTTGGTAGCCTCAGTTACGGGTTCTTTAAGGTTGCCACCAGCAGGAGAAACGGTGCCAATGAAGGTGACAGAGCCGTGTTGGTGGTTGCGCAATTCTACACGCCCTGCACGTGCATAATAATTTGCAATCGTTGCAGTCAAGTCCATCGGGTAGGCATCTGGGCCGGGCAATTCTTCCAGGCGATTGGACATTTCCCGCATAGCTTGCGCCCATCGTGAGGTTGAATCTGCCAACAACAAGACGCGTAATCCCATCAAACGGTAGTATTCAGCTATGGTCATGGCGGTGTACACCGAAGCTTCCCTGGCTGCTACTGGCATATTGGACGTATTGCAAATTAATACCAGTCGCTCCATGAGCTTGTGACCTGTTCGTGGGTCCTCTAGCTCTTCGAATTCTTTCAGCAGGCCCACAATTTCATTGGCGCGTTCGCCACAAGCAGCGAAAATGATTACGTCCGTTCGTGCATTTTGAGATAAGCTGTGCTGCAATATGGTCTTGCCACTGCCAAACGGACCAGGAATAAACCCTGTACCTCCTTCGGCCATAGGACTCATGCTATCAATAGCTCGTATTCCGGTTTGAAGTACTTTTCCTGGACGCAATTTATGGCGATAAGCAGTCAAAGGACGTTTAATGGGCCACTTTTGAGCCATTCCCACAGGTCGCTCCTCTCCATCCTGATTTTTGAGCATGATCAGGGTATCTTCCAGTTTGTATTTCCCTTTAGGCACAACATAATCCACCCGCCAATGCCCTTTTAACTCAAAGGGAGCCATCACTTTATGGGAAATGCTGTGCTCAGGTATTTCTCCCAACCAGTCTCCTGCAGCTACTTCCATTCCCGTCTTTACCAATGGCGTAAACTCCCATTCATCTTCCTCGTCAAGTGCCGGGGTGTACACCCCTCTTTCCAGGAATAGCTCATCTATTTTGTCCAGGTCATTCTGAAGTCCATCGTATTTCTTGTTGAGCATCCCAGGGCCCAGGTGTACCTCTAGCATATTGCCTGTAAACCGAACCGGGTTGCCTGTTTTCAGCCCTCTTGTACTTTCAAATACCTGTACAAATGCGCGGTCTCCTCTGACCTTGATCACCTCCCCCATCAATCGGTAAGGCCCTAATTGTAGGTAGCAGATTTCATTCTGGGCGACAGCCCCCTGTGTACGCACGGTAACAAGGTTGGCGGTTATTCCGGTAACGTTTCCAATAGCATTCATGGGTCTGTAAATGGGGTTAGTTCTGGAACTTGTACCGCAACCTCTTCACTGAGGCGTTGAAGAAAATGCTGGCCGTAGGTTTGGTCAAACTGCTGCCAGCGGCTGAGAAGCTGGAGTTTCAGTCCGTAAACGATCAAGGCATCCAGGCCAAACGTTTCAAAGAATGCCAATTCTTCCAATTGGTTCCAGCGCAGGCTATCCAAGGCATATTCCCTTTCAACCAACTGGGTCATTTGATAAATTTCCAGCAAGCGCGGCAACCAGCTAAACTCTCCGGAAAGGCCGAAATCTGAGGATTGGTTCAACAGAAGCTTTTCCGCCCAATCATCCTCTTCCAGTACCACTACCTCCTCTGCAAGAGGCCGAGTAAACTTCCTGCAATTCCAAGCGGCGAGGACATTTAGGTGCTGTTGCTGGAAAGCTGTCCAAGACTGTAGCAATTTGCTTGGGCTGTTTTTCAGGTGAGAATAGAAAAAGCGAAGCAATTCATTTTCCCAGTGTAAATCATTCTCCTTATTGGCCTCATAAAATTCCAGAAACGCTGTCATATAGCCAGGGAGGGATTTGGACCGTTTGATGCCTTCCAGGATTTCCGGTTCGCTTAAATTCCCCAGGGTCATGAAAGCCGCACGGCTGTACAATAAGCGATTTAATAAGTTTCGGTTGTCGTAAGGCAAATAAATCTCAAGGAATACCTCATATTCATTTGCGGCTAACTCTTGTTGGAGCATGGATTTGAACTCCTGCTGACCAAGGGGCAACTGTTCATCCTCCCACTTCAGCGTAGGCAGGCCAGCCACAAGGCAGTGGTATACCGGTGCAGTTTTAAGTAAGGTCATGCAGGGGATGGGGTGCCAAAGAGTAAATCTCGTGTGGAAGGACGCAACAGCTCAGCAAAAAATGCCTGAAAAGCAGGTGCATCAAACTGGATCATGTATCCTTTCCCTTGGGGGCGGATGGCAAAATTGGATTTGAGCTGCTCATTTACGTTGACTTCCAGTCCTTTGCCCAGTTTCATTCTGTAGGTTCGAGCTGCCCAGTTGTACAAGGAATCCTTTCCTTCTTCAGGAAAAATCAACTCGATGCCTTCTGAACCAGCCCATGACTTCACGAGGGTCTGGATCATTTCTTTGAGGAATTTTGTATTCTCAAACGCATCCTCCAAAGGTGGTCCCAAGGTTTCATGAATCAATAATTCGGCAATCCGCTTGCGACAGTGGTTCTGGGCACGGTCCGCTGCCAGTCGAAGTTCAGTATGGGCAGCATCTTTTTGCTGTTCTGCCTCAAGTTGAGCCTGCCTACGAAGTTGATCTGCCTCCTGTTGAGCTTCTTCGATGATGAGGCGTGCCGCTTCTTCTGCTTCCTTGCGAATAAGTTGGGCGGCAGCTTCCCCTTGCTGCACACCCTCCTGATAAATTTTCTCGGTTAAGGCCTGTAGTTTCGATTGCATAAACCAAAACTCCTCAATGCATAGAAATTGTGGGTTGACTTTCATCAATGCCAAACATGATTTTTACAAATCAGTTATAGATGTTATGAGTGCTTTACAGTTTGAACAACCCCGCGAGGACCTGTACAAGGAATTCGCCCACAGATACGAAATCAGCCAGTTTGAGCAGTTTGTTGCATTATATGATGTGAATGAGCTGATGGACTTCATGCCCAGTAATCCATCTGAGGACCAGAAACAGATTTTCAATGAATTAATCGGGGTAGGCTGTGAAACTGGCTACATGGATTATGCAAAATCCAACAACACCTTTGAACTCATCATGCAGTGGCAGGAACGGACCGGGTATACGGGTCCCCTAGCTGTGAATCTGGGGCCTGACGGCGAGGTCTAAAGGAATACATCTTAATGTAGACAGGAGCGACCTATTTATTCGCTCAAAGTAAAAAAATCCCCATCTTTGCCGAATGGGTCGAAGAATTAAACCGTTTGATGTCTCCGCAGCAACGATTGAAGATGCTGTAAGTGATGGAAGGGCGATGTTTCGTCATGATGGTCGTGTAGTGTTTGTCGAACGAGGCGTTCCTGGAGATATCGCTGATGTTCACGTTTTTCGGAAGAAAAAGAAGATGCTGATTGGAGAAATTTCTCAGATTCAGCAGCCTTCAGCCGACCGTACAGATCCAGCCTGTCAGCATTTTGGTACCTGTGGTGGGTGCAAATGGCAAATGATGACCTATGGGGCGCAGCTCCGTTACAAACAAAAGCATGTAACGGATGCTTTCCAGCGAATTGGCAAATTAGCATCAGAAGAGATTCGGCCAATCCTGGGAAACGAAACCCCTTATTTTTACCGGAACAAGCTGGAATTCACTTTTTCTCAAAAGCCCTGGTTGACCCGAGAAGAAATTGCCTCTGGGGAGGAGTTTATCCGTCCTTCCTTGGGATTCCATGTTCCCGGTGTGTTTGACAAGGTTCTTGACCTGGAAACCTGTCACCTGCAATTGCCCATTGTCAATGAGATTCGAAACGAGGTAAAGCGATTTGCCATTGAGAAAGGTATTACCTTTTACAACGTCCGGGAGCATGCCGGCATGCTTCGGAACTTGATGTTTCGTTCTTCTACAGCTACCGGTGAAATCATGCTCCTGCTTATCCTCACCTATGACAGGCCCAAGGTTGCTGAGCAAATTTTTTCCCACTTGGAGACAAAGTTTCCCCAGATCACCCAATTCCTTTGGTTGCACAACCCGAAGCTCAACAGCAGTTATTCAGAATTACCTTACCACATCTGGAAGGGAGATGGATTTTTGACTGAAAAGCTTGGAAAGTGGTCTTTTCGCATTTCCCCCACTTCTTTTTTTCAGACCAATACCCGGCAAGCGGAGCGATTGTATGAGGTGGTAAAAGAGCTTACGGAAAAAAGCCTTCCCCCCGGTAAGGAACAGCACGACTGTGTGTATGATTTGTACTCCGGAACGGGCAGCATTGGCATCTTTGTGTCTGAATTGGCAAAAAAGATCGTGGGAATAGAATACGTTCAGTCTTCGGTGATTGATGCGCAAGCCAATACAGCCCTCAACAGGCTGGACCATTTCAGCTTCCATGCAGGGGACATGAAAAATTTGTTGCAGGAGCCCCTCATCATTTCTGAAGGTCGTCCTGACTTAATCATTACTGATCCACCTAGGGCAGGAATGGACCCTAAAGTGGTAGAACGTCTGAAAGAGATTGCTCCCAAGCATATCATTTATGTTAGTTGTAAACCAGCCACCCAGGCAAGGGATATTGACCTGCTACGAGAGCAGTATACCCTGAAATTGATTCAGCCTGTGGACATGTTTCCCCAGACTGCGCATGTGGAAAATGTGGCGTGGCTAGAGCGGAAGGAGGGGTAGGGAATAGGTATTAGCTGTCAGGTTTTAGGTATTTGCAAAAACTTCTTCAATCACCTTCATTTCAGTTCCTACGAATACAAATAGCCAAGCGCGGAGGTTGGGTTGGGTTTGGAGGTCTTCGGCGTTGAGGTAACGTTGCAATTGTGCACGCCCTTCTTCGGTGGCCTTTTCCAGTTGGGCAGCATTTTTCTGGTTGAGGTACTTCAACTCAAAGGTAAACTGATAGGGCGTATCAATGGGAGGACGATGAAGGAGAAGCAGGTCCACATAGCCCCGATCTGCTTCGTGTTCAGAGCGCAGGGTGTATATCTGAGCCATGTGCAGGTAGCTCAAGAAGACCATCTTCAGGCTCGTTTCATTAAAATGCAGGAAGTCGCGGTTGGAGAGTTGGTACAGGGTGTCTGAAACTATTTTCAGCAAAGGTTCTGGATGGTTATGATCTGATAATTCGATCACTGCAGATTGAATGTCTATCCCTAGGCTTGACTTTTTTAGGTTATCTTCAATCAACTCGCGGAAAAAATCAAAATACAACTGTTCGATCACCATATTAGGAATCCCCAAGACGGACCATTGGTACTTCGTTTCTTTAATGGTCAGCAAGCCGGTGTAAAACATCAGGCTAAGAAAATCCTCTGGGGTAAAGTCGCGCTCGAAGCTAAACTGAGGGACGATCTGAGCAGAAACACGCCCCTCAGCCATTACTTTTTGTAGCATCTCAAAATGCCGCGAACCTTCCCCTCCCAATCGGAAGATACGCTTGATCTTGCCGTAGTCTGAGGCGATGTTGGTGTCGAGCAAATTGGTGGGCATCCGCTGCTGAGACAGGTATTCGGTCGCAAAATACAGCACCATGTCAGGATTGTACATCCGCTGGGAATTGCCATCACTGAAGCGATACCCATTATACCAGGTTCGCATCAAATTGTGGGTTTCGTCACTGTATATCCCGGCTGCTTGCAGCAAGTCTGCTACCTCCTCATCGGTGAATCCCATGAACCCTTCAAACCTGCGGTTTCGCGTAAGGTCTTTGCCGATGTTGAATCCCGAAGTAAGGCTGTCCAAAGTCACAGGCGATACCCCTGTCATAAATATCCGATCAATCAACCCCTGACCTGTACCTGTTTTGACCACCTCGTAGAACTTGCGCACCCACCCTTGCTTACTCACAATTTCCTGAAACTGATCGATGTCAAAGCTCACCAACTCATTGGTGAAGTGGTCATACTCATCGATGAGCAGGTAGACTTTGCGGGGTTGTTTTCTGACAATTGCCAAGAAAATCCTCATGAGATTCGTCGGGCTATCTTCGGCCCCAAGTCGAGACAAGTCCTTTTCTGAGACAACCGAAGGATAGGCTGTCGCGAAGTTTATCATACCAGCTTTTACTACAGTAGCAAAATCGGCGTAGGTACTTTCCTGAGAAACGGTACTAATGCCACTGAAATCCAGCTTTAGCACCAAATAACTACTGGCCAAAGGCGTTGGATTTTTTCCAATGGCAAGCCCCCCCAAATAACGCCTCAAACTGATCTGCATACTGACACCCGTAGTAGTGCTCCAATGTCGAAATCCATAAACTCTTGCCAAACCTACGTGGCCGGAGAAATACGAGGTAGGTCCCTCCTAGCTCCTCAAAGATGTTGATGTATGAAATCCGGTCTACATAGTGATATCCACCTTGCATCAAGGAAGCAAAATCAGACCGCCCGTAGGGGAGTTTCAACATAAAGTAAAGATAGGAAAAATAGGGAATAGGGATGAGCTGTCAGGTTTTGGGCAAAAGGTAGGAGGGAATGATTCTGCAGGCTCAATTTTACCATCCCATTTCCATTTTTCTTACCTTCGGGCAATGAGACAGTTCACGCGAAAAGTAGCCGTAATTACCGGTGCTGGTAATGGAATTGGCAGGTGCTTGGCACAAGCCCTTGCTACAGAAGGTGCCCACCTTGCTTTGGCAGATATCGGCTCGGAAGCCCTCGAAGAGACCGTAAAATCACTTCCCCCTGCAGATCATTTGGTGACCACCCATGTAGTGGATGTGGCAAATCGAGAAGCCGTAGAAGAATTTACCCGTGAGGTTGTGGCCCAGCATGGAGCTGCTCACCTGATCATCAATAATGCGGGGGTATCCTATGCAGGTCGAGTTACCAACCTCCTGTATGAAGACATGGAGTGGATCATGAACATTAATTATTGGGGGGTGGTATACGGTACGAAATCTTTTTTGCCTGTCTTACTGGAACAGGGGGAAGGTCACATCGTGAACATCTCAAGTATATTTGGGTTGGTAGGGGTTCCTACCCAAGCAGCTTATAATGCCACCAAATTTGCTGTCCGTGGCTTTACAGAAGCCCTCCGAAGGGAACTAGCAGAATCCCCCATTGGGGTGACCTGTGTGCACCCGGGAGGCATTCGTACCCAAATTGCAGAGCGAGGGAAATTTGCTGCTAGCCCCCAAAGCCGTGCGCGTTGGATCAAGGGTTTTGACAAAATGGCCAAGACCACTCCTGAGGCAGCAGCAGCCAATATTGTGAATGGTGTTCGCCGGAATAAGGTCCGTGTCCTGATTGGACGGGATGCCTACATGATTGACTTTTTTGCACGGCTGTTTCCTTCCAGCTACGAGCGGTTTGTTTGATACGGGCCAAATAAACCTTCCCAATTAATTTGGGTTGATGAGGAATAATTTTATCATCACACATTTCGTTCATGAAAGTCAGCCTCGTATTTCCGCATCAACTGTACGCCGACCATCCCGCTATCCGAAAAGATCAACCTGTTTACCTCATTGAGGATAGCCTCTTTTTTGGCGATAAACACTACCTAGCCAATTTCCATGGACAAAAACTGATGCTCCACCGGGCTTCTATGCGGTGGTTTGCGGATCACTTGCGAGAAACGGGGCATTCGGTTACTTATCTGGCCTATACCGAGTTTGGGCAGCTAGAGAAAGTTTTTGAAAAGCTCGTGGAGGATGAAGTAAGTGAGGTAGATTATGTGGACCCAGTAGATTTTATGCTCGAAAAACGGTTGAGTCGTTTGTGTGAACAGCATGGTATCCATGCCCATGTCCACTCAACTCCGGGATTCATTAATTCCGAGGAAGAAAACCAGGCCTTTTTCAGCGGGAAAAAGCGGTATTTCATGGCTGACTTTTACCAGTACCAGCGTAAACGGCTGGGAATTTTGGTGGAAAACGATGGAGAGACACCTGTAGGTGGAAAATGGAGCTTTGACGAAGAAAACAGAAAAAAGCTGCCGAAAAAAATGGTGGCAGAGCTTCCTGGATTGTCCATCCCTAGCGAGAATGTCTACGTAGAAGAAGCTCGGCAATACGTGCATGCGCATTTTCCCAATCACCTCGGCAGTACAGAGCGGCTGATTTACCCAATCTCTCACGAGGCAGCTTCAACCTGGTTGGATGATTTTCTTGTACAACGATTTGCCAATTTTGGTCCGTATGAGGATGCCATTGTGCCCAAGCATACCTTCCTTTATCACTCTGTATTGACACCTGCGTTGAACATCGGACTCCTTACCCCGATGCAGGTTGTGAATGCAGCCGTTGAATATGGGCAATCGAATGGTGTGCCTTTGGCTTCTCTAGAAGGATTTATCCGTCAAATCATCGGTTGGCGGGAATATATGCGGGTGACTTACCAGTCAGAAGGTGTGCGCATGCGCACCAACAACCACTGGGGACACCATCGACCTATGCCTGTGAGCTTATATGAAGGTACCACAGGTATTGAACCGATAGATGATACCATCCGAAGGATTCATACATATGCCTATTGCCACCACATTGAACGGTTGATGGTGCTGGGAGGCTTTATGTTTATTTGTAGAATCGATCCTAAGGAGATTTACAAATGGTTCATGGAGCTTTTCATCGACGCCTATGACTGGGTGATGGTGCCCAACGTATACGCCATGAGCCAAAACTCTGCGGGGGGGATCATCACGACCAAGCCCTATTTCAGTGGTTCAAATTATGTACGCAAAATGAGCCATTATGGAAAAGCACCTTGGTGTGAAACCTGGGATGGGCTTTATTGGCAGTTCATCTTCGACCACAGTGAAAGCTTGGCGAAGAACCCCCGGTGGTCCATGATGGTAGCCACAGGCCGGCGCATGAAAAGCGAAAAGCGTCAGCAACACCAGGAGGCTGCGGCAAAGTTTTTTGCAAAGCTGGATAGGGAGGACTAGCGTGATTGGTTTTTCTGTTCTCAGTAGGCAGTTTTCAGTTATGCTGATCGGTAATTCGGTTTGCTTAATTACCCGATAATTTCTTTTCCGGAAAAAACGGTAACACTGTTACTCAAAATTCGTTATCATACCTTCTGTTCAGGATACTGCCTGGCAGCAACACTGACCACCAACAATTGATAACCGAAGCTTCCAAATGACCTCTCTCTCCGTCAACCTCAATAAAGTAGCCCTGATCCGCAATGCGCGCGGCAGCAACCGACCCAACTTACTCCAAGTAGCCCAAGATGTCATCACCTTTGGGGCGGATGGCATCACCGTTCATCCCCGGCCGGATGAGCGGCACGTACGCCGGCAGGATGTCTATGACCTCAAGCATATCCTGGAGGTAGAATTCAATGTAGAGGGCTATCCCTCTGAGGCATTTCTCCAAATGATTGAAGAAGTAAAGCCCGATCAGTGTACGCTCGTACCCGATCCGCCGGAAGCCCTTACTTCCAATGCGGGCTGGGATACCATGAAGCACCAGCATTTTCTCATGGAAGTCGTGCAACGGCTACAGGCCGTGGGCGTTCGCGTATCTATTTTCATAGAAACCGACCTGGACCGGATTGGTAAAGCCGCTGAGATAGGAACCGATCGAATTGAGCTTTACACCGAGCCCTATGCCCAGCAGTTTCCCCAGAACCCAGAAGCAGCCGTGGAGCCTTTTGCACGCTCTGCCGCCTTTGCTCACGAACTAGGATTAGGGGTTAATGCTGGCCACGACCTCAACCTGGACAACCTAACCTTATTCGCTGAGCGTGTACCACATTTGCAAGAAGTATCCATCGGCCATGCCTTGGTGAGCGATGCCCTCTACCTGGGATTCGAAACCACCATCCAACGGTATCAGCAGTGCCTCGGCAAAAATCCCTAGTTTTCCATACATTTGCACTTCTATTACCTATCAGCCAATACCTAACACCTGATCCTTGGCTCTAAAACAACACACCTCCATAACCGAGCGCTTTCGTCAGCAATATGAAAATGCCAAAGATTACCTCATCCCGTTTGTAGAAGAACGGTTTGCGGTCAATTCAGACATGAAAGTGCTGGAAATTGGGGCGGCTGAAGGAGGTGTCCTGAAGGCCTTCATTGACAAAGGCTGTTGGACCATGGGAGTTGACCTCAGCCCTTTCAGGATTGATACGGCCAAGGAGGTCATGGCAGAAGAAGTAGCTGCGGGTCAGATTTACCTGGAGGCCGTCAATGTGTACGACGATGACTTTCGGGAAAAGTGGGGGGGACAGTTTGACTTGATTGTGCTGAAGGACACCATTGAACACATCCCCGAGCAGGAAAAATTCATTCCCTATATCAAGCAGTTCCTCAAACCGGAAGGGGTCATCTTTTTTGGGTTTCCCCCGTGGCGAATGCCCTATGGAGGGCACCAGCAAATTTGTCGCACCAGCAAACTTCTGAGTAAGCTTCCCTGGTTTCATCTGCTCCCAAAAGGACTGTACAAACGTATCCTCATCGCTGGAGGAGAAGGGGAACGCGTGGTCGAAGAGCTCATGGACATTAAAGCCACGGGCATTAACCTGGGACGTTTTGAGCGGATCGTGCGCAAGTCCGGCTTGCGTATTCGGCACCGCCGATTGTTCCTGATTAACCCTATCTACAAATACAAATTTGGCCTCAAAGTCAGGACCCAACTTCCTCTGCTGGGAGATATTCCATTTTTGCGAGATTTTGTGACGACCTGTGGGTGGTACTTGGTGGAACGGAAGTAAAATTCTCGGGTTTATGACAAGCTTTGTAAATGACCCTAGAGCTTGTGCGATTCTAATTTGATTTCAGGTTCTACTGAAGCGTAATCGCGGTTCCAGCTCCAGCTTTACCGACAACCGTAACCAATTCTCCTGCCGGATTGGTGGCTTGGTAACAGTTTCCTCTAAACACTTCTATTTTTATGTCGCTTCCTGCTCCAAACTGCATCAAGACATCAGACGTGATGGAAGCTTTGCCATTATCTTCGAACACTTCTGCATAGTTGAGTCTGTCTAAAGATGGGGTTTGAGACCGCCTCAAAAACACAATTACTCCATGGACATTCTCTGGGTCAGGGTTCCACTCTATTGTCAGGTCTTTATTTACAGGCATGGGCAGGTACCGGGTACCACTTAAATATAAATATTCAAACCCTTGGGGCCTTGGCTGAAGGATGTATAAAGGTTCAGGTATGTAAAAAGTATGGGTTAAGCCTGCCCCAGAAAAGGTTACCTGGGTACCAAACAGAGAATCACTGACACTATTGTATCCCCAATGAACATACACCCTTGAATCTACCCTTTCCTGAACATTAATGATTGGAAAGGTAAAGCCTCCAAGCATGAATGGGCCAGGTATACCAACTCCAATAGCACGGATATGAGTACTAGGAATGGTGTTCCAACTAAACGGATCATCTCCGACTGGTTCCTCACTCAGAATTGCTGACATCTCGGTGGAAAATGAAACCATTAACTCCTTTTCTATTTGAAGACGAAAATGATCCATTAGGGTGTAGATGCCTAAGGAGAAACCTACCGGTGTCTCGTAATAAGAAATTCTGGGCGTAGGATCATCATCTCGTCTGCAGGATAAACATAGTAGTAAAACGAAAATGAGCAAATTAGCTTTCCGCATACGGCTTAGTTCTTTATCTAAATATAATAAATAGCTTATATCTGACCTTCCTAAATGTGAAATAGTTCAGCTTTTATGGTGTGGTATGTCATGCTATTTAGTTAATCAGAACCATGACCAAACCCCACCAGCTTTTTCAAGCTCCATCCCCAATCTCCTTGTACCGCAGGCTCACCATCAAAATCAACACACTAAATCCGACCGCTGCGATCACTAAAATGGTGTTCAAAATCGCATCAGCACTGAAGGAAATTTTGATCAGGGTCGTGGAAATGATAAATCCCGAATTGCGAATCAGCTTGCTGTAGTCTTCCGTGTGGCGGAAAGAAATCATGAGCAGCAATACATCTACGAGCACGAGCATCGTGAAAAATTCGTAGTAAAATACCCGGTTGACATCTGGCAAGGCATGATTGTGTCCTTGGTACACATCCCAGACTTCCCATGCCCAGTTTGTTACACTGTAGAGGGACATAATGAACAGCGTGGGGATCAGGAGGGCACTCATCACTCGTTTTGCCCGGATGAATTTTGCCAACTTATCCTCAGTCGTATCCAGGTCAATCTTCTTGTTCAGGTTTTGCCTACGTCCAATTTTATAGAAATACCAGATCAAGAAAAAGAGCACGATAATCCCAAAGGCATCTACCGTTAGCTGAAAGTTGTATTCATTCCCAAACCAATCATCAATGCTTAAGTCCAGGTTAGACAAATCTTTGAAGATTCGCCGAATGATGATCAGGGAAACAATCTCGTACTGCTTTCCAATGTAAATCGTGATGGATTTGGGAAGGTAGTATACCAAAAGGTATACCTCATACAGCAAAATGAAGGAAAAAGGGGTGTAAATGGAAGCAATGGGATCACGAGAAATCTTGTCATTTAATATTCCCAAATCCAGTATGCCAACATCAATCAATAATATCACTCCCAGGTGGAGGATAAATCCTATAATAGCAATAGAGATGATGTACCGTTCAATAGAATGGCGGGTTTCATCTCTTAGTAAGGCAATTAAAAACTTTGGTGGCTTCAGATTCATCCTCAATACTTAAACCCCTCCAGCACCAAATCTGCATACTCAGGATGTCTACGAATGTAGCCCGCTACAAAAGGGCACAGTGGCAATACGGTCATCTTTTCCTGTCTGGCGTAATCTAACACATGTTTTGCCAGTGTGCTGCCAATCCCTTTCCCTTCCATTTCCTGAGGCACTTCTGTGTGGGTGTACACGATCATTCCTTTGGGGGTAGTTGTGTATTCGGTAAATGCAAATTTACCGTCTAACTCAATCTCGAAGCGTTTTTTTTCTGTGTTTTGAACTACTTGGTAGGTTTTTTCCATGAGAAGAAAATTGACTTATAACAAAGTTTACATCTGGTTCAACTCTGCATGATCATGAATGTTTGGACAACAAAAAACCTCCCCCCAGCAGAAAGTCTTTTGGAGGAAGGCCGTGGCACCTATTTGCACCTCTAACAAGAGATTAAACACTCAGCCTCCCACACCTGGAGGAGGCGAAGGGGAAAAGGCTACTTACAAATACGTTTGAATGGCAGCGGCCATCTGTTTCATAGAGAGGTCTTTGGTGAGCTTTTTCTTTACCTCTTTGGTATCAGGGTCTATCACCAAAATATAGCCCGTTGAATACCCACTTTCCGCTACATGTTTGCCAATTCCCAGACCAGATGCAAGTAAATTGGCCTGGTGGCGAGTGGTTTGGTTGGTAAAATCAAGCTCAACGAACAGTACAGGCTTTCCATCGAGCTTATTGGTGAGGTCTTCCAGGACGGGACCAAGTGCTCGGCAGGAACCACACCAGTCTGCGTGGAATTTCACAACATACACATTGGGTTCGGGGATAACAGTCTCACTTTGAGCAAAGGCTGTATGGGAAATACCAGCTACAAGCAACAGGACAACAATCATTCTAAAGGTCATGGTAACGTGGTTAAAGGTTAAGATCACCTGAAAGACGAGCAACTCGGCAGTTTGATTCCCCATAAATGAGAATCGCCTTTCTTTCCACGTGGAAAGAAAGGCGAAAAAGCATATCAGGATTATGAATCCTAACTAAACTGGGAGAGAATTGCTGATTCAATTTGGGTTTTTTCAGAGGCTACTTCAACGATGTCAGCTACATTCATTTTCTTCTCTTTAACCTCTTTTTTATCCTCTGTTAGTTCATTCAATAGCTGCATTACACTTTTATACTGTTCATCAGCAGCAAGGACTTTAGAAGACAGTTTTCTTACTTCCATCGGATCTTAGTTTAAGTCGGTTTTGAATTATGAAAGACAAATTGTACAGCTGAACGAATTATCACAAATTGAACTATGGGGAATTCTTACAACCGGAATTGAGCCGAAATTTTTACCCCGAAATCTCTTGTATCTTCCTGTAGATACGTCAACCGATGTAAAAAGGTGACCTTTATGAAACGAAAAATATTCTCGATTCCGTATCCCAGCTCAACATAGGGATCGCTTCCCAACCCCTGAATAGCAGGTCCACCAGAGCCATTGGATCCCAGAGGGGGAAGTGTCAGGTCTATATTTTCTTGCCCTAAATCTCCGTATAACACATCTGCCAGGGTGAAAAGGCGCCAATTGAGCTTTCTAATCAGTGGAACTCGGTTCATTATCAGTCCATCAAACCGATGAGCTACCCGCAAAGAAACAAATCTGTCGCTGATAAACTCGGAGAATTCCATCAGGTTAAAGGAGTTCCGATTGTAAAATACGGACTCATTACCCAAGTGATTTTCGAGGAGGGGATAAGGAACTTGATCAGGTACATATCCGCCAGTTAATAAATAGCTTACCCGCCCTAGAATCCCTACATTAATGCTGTGATCTACACTGAGATCGAACCGTTGGTAATCCACATTTGCCTGCAAAAAGTCTGGAAGTCCGAGGGTATAGCGAAACGTGATAACTGGTCGGCCTCCCGTACCCAGGCTGTGGCGAGTATTGCCACTTTGCAGGAATTTTTCCCGAAAAGAGATCCGTGTTTCTGCAATTACTTCACTTACGGCAAACTCACTCTGAGGCTCTTGATGTTGAGGATCATAAGAATACCTGAAGTCATACAAAGGGGTAAAATACCTGCTTCGCATGATGAGTCTGGGGCGAATGCCTTTTACTACATCAGTTTCTGCCCAAACCTGACGAAGGGTATTGATAAATGGTCGGTTAAGGTCTCCGAAACGGGAAGCTGCCCGGAACAAGGCACTGTTTTCGGCAAAATCATTGTAGATACCAATCTGCTCGATGTCCTCTGTGATGCGCGCACCAAAAATGGTCCAGGGCTTACGGAAAGCGAGGTACTGTAATTCTCCTAAGTATTTGAAGCGTTTATCTGCTGCGCCGTATGCACCATAGGCTTTTACCAGAAATTTTCGGCTGAACTGTTCGTTGGTTTTGAATCCTAGCTGGAATCGATTTCCTTCAATGCTATTGTTGGTGTAAGAGGCCAAGTAGGGGCCAAGCTCAATTGGCCCAAATTCTTTGTAGCCATTGATCGCGATGTCTGCGATTTCTACATAAGTTTTTACAATGGGTAAGTTGCGTGCCGAATCAATGATTTGGTACACATACTGTTCTGCAGAGCTCAAGGTGTCATGACGAGCTTCCTGCCAGAATGCTTCATCGTGTTCCATCGCGAGCTCATCCACATTGATCGGGTCGCGGAAAAATTTAAAAGGCTTGGGGTCATTGACCACAAAGTTCCGATTGGATACATACGACTTGGCCAGCATGCCTGCCCAGTCGTCTTTTACCTCACCTACATCCACAATGATTCGGAGGCGAGAAGGAAGCCATGCCCCTTTTTCAACTACCTGTTCCAGCTCTTGCTGGACCACAATCTTTTCAATGAAGTTCAGGTTGGCAGACTTGCCCACCTTCAGGTCAATTTGTTTTAGGGCGTACCCGATCTCCGTGATCCACATGGTCCCTACAAATGCGAGGTCTTCCTCTCTCTTGGGTTTGAAACTGATTCGGTAGCAGCTATAGCCGTCAACCATCACGTTTACATCTTCCAGCCGATAATCATAGAAGGCTCGCCAACTGGTTGCCAAGGGGGAAACAAAATCTTTATCTACCACCTTGATCCAACTGTCATAGAAGTTGTACTGCTGGAAAGTAGATCCTACCAATTGAGAGACAAGGCTGCCATCGTCGAGGGCGATACCTGTGAGTTTGGTTTTACGGATGTCCTCCCGCTTTTTTTCCGGGTCTTTCAGGTAGTAATAATCTGACAAAGTCTCAGAAATAAAAACAGGTAGAATCGGCTTTCCGTCCTCGCCTGCGATTTGCTGGATGCTGTCCATCACGGCAAGGATCTTCTTGACGGGTTTCTTATTTCGGAATTTCTCTGTGATGTTGTCTACATCAATCTCGACCTTTGAATAACTTTCGTACTGGTATGCGTCAAGGGATCTCTGGTCGTTTTGTTTTTTGTTTTCGATGACCAACCGCATGACTTCCCAGGCTGGATTTTCTGCATCTGCCACAATCTCCACTTCTTCTACGCTGTAGCCAGCTTCTGATAGTTGAAAATTTAGGGTTTGCTCTGGCTCATTGCTCAGGGCTTTTATGCGCGTTGCATAGCCGATGTATTTCACACCGATAGAATCAACAGGTACCTCAGACGTCAGTACATAGTGCCCCTCAAAATCTGTGTTGGTGCCAATCTTACTGCCTGGGAAAAAAACGGTTGCAAAAGGAATAGGCTCACCGGTCTGAGCATCTTTAACCTGTCCTTTAACACTTACCTGTTGACCAGAAAGATGATGAAACAGGAATCCTATAAAAAGGAATAATAGGGTGGATTGACGCATGATGATGTGAAGAGTGGAGCTGAGATTCGTTTGGTTATTATATAGACGTTTAGAAGTTGAAAAGGAACACCCTGAACAGAAAACGGATTTTAGCGTACCGAACGTGGTTTAGCTAAAATTAACGAAATTTACAGCAGTAAAAGCGGTTAATTCGTTACTTTTTTTACGCGCAATTCTTAAAGGTTGCTGCATATTGGAAATAATTCAGGAAAAGCGTGGTAGGTACCAGTTTACCTTTATGACATATTTTTTCAAAAGTGGGAAGCTTATTTGGTGGGGATGCATGTGGATGTATTGCAGTTTGGGGCTGTTTGCACAACAAAGTCAAGGGACACGTTTTTGGCTGAGTTACATGGAGCATGTTGACAGGTTGCAAAATGGAAAATCTCTTATGATCACCTCCGACCATCGCACTTCCGGGAGGATCACCATTCCTGGGATTAAGTGGCAAAAGGGGTTTTCGGTTGTGCCGGGGAACGTGACAGTGGTAGAGCTGCCTCGTGAGGCAGAAACCATGGGGACTGAAACTGTTCAGCGAACGGGTATTTTAATTGAATCTCGTCGTCCGGTATCAGTGGTTGCTCATCAGTATGCCAATGCACGTTCTGAGGCTGGCCTGGTCCTGCCTCAAAGTGAGCTTGGAAGATCTTACTATGTATTGGCTTACCAAGGTTATGTGGAAAGAGACACGGTCTACCCATCAGAATTTGTCATAGTTGCCGCTTACAACCAGACGGAGATCAGTTTTGTAACTCCTTGCCGAACTATAGGGGGTAGGTACGCTGGGGAGCGCATTACTGTTGTACTAAATAAGGGGGAGACTTATCAGGTGCAGGCTGCTTTTCCGGAAGGGGACTTTAGTGGCACTTCCGTTCGGGGAAATAAGCCTTTCGCACTTTTTGCTGGTGCTATGTGGACCCAAGTTCCTAATAGCTGTCGAGCACCTGATAACCTATTTGAACAAATGTACCCCTTTGACTGGTGGGGGCGAGAATACCTGGCAATTCCCAGTGAGAATGCCAGCTATGATTACCTCCGTATTCTCGCAAGAGGAGACGGCACTTCCTTGTACCAGAATGGTAAGTTTCTTCGAAGCCTGGATGCTGGGGAATTTGTCGAGCTTAAGATTTCGGGAGGTGCCCAATATTTCGAAGCTTCCCAGCCTGTTTTGGTGGCACAGTACCTGATCAGCAATGATTGTAATGACGTAGCAAATATCCTGTTTGGGGATCCGTCTATGATTTTGCTCTCGCCCCTGGGGAGAAGCAGCAGGGAAATACGGTTTTATTCTCCCCCCAAGCAGAAAATATCGGCCAATTACCTGAGCTTATTCGCCCTTACTGATGATACAGCCTCTGTCCGCCTGGATGGTCAGCCCATCCCTGGGTTTAAAATAGTGAAGGGAAACCCCTTGTACTCCTGGGTTCGCAGGCGGGTTGTGACGGGGAGCCATCGCATCATTTCAGGTGGATGTGGCGTGGTGGGCTACTGTTACGGATACGGACGATTGGAATCCTACGCCTTTCATGCAGGATTTGGCCAGGGGTTTCGGCTTGAGGAGTTCAGCCAGCTACCTGATGGTGGGTGTTTTGGAGATACGCTTACGTTTGTTACTTCCTTCCATCCCCCCTATGCAGATGTGAAGTGGGACATTGGCATCGGAACTAAGTTTGAATCACCGCTCCTACGCCATGCATACAAAAACCCCGGGACCTATCCCATTTCACTACAGGTCCATAATTTATGTTTGGATACCTATGATACCCTGAAAGGAGAGGTGACCGTAAGTCCACCGGTAAGCATTGAAGTATTTCCCGGAGATACTGCCCTGTGTGCAGGGAGCTTTCTGTCACTCTCTGCCAAAGCCTCCGAACTGGAAGGGCAGCCCAGCTTTTTCTGGTCGGGCCCGCAAGGCTTTGTTTCAGAAGAGAGAAATCCACGCATCCATATGCAGAAAGACGCCCAATCGGGGTCCTACACGGTGGTAGCCCAGGCAGGGAATTGCTACTCTCGTCCTGGACAGGTGGAGGTAACCATCCGGCAACCTAAGCCTGATATTGGGGAGGATCAACGGTTTTGCCCGGGAGATACCATGACGTTAAGGAACAAGGTGAAAGGCAATTGGAACTATTCCTGGCAAGATGGTCACAAGGCTGAAAGCTATCAAGTGCTAAATGGAGGAACCTACATACTGAATGTAACAGATGAATTTGGGTGTGCCGGTGCAGATACCGTGGAAATAGTGGAAAAATGCCGGGCGGAAGTTTTTATTCCCCGCTTGTTCACCCCCAATCTGGACAGCCTGAATGACACCTTTTGTCCCTACATCGATCAGCCGGTCAAGAACTATTCCTTCCAAATCACCAGCAGTAAAGGCCGCCCGATGTTTCAGTCGGACATGCCCGGTCATGGGTGGGATGGCTCTCTTGAGGGGGAACCTGCTGAAGTAGGCGTCTACAGGTGGGAAGTCTATTTTGAGGATGGAGTTCCTGGACCGAAGCTGCCAGCACGAAGGATTCGAGGGAAAGTAAGGTTGATGCGGTAGGGGGAGTTTTCAGTTTCCGATCATCAGTTTCTGGTGGTAGCAATATCATTTCATTTCTTTTATAGGGGGTACTGGGATTGATTTTCTCTTTTTTCTCAATCCTACGATAATTTTAACTGACTTTTCTATATTTGCACCAGTCTTGCCTCGGTGGTGGAATTGGTAGACACGCAAGACTTAAAATCTTGTGGGCAGTAATGTCCGTGCCGGTTCGAGCCCGGCCCGAGGTACGCAAAACAGCCTGTTCGTCATGAGCAGGCTGTTTGCATTTTACTCAAACATTACGGATCAATTCTTCTTCGGCATCGAAAACGATCGGCTTTCCTGAACTTTTGGCACCGACCGTCTAACAGGAGCCTGCTTCACTGTGCGCGCTGAAGGTTTCTGGTAAGAAGGCTTTGTTTGCGGTTTTGGTTTCACATTCTGAGGCACGGTTCTAGGCTTGTAAGTTCTCGGAGAGGTACTTTTCGGAACTGACCTAGGGGTGTAAGACCTCGTAGGGGAAGACTGGGGAGCCGATCGGGTGGGTGTTGATCGACTTGGGGTAGTTCGGGGTGCAGGCCTGGTGGTTTGCTGTGTAGGGGCTTGTCCCGGGCTGCTTAGCCTAGGCTGCTTCACCCCGGAAGAACGGTTGGAAGGCCATTCAAAACTGCCTGAGGAACGCGTGTTGGAACTAGGTTGAGACTTGGGAGCAGTTTGCTGCTTAGGGGTAAACGTTGTGGGGCTTCGAACGGGCCTACGGGTATTAGCCGGTACGAGTGATTGTTTGATGGCATTTTCCAATGCAGGTTTGCTAGCTGAAGAAGGCTTTGTCTGCTCGGTCTGACGACTTAGCTGAGCCGTCTGTTGAATTTTGCGTTTTAACGTTTCTCGCTCCTGTTTCTTTTGCTGAACATATGCCTCACGCTGAGGAAAACTCATGCTACGCATTTCTACAGGTAAGTCGGTACTTGGAACATCTGCAAGGTTTACTTGGCCGGCAGATACTGCATCCACTAAGTCCCAAGATTCGTTGCGGTAGTTGGGAGAAGCTTTTACCATGGCACGTTGGCCCAAGTTACCCGTACCATACTGCTGGGCATAGCGGTCTTGTGCTTGCTGACGACGGTAATAATTAGATCCCTGTGACCCATAAGGGACGTAGGTCTGGTTGAGCTGCTGGTTCAATTGTGATAACTGGCGGTCGTACGAATTACCAGAATGAAAATACCGCTGGTTGTGGTCAATGTTGGAAAATAATCCACCAGCTGTGAATGCGGCATTTTCCCACCCAAGCCTACGACCTGTAGATGCATTGCCACAAAATATGGTATTCATCTGAATCCCACGGTTACGTGCTGCTTCAATTGCTCGCTGATACGATACGCGCCCCTGAGAAAAACTCTCGTTTCCGGCGATGTACATCAGCTTTCGGGTTTCATAGCGATTGTCCCAGCGTAAATTAAAGGTGGCATGTTCGATGACCATTCCACAGTATTCTGCACTTCCCCCGGTACGCAAGCGAAAGAGTTCATCCGAAACCCAGTCAAAGTCCTGGGTAAATGGCGTCACCTGCCGTAAATACCCTCGCTGTGCTCCCAAACGACTGTTGCCATACTCATACAGGGCAAGTTCAATTCTAGGGTTGCTGCCTGAAAGGGTGTAAATGTCATTTACAATGTACCAAAGCTGAGATTTAGCCTGCTCGATCAGGCCATCCATGCTGCCACTTACGTCAAGGAGTAACGCAACCTGATAGGTTTCGCCATAATATCCACTCCCGTCATGCGGCTCCTGACCGGACGCTTGCCCTCCTGATGTTGGATAAGTGCCTGGATACTGCGCCATGAGTTGCCAGGAAAATAACAGGTAGTATAAAAAGGTAGGGAGTCGTTTCATATCTAACAGGTTAGCGAGTGTATAAGTTCATATGGTGTGATTAAATTTACGCCAAAAACAGACCACCGTTAAGGGCAAATGCCTGAGTGTGGAAGATGAAGGCATAAACGTGTGGGATCAGTTAGCAAAGCAGGCTTTGTCTGATGGTCAGAACACCCTAACTTGCTGCCATGGAGTGTTACAGTACCAAGGATTCTCAACACCGGGTTCCCTTTCGCGAGGCCGTGCTTAGGGGGCTGGCACCCGAAAAGGGGTTGTACATGCCGGCACATCTGCCCCGGCTTCCAGAAACCTTTTGGGAGGCTTTCGCTGAGATGTCGTTTCCAGAATTAGCATTTGAAGTTTGCCGACATTTATTGCGAGGAGCGATTGATGAAGGGGCATTAAGGAACATAACCACTGGTGCCATTAATTTTGAGGCTCCTCTCGTTCAACTTGATGAGAATGTCCAGGTCCTGGAACTGTTTCACGGCCCCACCCTCGCATTCAAAGACTTTGGCGCTCGTTTCATGGCAAGACTTATGGGGCACTTCATGGAAGGGGAAGAGCGAAAGTTGACCATTCTGGTGGCTACCTCGGGTGATACAGGAGGAGCGGTAGCATCTGGCTTTTGGAAAACGCCAGGAGTGGAAGTCATCATCCTTTATCCAAGCGGGAAGGTAAGTCCCTTACAGGAAAAACAGTTGACTACCCTGGGGGAGAATGTAGAAGCCGTGGAGGTACAAGGCACGTTTGACGATTGCCAGGATTTGGTGAAAGCAGCATTTTTGGACGAAGAGCTAAATGAAAAATACCTGCTCAGTTCTGCTAACTCTATCAATCTGGCTCGCCTTATTCCCCAAATGCTGTATTATTTCCGGGCATATCAACAGTTACTACCAGCGGATAAGAAAGTCGTTTTTTGTGTGCCGAGCGGCAACTTCGGGAACCTCACGGCTGGCCTGATAGCGTTTGAAATGGGACTGCCCGTAGCAAAATTTGTGGCTGCTACGAATGTAAATAACGTGGTTCCTCAATACCTGGAGACGGGCAATTTCGAGCCGCGCCCTTCTGCTGCCACCATCTCCAATGCGATGGATGTAGGTAATCCCAGCAACTTTGACCGCATGCTGGAATTGTACGACCATGATTGGGGGCAGCTAAGGGAACGAATTGCTGGATTTTATTTTGATGATTCGGAAACCCAGGGGTGCATCCGGCAAGTTTTTCAAACTCATGGATATGTCTTAGACCCGCATACAGCCATTGGGTATTTGGCCATAAAAGCTTTCCAGGAACGAATGAGGGATACTATTGGGGTAGTGCTTGCGACTGCTCACCCGGCAAAGTTTGCCCATGTAGTGGAGCCTGTTATTGGGGAAGCTGTCCCTATTCCCGAACGGTTGGCTGTACTGGCGGAGCGAGAGAAGAAAGCTGTATTGTTACCCGCAGGGTTCACAGCTTTTAAACGATGGATATTGGAAAGGAAATAGATCAATAGTACCTTATTCTTAATTTTTCAAAAATTAAATATTTAAATATGGATTAATCATCGCTCATACAAGCAACTACATTTACTTATAAACTGGAGACACATCACCGTTAACAAACGCAGTTTCGTCTATTCTCCTTCGTAAAAGATTGGGTTTTGCACCTCGCTCCACTAACATGCTCGTGAGCAGTTGATTTTTAGGCCTTTGATCTTTATCTTAATCTATCGAAAATCAGGGGCAGCCATCTGGCAATTAAAGGGAAACAAGCGGCATCTTCCGCCATTACATCAGGTACTAGAACACCTACAACGATCTATATCCATGAAACATGCTCTTGTGCTCCTCACTCTCTGGGGGTTGAATATGTATCTGGTACATGGCCAGCAACTGTGCGTATCTGCTTTACCGCTTCCTGATACCGTAACCGTCTGTTTAGGAGACTCCCTTCTGATCAGCCTACCTACGCATCAAACTGCTACTTACAGTTGGCAAGGTCCGAATGGCTTCACTGCAAATGGCCCCAAGATATCGGTGCTTCCAAGCCTAATAGATTCGGGACTTTATGTCGTAACCAGAACCGTTACCGGACAACAAATAACCGACTCACTTTGGCTGCGCATAACCAACCAGGGCTGCGAACAATGCTTCAATGAGCTAGATGATGATGGAGACGGGTTAATAGATTTTTACGACCCCGATTGCTGTTTCAACAGGCAAGACGCTTACTTCAGGGCGTGCGAACCAGTATGTAATCCACTGGACAGCTTAGCCATTGTCCCAAGAAGAAAATACCAAATTCCCCGTCTCAATAATTGGAATTTGACGAACCATCCAATAGCGGGAGATATTGACGGAGATGGCGAGGTGGAAATTGTGGGATATGGGGGTAGTGCGTCTAGTTTTCAAAATTCAGGTGTGCGTATATATGATGGTGCAACTGGTAGTTTGGAAGCATATCTCGCTACAAACGCAAAGTTTCACATATATGCAGAGTCTCCTGTCATTGCCGATGTAGACCGTGATGGATATGGGGAAATTTTTGCGCTTGTAAAAAGTGATACCAATTTTGTTGGAAACTCTTTCATCTGCTATGGATATGATACCTTAACTAGTAGTTTCCAAAGGAAATGGGCTGCTTCCATCAACATTTGCTATTCAGGAAGAACACTATGTGACCGTGCTGGAAGTACAGCAGTGGCAGATTTTAACCAAGATGGAAAACCAGAAGTTTATTGGGGGAACTTCATTTTTAATGCACTCAACGGGCAACTTCTCCTAGCAGGACACGAAGACAGTGCCCGAGGGAATTCTACAAACTGGCCCTTTAACTGGAATGTAAAATCCATTGCTGCCGATGTGTTACCAGATAAGCAGTGTAGAGATTGTGCAGGGCTAGAATTGATCGCAGGTAATACCGTTTATTCGGTTCACATTGATACTTTACAGCCCAATTTATCCCGATTAGAAGCGGTGGTTCAAGTTTCACATTTAGATGGGTTTACCAGTGTGGCAGACATGGATGGAGATGGAGACCTTGATGGTATCATAGCAGTTCAAAGTTCACAATTTCTTCCTGCAAACAATGTTTCGGCTATATATATTTGGGATTTACAAACCCCTCAATTGCTTGCGCCTTTGCACATCACACCACCACTCTCCACCTATTTTAACATGTCATCTATTGGACTGGTTGATGATTTAAATGGAGATCAAACCCAAGATATTCTTCTAACTCGTCCTAACAGTTTATTAGCACTTTCTTATAACTCAATGGGTCTGCAAATCTTGTGGCAAGCCTCAGTAACAGACCTTTCTGGTTGGAGTCAGCCAACCACCTTTGACTTGAATGGGGATGGCAGACGTGAAGTCATTTTTCGTGGAAATAACTTTGTCTATTTCATTGACGGACCTACTGGAAATATTCTTGCAACAGATACCTGCATATCTACCACTATATTCGACGGAGTGATTGTAGCTGACCTCGATCAGGATGGCGCTGCAGAGGTTACCTGCACCTGTGACGATGGGCTAAGGGTGTATGAGTCTGCTACGACTCCCTGGGAACCAGCCCGTCCGGTCTGGAATCAGATCAGCTATTTCGGGGTCAACATCAATGACAATCTACAGGTCCCCATCAAGCAGCAAAATCATGCCATTGTGGGGGATTCTATGGTGCTAAACCGCTTTTTGGTGCAGTACGGTCCGTCCAAGTCTTTTGACCTCAAAATAGATCAACTCTCAGTAAATTGTGCACCAGGTGGCTGGCAGGTAGCTGCTACTGTCACCAATATTGGCAATTCGGATGCGCCATCGGGTATTTCCCTCCGCTTGTTTGAAGATAGCCTCGGGCAACGGCTCTCTCAGCAGCAAGTTATCCCAGTATTACAACCTGGCGAATGCTACCGAGACACGTTTTTCATTACCCCTTCTGCTCCATCAGGACTGCTCACGGTAAACTTGCCCATTGGCTCTTTGAGTCAAGCTGAGCAGTCCAGCGAATGCACCTTGGAGGATAATTTCCTCATAGTTCCCTTTCCTGACCCGGCTCCCATTCGCTTCAGCTTGCCACCCGACACAGGATTTTGTGCCGGAACCCCTGTTTGGGTGAAAGCACTTACTTCCCAAGCTCAATCATTTTTATGGAGCAATGGCAGTACCACCGATTCTATTCTAGTTCAACCTAAAGCAGGAGACAGCCTTAAGTTAAGCCTTAGCCTCACCGATAGTGTGGGCTGTGCGCAACAGGACAGCTTACTCATACGAGGGCTTCCTTTGCCAATCGTGGATATCACCGGAAGTACCAGCGGCTGCGTGGGAGATAGCTTGGTGTTGCGTGCTCAAGGAACACCTGGAGTGTCGTTGCTGTGGAGCACGGGCAACAACACCGATCGGCTTTCCATTTTCCTTGACACGGCTCGCACCATTAGCATTGTGGCCACGGATAACGTGGGTTGTACCAATGAAGATTCTGTTGACCTCACCGTTTGGCCATCTCCAGATTTGAGGGTTTCACCTGATACAGGCGTTTGTACAGGAAATACGGTTTCACTAACAGCAAGCGCACAGTCAGGCGTTCAATTTCTTTGGAGCAATGGAAGCATTGACAGGCGCATTGAGGTAAGCCCGAGTAGTTCCAACACTTACACCGTCACAGGCACAACCCCACAAGGATGTCAGCAAGCAGATACGGTGATGGTAACGGTTTATCCTCTGCCTGAAGTAACTATTTCAGGTGATACCCGCGCATGTGAAGGGACGCTGGCCCAGCTTGTGGCAGAAGCGCCCACTGCCGTTCAGCTTTTGTGGAACGATGGGGATACCTCTGAAATCAAAATCGTCACAGCCACCCAAAATCAGACGTTCACCTTAGTTGTCACTGACCAGCAGGGTTGCCTACAAAACGATTCTATCTTTTTGAAGGTTATCCCCCCTCCAAGTATTGAGGTAAGCAATCCTGGAATTATTTGTCGTGGTCAGACCGTACAACTGGAGGCCACGGGTGCAGAAAACTATGTGTGGTCCACTGGTCAAACGGGGAGTTCTATTGCTTTTATCCCTGCTGGTTCCACTGAATTGTGGGTGCTGGGATATACCGCAGGATGTGTATCAGACACGG
>JBCDIQ010000009.1:0-34986 GCA_039024295.1 Bacteroidota bacterium | reverse complement strand
TTTGAGTTTTTTCTCCTTTACCGGTATCCGGCCCGTTAGGCCTTTCTGATATGCCTGGCAAACGCCAATTAAGGGACAAACCATGCATCCTGGTTTGGTAGGCGTACAAAGGGTTGCGCCAAGGTCCATCATTGCATGGTTGAAATCGCGTGAAGGATAGTCCGCCACCCATGAGTCAACAACCTGCTGGAATTTTGTCCGGTTTTGAGGTTTGTTAATCGGAGCTTCTGTTCCTAGTACACGGCTTACGACCCGTAATACATTGCCATCCAATACCCCAACAGGTTCACCGAAGGCAAAGGAACTGATGGCCCTTGCAGTGTAGGGGCCAATTCCTTTCAGCTTGAGCAATTCCTGATGATTTTCAGGAAATATTCCCTTCATGTCATGGTGCAGGGTTTTGCCTGCTGCATGTAGGTTCCGGGCCCGGCTGTAATACCCAAGGCCTTCCCAATATTTTAGCACCTCGTCTTCTGTGGCTGCTGCCAGGGATTCAACGTTTGGGAAGCGGTCCAAAAATCGATAATAATACCCGATGCCCTGCTCTATCCGTGTTTGCTGTAGGATCACTTCTGCAATCCAAATTTGGTAAGGTTGGTGGGTATCACGCCAAGGAAGCTTCCTTCCATGCTGGTCAAACCACCTTAAAAGTAGGGAGGCAACCCCCTGAATTTCTTCGCCTTGTACGAAATCCATCAATTTTCCATTATTAATATCCAGGTTTTAAGTAAATTTTTTTTGCCCTTAGATTGTTTATACTATTTTTGCAGGGCATTAATCTAGTCTGGTACAGAGCTAATTGTTTAATAGCTAATAATTTAAGAACAACGTGACGAAAGCAGAAGTCATTGCAGAAATCTCCCAGAAGACGGGTATCGATAAAGCTGATGTTTCAGCATCTCTAGAAGCATTCTTTGCAGTAGTTAAAAACTCATTATCCGATGGTGAAAACGTCTACGTGCGTGGCTTCGGGAGTTTTGTGGTAAAACACCGCAAGGAAAAGATCGGAAGGATTATCTCTAAGAATGAGTCAGTAATCATTCCTGCGCACAATGTGCCTAGTTTTAAGCCTGCCAAGGTTTTTGTGGAAAAGGTGAAGGATGCAACTTCTTCTAACGGGACAGCCGGCTAGTAATTGCTGATTTATGGCTAATTCCTCGGTCTCTTCAAATGGTAAACTGCTTAGATTGGCCATTCTGGTGTTAGGGACAGCAATATTTTTGCTTCTCCTATTCGCAGATAAGACCAACCTTAACAATGCAGACCAGGCAGACGTAGAAGGAGTGGTTGCCAAAGTTGATGGAGCAGAGCGTTCTTCTGCACAGAAAAATTTGCCTCCTTTAGCTAAAGATGAAGAGTTTGATCAGCTTAGTGACAAGCTAGACCAATCGAGTACTTCCACTGAAAAAGCAGAAGCACTCAGCGCATTGGTTGATCACCTCGAAAAGCGAAACAGGATGGCTTATGCTGCAGAGTACGCCGGTCAACTGGCTGAGGTTGTTCCATCAACTGCTAATAAACTACGCGCTGGTAGGTTGTTTCTCGCTGCCACTCGTCTTGACTATGTACAGCAAGATTCAGCAAGGTGGAATGTATACTCTGCAAAGAGTATAAGTTACCTTGAGGATGTGACAGCAGGGGAGCCTGCAAATGAAGAAGCACTCTACAATTTGGGCTTTGCATATGTTGAGAGCAGAAAGCCCGAAAACAGCATGAAAGGCATCCTTACGATTCGTAAGGTGCTCGATATAAACCCGGAAAATGCGCAAGCGCATTTTTCACTTGGGGTATTTTCAATAGAGACCCAGCAGTTTGAAAAGGCAGTAAGCCGTTTCGAAAAGGTCCTTGACATTCAACCCCAAAACCTGGAAGCCAAGTACTACTTAGCACTTGCTAAAGTTCGTTCAGGCAGCCAGGATCAGGTAAAGCCCATGCTTCAGGAAGTAGTAAATGAGGCCAAGTCGCCAGAGTTAAAACAGGCTGCTTCCGAACTAATGGGAAATTTGTAACAAAATATTTAACAACAGGAGGATTTTATGCCTTGTGGAAAAAAGAGAAAACGTCATAAGATTGCAACACACAAACGGAAAAAGCGTCTTCGCAAAAACCGTCACAAGAAGAAGCGCTAAGCTTGCTTTTTCTGGCCAGAAATGCATGAGTTAACGTTGGAATCAGGTCTTACTGGTTCCAACTCTTCTTATTTATACCATTTCTGGCTTTTCGCCCTAAACATTTCGCAAAGAAAACCATCGTGAATGAGTTAATTGTTAGTAAAAGCGAAGATGGGCTCAGAATTAGCATTCTTCAGGACAAGCGACTGGTGGAACTCCACCATGAGCGGCTGACAGAAAAGTTTTCCGTAGGTGACCTATTTCTGGGAAAAGTCAAAAAGATTGTCCCAGGATTAAATGCCGCCTTTGTAGATGTAGGACATCCCCGAGATGCATTTCTACACTATTTTGACCTCGGTCCACAAATCAGGTCAATGCTTAAGTATATGCGGGTGGCGAAGACCAACCGCAACGGAGAATTAAAGCACCTGGAGAACATCAAGCCGGTCCCGGACATCAACAAACACGGCAAGATGGCTGAAGTGCTCAAGGCAAATCAGGACGTTCTCGTTCAGGTTGTCAAAGAGCCCATATCGACGAAAGGCCCCCGGCTTTCGAGTGAAATATCTCTTCCCGGACAGTATGTGGTATTGGTCCCCTTCGCCAAAACCGTTTCTGTAAGTAAAAAAATTCGCTCATCTGATGAGCGTAAAAGGCTACGTATTCTGATCGACAGCCTGAAGCCCCAAAATTTTGGGGTAATTGTGCGTACGGCTGCTACTGGAAAGGATGCCGCCCAAATCAGCAATGACATCAGCTCTATCCTGAAAAAGTGGGAGAGCATGACGCAGGCCTTGGTAAAGGCAAGGCCGCCTGTAAAGGTCATGAGCGAGCAAAACCGGGCAACCAGCATCCTTCGGGATATGTTGGTTCAAGGGTTTGATACCATCTACACGGATGATAAAGCTGCTTATGAGGACATTCACCGATACTTGCAACGATACCAGCCTGAGCAGCTGAAAGCACTGAAGCTTCACAAGCACAGGGTGCCCCTTTATCAGTACCTGGGCCTTGAAAAACAAATAAAAGCTGCCTTCGGCAAGATTGTTTCCATGCCCAACGGGGCTTATCTGGTGGTTGAGCACACAGAAGCTATGCACGTCATTGATGTAAACAGTGGCAGCAAAAACCTGAGTAAAAACTCTCTTGAAGATACAGCCCTTCAGGTAAACATGGCTGCAGCTGAAGAAATTGCGCGCCAGCTCCGACTTCGGGATATGGGGGGGATCATCGTGATCGACTTCATTGACATGAAGCGAAGCGAGAATCGCAAAAAGCTCAACGAGCATTTCAGGAAGGTAATGAAAACCGACCGAGCACGTCATTCGATTCTGCCCGTCAGCAAATTCGGACTTGTACAGATAACCCGTCAGCGTGTACGTCCGCAGCTGGATATCACCACCAGTGAAGTGTGTCCCAGTTGCAATGGAACCGGCAAGATTCAAGCTTCTATTTTGATTGCGGATGAGGTAGCCAACAATGTGGATTTCCTCATGCGGCAAAACAAGGAGAAGCAATTAAAAATCAGGGCGAATCCATTTGTGGCTGCTTATCTGACCAAGGGCCTATTTAAAAGCTATCAATGGAAATGGTTCCTGCAATACCGTGTATGGGTAAAAGTTTTGCCTGATACTGCTATGCCATTTACAAGTGTTCGTTATTTTAATGGCATGGACGATGAAATAAAGCTGTAACCTCAGGTGCAACAAACATGAAAGCAATCATTCCGGTGGCTGGCATGGGGTCTCGACTTCGTCCCCATACCCACACACAACCTAAGCCTTTGATCCCGGTTGCAGGAAAGCCCATTCTGGGACATATCATTGACAACCTGCTGGCTGCTGGAATTGATGAACTGGTATTCATTATCGGTTATCTGCGTGATAAAATTCAGCAGTATGTAGTCCAGGAATATGCCGAGCAGCGGCATTTTGAGTTTGTGGTGCAAGAACCTCGGAAGGGACTTGCCCATGCCCTATGGGTGGCAAAGGATACCTATGCTGATTGTGAAGAAATTCTAATCGTACTAGGAGATACCATTTTTGGAAGCGATGTGCAGAAGGTGCTTAGAATGGAGGGGGCCATCCTAGGGGTACATGAAGTAGATGATCCAAGGGAATTTGGCATTGCTGTCATAGACCACAAGGAAAATTTGATTACCAAGGTAGTGGAGAAGCCAATGATTCCCACCAGCAATAATGCTTTGGTGGGATTATACCGTTTGACCGACATATCCCTATTTGTGGATACACTTGGTAAGATGATGGAAAAACCCCTTCCCCCGAATGGAGAATACCATATCACGGATGCCTTTACTGAAATGATTGCACAGGGAGTAAATTTTCGACCCTATCGCGTTGAGAATTGGTTTGACTGTGGCCGTAAGCAGTCATTGTTGGCTACCAATCAAATTTTGCTGGAAAGAATCGAGGAGTTCGAGTCTTATGAATTCGAGGGTACCGTGATCATTCATCCGGTGCAGATTGCCCCTGGGTGCGACATTTCTGGCTCTATCATTGGACCCTATGTGGCCTTGGCTGAAAATGTTACCATTCGAGGATCAATTGTGAGTAATTCAATCTTGGGAGCCTATTCCAGCTTGAACTCCATTATTCTTGCTAATTCTGTCATTGGAAATGACACCAGCCTTAGGGGCAAGTCTACGATTGTGAACATAGGAGACAATACCGAGATCGATTTTGATGAATAGCTGAATCGGTCAGTCCCTTCTTAAATCGTCATGGAAAACAGCTGAGTCTGGGGTTTTTTGCGCCACATACGGGCGTCAAATGCCATACAGATATTCCGGATAAAAGGAAGGCCTTCGGGCGGAACCCATAAATCCGTATCGGTAAGTTCAATTAATCCGTCTCGTTGTAGCTCTTCAAGCCTGGGCAGAACTTCCGCCAAAACAGGTGTCTGAAGTTGATCGGGTACCCAAGAGGTTTCCAGTTTGCACATCAGGTTTAAAATGTGCTGTCTCAACACCAAATCTTCCTGGGTAAGCATATGGCCACGAAATACTGGAAGTTCACCGGCTGCTACCCTGGCTTGATAGGTTTCTACTTTCTTCTCGTTTTGGGCAAACCCATACCAGGAATCGCTGATGGATGAGACCCCTAGACCAACCATTAAGCGGGAAGTACTTGGGGTATATCCCATGAAATTCCGATGAAGCTCCTTGTCGAACAGGGCGGTATACAATTCATCGGTAGGTAAGGCAAAATGGTCCATGCCGATTTCCGTATACCCGATTTCTTCCAGGAGGTTCCTGCCCAACTCATACAAACGTCGCTTAGCCCCATTTCTGGGCAGGTCCGCTTCTGTAAATTTTCGTTGGCCTACTCCCTTAATCCAGGGGACATGGGCGTAACTATAATAGGCTATCCTATCTGGACGTAGCAGCCTCACTTTATCTATGGTATCCAGAATGCTGTCTTCAGTCTGTCTGGGAAGGCCGTAAATAATGTCAAAATTGACAGAAGTATAGCCGATTTGACGAGCCTCCCGGGTCACTTCCGTTACTTGTTCAAAAGTTTGAACACGGTTAATAAGGTCTTGAACTATGGGGTCAAAGTCCTGTATCCCAAAGCTCACCCGACGGAATCCTAAATCATAAAGCCGAGAAAGATGAGTAGGGCGAGTATTGACGGGATTTCCTTCAAAACTGAGGCTTGCATTGGAAGCGACCTTTGCTCCTTCTTTCAGGCCAACAATCAATCGTTCCAGTTCATCAGGATGAAAAAATGTAGGCGTCCCTCCTCCTAAGTGAATTTCACTTATCGTAGGAGGGCTGGGCAGTAGTTCTTTGTACATCCGCCATTCTTCCAGCAAGCTGTCTATGTAAGGCCCCTCCACCTGGTGGTTACGGGTGATTCTTTTGTTGCATCCACAAAATGTGCAGAGCTTCTCGCAGAAAGGCAGGTGAATGTAGAGGCTAATTTCAGGAGATTCCTCGAAAGTCCTAAGAACAGAAGCCTTCCACTTATCAGTAGAAAAATATGCCTCCTCCCAGTAGGGAACCGTAGGGTAGCTGGTGTACCTGGGACCGGGGATATTATATTTTCGTATGAGTTGTTGCGAAATTAAGGACATAACTAAACTGAGGAAGAGCGAATGGATGAAGGATTTTTCTTTTCCCTCAAACGTTTGTAAAGCCGAATGGCGATCATCATGAAGCCAGCAATCACCATTAGGCCCAAAATACCCCAAAACATACTGATGGTTTGCTTTAGGACAACCAGAAACACAATGCTGATAAGCAGTAAGGTCGCTACTTCATTCCACACCCGTAACTGAGTGGAATTGTAGCGATACTCCCCAGCAGCAAATTGCCGCCTAATTGTTCCACATAAATGGTGGTAGATGAATAAGGCCCCTACCATTCCCAGCTTCACCCACATCCAGGTGTTTCCAAACATTTGGAAGGCATGTCCCAGGTACAGCCCTGTTAGCACTGTCCCTACCATCGAAGGAATGGTGATAATGGTCCATAACCGGGATTCCATCAGACGGAACTGGGCTACCAGCACCTGGCGTTCATTGTCAGGCCTATCTTGAGCTTCGCGCTGATAGATGAAAAGCCGGACAAGGTAAAAGAGGCCCGCAAACCAGGAGACCACAAAAATGATGTGCAGTGCTTTGATGTAAAACGGGTTCATGCAGGCTAACAAAGAAGGGCTAGCGGCCAAAGCATGACCAGCCCTTAGGGTCTTACTGAATTTTTTCTAAAAGTACTACCGTATTCACGGTAGGTGAACCGTAGAGGTCAGCCCTGAAAATGACTTTTGGCAGTTGGTCCTAATTAGATGTCTCGTTGACGGGAGTCTAACATCAAGGTAACAGGGCCATCATTGCAAAGATTGACCTTCATGTATGCGCCAAACTCGCCTGTAGCGATGGGGCCACTGAATTGATTTTTCAAATGTGCCAGGAATGCTTCGTACAACGGTATTGCCACCGCGGGAGGAGCAGATCGGATATAAGAGGGTCGGTTCCCCTTTTTGGTATCTGCAAATAGAGTGAATTGTGAAATGATCAGAATTCCTCCGCCGATGTCCTCAACAGACCTATTCATTTTGCCAGCCTCATCGTTAAAAATCCTTAGGCGTAACAGTTTTCCTACCAGCCATTCAATGTCTGTCGAACCGTCTTCGTGGGTAATTCCCAATAGGACAAGAAGCCCATCGGAGATGGCTCCAATTTCATTTCCCTCTACCTCAACTGAAGCATGGGTAACACGTTGAACCAAAATTCGCATACTGATTCAAAAGTAGTAAATTTAGGGAGCTATGCCAGAGAGTTCTCCATACTTAGTGGTACCGGTGGTTTCCCAGAAGGCACCCCGGATATTTCAGTATCACCAACTTACCCGGGTACTTACCCTGCCGTTGGGACTGCTCTTTGCCTGGGGCATAGCCTTTTCTGCAGGAGACGATTTTAATCCCTGGATGTTATTATCGGTGCTTTCGGCTTTGGGGTTCCTGGCAACTCACTGGCTAGGGAGTTTTTTGCTGAATAGGTTTTGGGAGGGAAATTCAGACGGTACTTGGCTGGAATTCCATGAGGAGACATTGGTGATTTGGAAAGAAAAAGGTCCTGTACAACGGGTGCCAATTCATAGCCTACACCGTCTTCGTGTCATTGATAATGGCCATGAAGGCCTTCAGTGGAACTTGGTGCGGTATTTTTCTCCTAAACCCTCTACGGTTTCTTTTGAAAAGGCGGGAAAACCACAATTCTTTCAATTCCGAATTCGTTCTGCTAGTGTGTATAGGGATTTTCATCAAGTCCTAAATCACTGGCAGGCAGACTTCCCCCAAGTGGAAAGGTTCCGGACGCAGTCTGATGTTCCTGTTCGTGACATGGATTCATGAAGGTCTCCGAGATTTTGACCCTTATTGCCATGAGTCCATTTTCTGTGCTATTCGTTTGCGTGACGTTTATCTTTATGGCCTGTGGAACGCATGAACCTCAGTCCAGTAATACCAAAATCCCTCAAATTTCCTCAAAGGCATCAACTGAATCTATCATTGACACTTCCGGGACCCAACTAAAGACAAGGGTTCTTCCTCCAACTGGCTTTATCCGGCCATCAGTTGAAGTGACCAGTTTTGCGGCTTACCTACGCAACCTTCCCCTAAAATCACACGGAAGTCCGGTCCATCTGTTTAATGGGAATTTAAAAGGAAGGCAGGATGTACATACAGCCGTTTTCGACGTGGATATTGGGAGTAGAGACTTACAGCAATGCGCTGATGCAGTTATGCGGCTCCGTGCAGAATATTTGTGGCAGAAAAAAGCTTATGATCAAATCCAGTTCAATTTTACCAATGGTTTTCCTGCTACTTACAGCAGGTGGCGAAGTGGTGAGCGAATCCGTGTAACAGGTAGTTCGGTGAGTTGGTATGATACTGGAGGCCCCACGACCAGCTACGAATCTTTCAGAAAATACCTCACGATGGTCTTTTCCTATGCTGGAACCCTTTCCCTTGAAAAAGAACTTACACCTGTATCTGTAAATGAGATCAGGATTGGCGATGTATTTATACAAGGGGGAAGCCCGGGTCATGCGGTTTTGGTGGTAGACCAGGCTGTTCATCCCCAGACAGGAGAAAAGCTGGTACTGTTGGCCCAGAGCTATATGCCGGCTCAGGATATTCATGTACTTGTCAACCCGCTTCGAGAGGACGTGACCCCTTGGTTTGCCCTATCGGATATGACTGATGCGGTGCTGACACCCGAATGGCGTTTCCTACCCCAGGATTTGCGGAGATTTTAGAAAAAGTAAAAGGAGTTTTTGCTTGTTAGCCGGTTACGGGTTCCTTATACCCGAACAGGCCTTTCTCCTTAATGGTATCGCCCACAATTTTAGGCACCATGTTCTCCCACCCAGGTTTGCCTTCGCGGATCATTGAAAGTACATCATCTGAAGTAATGTGGAGCAGGTCTATGTTGGCATCCTGAATGTCTTCCAGTTTGTTGTTGTCAAACAAGTAGCGGAACAGGCTGAACAGCTGAGGAGGCAGTTCAAAATTGTCACAAGAGTACAATTCTTCCGAATATTCTTTTCGGGAAGGGTAGACGTACATTTTGACATTTGAGCCAAATAATACCCCAAAAGATTCCAAAATCCCGCCTTTTAGGTTGGTATAATACTCCTCTTTGAAAATGTCTTCCAGGTTGAAAACTCCCAGGATAATCCCAATTTTCTTTTTTCGGGCATAAGGAGACAAATACGAGACCAATCGGTAGTATTCCTGGTAATTGGAAATCATCACATTCTGACCCAGGGAACACAAAATATCAACACGGTCCAGAAAGTCCTGGTCATCAATTCGGCCATGGTCCGTGAGGGCATTCAGGGTGAGTTCTGTCAATACAAAGAGGTCATCTTTTTCGACATCCGGTTCCGCCTCAAATTGTGCCAGCCCAGCCCGGAGCATGTCCAGGTTGACATGTGTTACAGGCCGGAATCGTCCCCGCAGGACAAGGACATTTTTCTTGTATAAAGCCTCGGAGGGCTGTTGGACATCCCCATCGGGGCCAAACATGGCGGCATTGGTCATGCCACTCTTGACCAGCTTCAGAGCGAGCAAACGGTTGTCATGCTCTTCAAAATCAGGCCCAATCAACCTAAGCATATCCACCTCTACCCTGCCAGGGGCAATGTTCTCCATGAGTACTGTCAGAAAGTGGTCGATGTCGTGGGAGTAGTAATAGCAAGCAAACATGAGGTTTACCCCTATGATGCCGATGGCCTGTTGTTGCCAGACGTTGTCTTTGTCATGCAGCAGGACGTGCATGATGCAGTCATTGGGGGGTTGGTTGGGATGTAGTTGGTATCGAACGCCGATCCAGCCGTGCCCTTGATTGGTACGACGATAATTCAGGGTTTCTACTGTATTTGCGAGGGCAAAAAAGCAGGTTTCCTTCCCTCGCTTTGCCAGTCGCCTCACCAGCAGGCTAAACTCTTTGTCCAGCATGCGAACCAGTCGTTCTTCGCTTACATACCGTCCGCTTTTTCCGTAAATGGCATCGGAAAAAGTCATGTCATAGGCCGACATGGTCTTAGCTACGGTACCGGATGCGCCTCCCGCCTTAAAGAAATGCGCCGCAATTTCCTGTCCTGCTCCAATTTCTGCAAAAGAGCCATAAATAGAAGCATTGAGGTTAATCTTAAGGGCTTTTTCTTTGGTTGTGAGTTCTCTGAAGTCGTCCATTTTCAATTCGCTTTGTGACCTAGGGATCGCGAGAGGCTTTTGTGTCCCTTCAAAATTAGCATATATTCAGCCAATCCTAAATGACCTTGAGCATTTTTCCTTCACGAGATTAAGATTCTTTCCTCCCCCTATGAAGCCCCTTCCCATTCTTGTCATCAAAATTGGTACTTCTGCTATCAGCCAAGCCTCAGGAAAGTTGGATGAGCCTCGGCTAATTGAGGTTTCTCGTCAGTTGGCAAGGCTTGCCGATACTTACCGTCTGTTGCTGGTATCCTCTGGTGCTGTAGGATGTGGGAAAAGTGCCCTGGATGATTTTTCAGGCAAGTTGATCGAAAGAAAAGCAGCCGCAGCTATTGGCAATCCTTTGTTGCTAACCACCTATGCAACTTTTTTTCGGGCATATGGCCTTCAGCCTGCCCAAATTCTTTGTGAGCGTAGGCATTTTTCTGATCGGAAGCAGTTCCTGCAACTGCGAGATACCCTGGAATACCTTTGGCAGAATGACATTATTCCAATTGCCAATGAAAATGATGTGGTCAGCAATTTGGAACTCAAGTTTTCGGACAATGACGAACTGGCCAGTTTACTCGCAGTTGGGCTGGGGGCATCCCATTTATTGATGGTCAGCTCTGTCCCAGGGTTATTAGATGAGTCAAACAAGACCGTACCCGTGGTAAAACAGGTGGATGCAGAAATCATGGGTACGGCGCGCACGGAAAAAAGCGCGGGTGGACTCGGGGGAATGATCTCCAAACTGACATTTGCACGCCTGGCAACGAGGTTAGGGATTTCGGTCACAATTCTGGGGTTAGAGGAACCTGACAGTATCATCAAGGCCACCCAACAACAAAGTGGTACATTTTTCCCTGCCCAGGTTTCGTCTTCTAATGCGCGACAGCGCTGGCTGGCGAGTGGAAGCCTGGTGAGTGGCCGAATTGTGATTGATCAAGGAGCCGAAGAAGCCCTTAAGAATCGAAAAAGCCTGCTTGCTGTTGGGGTAGTAGCGGTCCAGGGACCATTTGAAGCGAATGAGGTGGTAGAAATCCATGGGCCAGACCAGGCGGGAGGACCAGTGGCCTTGGCGCGAATACGGCTTGATGCCTTAGCTATGGAACAAAAACTGGGACAGCAAGAAGTGATGGTCGCCCATGCCGATGAGGTGGTATTGCTGGGGTGAAGTATCTGAAAAAAAGAAAAGCCCATTCAGAAGCTGAATGGACTTTCTCATTCTATTGTTGATAAGCTCTTAACGCTTCAGAAATCTCCCTGAGATCACTTCCCCATTGAAGCTCATTCTGTAAAGGTAGATGCCACGAGGCTGATCCTGAACGTCCTGAGTGAGTTCATGAATCCCTGACATTAGGTCATGCACAGAATGTTGGATTATCCTTCCATCCGTAGAAAAAATGGACAAATTTAGCGGTCCAGGACTTGGGATATTTACTTGAAAGGAGACTTGCTGGTCAGCCGGGCTGGGAAAGGCCTGCAGAAGGGAGAATGAATTGTATCCGTCAGTCCTTAGCTGGACCACGGGTGAGTATTCAAATTGTCCATCTAAATCCACCATCTTGAGGCGATAATAGGAGATGGAAGGGAAGGGGTTCGCATCAATAAATTCATAGGAAACCTCTTCGCTAGCATTTCCGGCAGCTGCTACCTCTCCGATGGGAGAAAAATCCCTGCCAGTTTGGCTACGCTGCACTTCAAAGAAATGACTGTTTTCTTCGGAAGCGGTGACCCATTGGAGTAATCCATGGCCTTCTGGAGTTGCGATCACCTCAAAGGTAGAGAGGGTTACTGGCAGGAAGATAAAGGTGGGGGTACACGGCTGGTTGGACAAATAGGTGCCATCTGCGAGGACCAGTTCGGCTTCCTGCGTACTGGAGGGGATCGGGTAGGTTATATCATCAGATATGAGGGTATTGGCGTACAGCCTGTATGTCCTGATTTCCTGGTTGCTGAAAAAGCCAGTTGCGGTCAGTGAATTTTGGTGCCTGCCAAAAAGGACATACACAGGGCCTAGCCCACAGAAACCATCAAAGTCCAGGTTTCCTCCGTCTGACAAATCATCAAACCCAGGACCAATCATATTTCCATTTCCTCCCGCACCAAGGAACACGATTACATTTGCATTTGCAGGAATACTGCCTCCATTCGCTCCGGTTGGAGCCACGAACAGGTTGAAGCCACAAGCAGCTTGGGTATTCAGTGAATTTACAAGAGCAGTTATATCCGTGGCATCTGCAGGTACATTGATGTCCAGGATTTCATTACATTGGTTGCCAACAATAGCACATGCAGCTGTATTTCCCGGGGCAAGTGTTCCAGCAGTATTCCATTGATAATTAACATTAGGTTGAGCTCCTGTAAGCGGGTCTATAGAAGCGATGGTTATGTCGTCAACATCCAAAGCAGTACCCACATTCTGGGCAATCAGGTATTCATTTTGGGTTTCTTCTCCACAAGGGTTAAAAAATCCTGTCAACAACCTCAATCCGCCTATATCATCATCTTTCAAGGTAAGCTCAAATTCATCATTTGTGCCTGCTGCTGCGCTTATGCCTCCTCCAATATTGGTCAGCTCAAAAGTGATGAACTCAACCCCCTCAACCAGTAGGTCATTTGTGATGTTGAGGGTAATGCATTGATCAACTGATGAAGCTGCGGGAAAGGTTACTTGGGTGGTTATGTAAGCATTTATATCTGCTGCGCCCCCCGTGCTTCCCACCTGGATACCAACATCTGCCGTTGTAGCAACCGTTGTACTGGGTTGGGATATGGACACACACAAGTCGTAGGTTCCACCGGTTTCTTCCAGGCTTACGGAGGTAGGGTTGAAGTAGAGGGTAGTCTGAGAAGTAGTCGTAAACGTGCCAAAGGGAACGGTTGTTGCTGTCTGTGCTGGGGTTAGGCCATCTAACACATTGTTACCTGGCTGGGTCCAGTTGGCAGCAGTCCATCCCCCATCAGGACCTGTATTATTATTTCGATAAAGGTAGCTGTCTTCATAAATATCGGTGCTACCAACTGGAGCTACCTGATCTATTACCGTACCTGTAGCAATTTCTAGGATCCGAAATGCATCATTTCCATTGCCGCTGATTACCCCTCCAAGGTCAAGGACATTTGCGAAATCACCGGCTGTGCCAAAGACGGCTGCAAACTCTGCTGCATCGCTTACCAGATAGACAAATTGATCGGTGTAAATCCCAGAAAGAGACGTTGTTGCACCGAAGGCGCCTCCGTTAGCAGCCCGTTCAATTTCGTAAAATGCCAGGTTTTCATTGCCGCTGATGTAGAGTTCTATCGCCTTCGGCTCCCCTCCAAACTGAGTTCCATCCAGTATGCCTGAAATAATGACAGCTCCCTGCATGGAATGATGGGAATAAAAAATCAGCAGTATCCCGAGGAATATTGTGTGTAGAAAGTGCTTCATGGATAATAGGGTTTGACGGTGTTTAACCAAAAAAGGGTCAAAAACGCGTGGCTATGATGATAAAGAACTGAAATCTTCCCGTTCAAAAAAGCTCTATTTTGGCAACTGAATTGGAAGTTAGAATGCTCAACAGATGGAATTACGGAGCGTCTTCTCTCTGTAAACCCTAGTCATAGAGTGAGAGAAAGGCGTTTTGACTAGGCAAAATTCGTATGTTGAAAATACGCCAACTATTACATCCCTCCTAAATAACCTTATTAACAATCTGTTAAAAAGGTGTGAAACCGTCTTTATTCCTCCATCTCATTTAGCATATGCCAAAAACCTCCGTTGAGGATAGGAAAGCGGCACCAGGTCTTTGGATCGAGGTTTTTGTCATCCAAATGGAAAGAAGGTGCATATCGTTCTCGTTTCCATTGATTGACGGTCCAGAGGCTAAAAAATTTTCTGATGGCGGGTCGTAAAATGTTGTCTGGCCATTTTGTGCTTAGGATTTCATACACCTGTTTTGGGGCCAAATACCGGCCAATGGCCAAGTCCTCAATTTCCTCCAGCAAGTCATAGGGCATCAGGTCTGCCTCGTCAGTCTGGTCATAGTCAGCCGGGCGAAGTTCCGCAGTGGGTTGAAGGCCGTTCACGTATTTCAAGGATGGGATATCCAAGGCTTCCTCGGCCCATTTAAGCCAATCAATGACAAACGCTTTATCGACACCTCCTAAGGGAGCAAGCCCTCCTGATGTGTCTCCGTCCATGGTGGCATATCCCACTGCTGCTTCGCTCCGGTTGGAGGTGGTGAGTAATAAAGCCTTTTGAATATTTGCCATCATCCAGATGCCCGGGGACCGCAACCTGGATTGGATGTTTTGCAGGGCAATATCGTCCTTCTCCCAGCTCAATTCTCTCCCGAGGGACTGTTCTGCGAGCCCCCTGTATTGTTGATGAATTTCCTCCACCTCCCAATGGTGGAAGGTTGCGCCTAGCCCTTCTGCCAGCTCGCGTGCACTTTCCAGGGTTTCGGGGCCGCTGTTGGCTGTGCCCTGATATACACAGGTAAGTAGCTGTTCGGTCACTGGACGTTCTGGGTCCAGGTTGGCATAGCTCAGCTTTTGGAGGAAGGCATCCCTCCCCAGCTCTAACTCTGCGCGCTGTAAGGCTTTTGCTGCCAATACTGCACAGGTAGATGAATCTGCGCCTCCTGAAAGGGAAATGATAAATCCTCGGCTTCTGCTTTTGCGCATGTAGTCAAACAGGCCCAGGGTTTCTGCCAAGTAAAATTCACGTTCTTTTTGAGCGATCGGTGCCACACGCATCACAATGTCATCCGGCGAAATGGTCGGAAGAGAGGTCTCGTGGTAGATGAGGTTATGAGGAGGCACTGGTCGAAAGTTAAAGGATTTCTTCCGCTGCGTCCTCACCTGATGGACATCCACTACGGCTGACACAAGTTGGTAATCTGCAAATCGGAATCGTTGATTTCGGGCAATCAGGTCACCTCCTTGTGCAATGAGGATTTCTCCATCGTACAAGATTCTGCCTGCTTCATTTCCCAGAAGGTTACTGTACACATAGGTGCAGTTGTAAGAGCGAGAGGCTTCAGTCACCAACCGCTCTCGCGTATGGGCCTTTCCAAATGCAAAGTTTGAAGCACTGGGATTAAGAATTAGGTCAACATTGTGTTTGTAATGGCGCTGTGCCGGACGATCCCCATTCCATGCATCCTCACAAATTTCCAAGCCTAATCGTACATCATCGATCTGAAAAATGATGTCACCAAAAGGGTATCTTTCATCATCCAGCCAGTAAGCCACCACCTGGTCCTCTGGCCAGGGCTTGAACCAGCGGGGTTCGTAGTAAATACCATCTCCAGGTAATTCCTGCTTGGCTACAAAGCCCAATAACTCTTCATTGTGAATGACTGCGACACAATTGTATACGCAACTTTCGAACACAAGCGGAAGCCCAACCGTCACCGTTATGTCCTCACAAGCTTCAATGATTTCCCGCAAGCAGGCCAATGAATTTTCAATCACATAATCACTGAAAAATGTGTCTTCACACCCATACCCGCTAATGGCCATCTCTGGCAAACAGAGCACAGCTACCCGCCTCAGTCTGGCCTCTTCTATTGCATTGATGATGTTACGGGTATTCCCCTGGAATTCCAGAGGGGTTTGGTTAAGGGCAGCACCTGCAATTTTTATGTATTTCATTCAAGTGGGAGGTGATATTTACTAGCTATTGAGTGACCAGGAGAAAAGTTGCTTCCGCTAAATCGAAAACTTCGATAAGGCTCTACTAGGAGGTGTTTCTCCAAATGACGAAAGGGATAAGTCCAACTTCTACAAGGGAAATTTTTTCCTTAAAAATTAACCAAAACTAAATATGTAGACAGAAAAACCGAAACTTATGGTAAGAAGTTCGTAAATTATACCAAAGAATTTTCAATATGCAGTTGAGCAAAATATTCCGCTTTGTGGCGTTGGCTTTTGGTATTAGCTGGGGAGCCATGTTGATTCCTCGGTTTATTCCCATTACCGAGCAATGGCAGATGCTTTTGTTGGTGATTGTGGTGTTATTTGGTCCTGCATTGGCGGCGATCATTCTTCGACTGTTTACCTATAAAGGTTCTCTTTCTGAAGATGGTTTGTTCAGCAAAAGCTTTCAGTGGAAATGGTTTTGGGCAAGTGCTTTCTTTCCCATTTTAGCCTTGTTTGGCTCTTTCGGGGTGATATATGTGTTAGGGAATATCCTACAACTTCCCGGATTTGGCGAGGTCGTGATGGCACATCAGGGCGTGAGCCTATCAGTTACAGAACTCTTTTACCAGGCTGCAAGCAATGCCTTTGGTAGCGTAGAAGAATTGTTGCTCCCCTTCACGAAATCAGAGGGATACCTCCCTTCTTTTTCCTTGTATGATCCTTCTACTATTTCAGATAGCTCAACCCTGATCACTTTACTGATCATTATCGGCATCAGTTTGTTGGCGGGATTAACCATCAATGGCGTGTTTATGCTCGGCCAGGAACTGGGGTTTCGTGGCTTTCTATTGGGAGCCACCCGACCTTTGGGCTTTTTAGGGGGTAACCTAGTTATTGGGTTTCTCCAGGGGCTTTGGTATTTGCCTTTTGTATTGAATTCTCCCAACCCCTTTACCAATTTCATGGTACTTATGGGGATAAGCATCAGTACTGCCTTTCCACTGGCTTATGTTGCCCTGAAAAGTAACAGTGTCTTTTCTGCTGCCGTTTTTCGTGGTGTATTATCAACGGTCGCCATTGCCAGCTTCCTTTTTGTATATGGGGCCGATCCCTTGGTAGGCAGCCTTTCTGGCGTAGCTGGGATGATTGCCTTTCTGGTGCTCACCTTCTTAATCATTTACCTTGATCCCGATTTTGTGGAGGAATATCGGGAGAAGGAGTATGGGAAATCTTGAGTAAAAAAGACTTGCAGTCCAATCGCGTAGTTGACCTCTTGAATCACATACTATATTGAAATCCTTCTCTTTTTTGAGAGAGTTGATTCATCGTGCATTCACTAACCTTAAAAGAAGGGATAGGGACCTTTTCTCAAGGAAATCCAGTAGGTTGCATTTGGTATTGAGCAATTGCCTTTTCATGAGAAAAAGCATTGTATCTAAGTAAACCTTCCCCTTTTTTGGGCTAAGAATTTAGGCTTAATCAATCAAAAGTTTCAGAACCCCCATGAAAGTTGAACATATCGGTATTGCTGTAAAAAGCCTCAATGATGCGGATAAGTTATTCGAAGCCCTTTTCCAGCGAGCTGCCTATAAAATGGAGCCGGTGGAAAGTGAATCAGTGAACACAAGTTTTTACCAATTGGGAGAAACCAAAATAGAACTACTGGAAGCCACAGACGATTCTTCTGCTATCGCCAGGCATATTGAAAAAAGGGGAGAAGGCATCCATCACATTGCCTTTGAAGTGGAGGATATATACAAAGAAATGGCCCGCCTCAGAGAAGCGGGCTATAGGTTATTGAATGATCAGCCCAAACGTGGAGCCGACAACAAACTTATCTTTTTCGTCCACCCCAAGGATTGTCATGGGGTTTTGGTAGAGTTCTGCCAGGAAATTACCGAGAAGTAACCTTGAGCTTCAGGTACTTGAGGTTATTCCCTTCGACTTTAGCAGCTAGGCGTTGGAAATCAATAGGCTGTAGAATTCCTTGATCTTCTAAGTCGTCTTGGTACAAAATGGCACCGTCCGAACACCTGATCACCTGATAGTAATTGCCCTTATTTTCCATATGAATAAATGCACTAGCTGAATCTTGGGTGTCACAAGCTATCTGAATCGTTTCCTGGTCGGCTATCGAAGCAGCTGTTGGGTAATAGAGTTTGATGGAGCTGGCAGACTTAAGGCTATCTGGCAGTAAAGCAGGTTCCACTAATAAGTTTAGGGCTGTAAGCTCCTTGGCACGTTTAGTGGTAAATTGCTTCAAGTGCTTGTCATAAACATCTTTGTCCGCTTTATTTTCATGCATAAAGGTTACGTAGCTGTTCATTGCACCTACAAGTCCGCTAAGTTTATACGTCCATGCCTCCAATCCTTCCAACTCAATGGATGCGATTTCGAAAAAACCAGGCATGTCTTTTAGCGAGTCCTCGTCACACAGTAGCAATGCAACGTCATTATGCTCCTGGCGTAGCACTTTGTATCGCAGTGGGTACTCAACCTTTCGTCGCGTACGGATTAACATTGCGTGATCATCTGAAGGCATATACTTACCTAACTCTTCACGCTGAATATACCTGACTGGGGTAAAGTTCCAGTGCAACTGGGTAGCTTTGATGATGGCGTTGTTGTACACAGGATCATCATTTTCCAGTACAACAAGCGTAGTTCTTTCGACAAGTTTTTTAATTCTATTGACCCCGACAGAGCCTCCTATTTGTGCAAAAATTGTACTTGTACAAAGTAGCAGGAGTAAAATTAAGGGCGATTTTTTCATAATATTCATAGCAGTACGTTTATCTGAAGGGACGAAAATTACTTTTGTAACGTCTATCATTCAATATGGTTGTTAGTTGGATTTGGGTTTTGGACGGGTTGATATGTAAGGATGTAGATACTCCAAACGCCATATATTGTGTTTTTTTGTAGGTAATTTTAATCAAAGAGGGAATTGTACAAGCGAAAGGAATTGCTCGGCCGCTGTGTCGGGTATTTGATGCTTATTGTTCTGGTGGGGTTAGTTCTGCGGATTTTTCAGCATACTTTCCAAAGCCTGTGGATAGATGAGTTGGTGACCATGTTGACCAGCGATGTCTCCCATGGTCCAAGTGACATCATTGAACTGCTTCGACGTAACGTGCATCCTCCGTTGTATTACCTCCTTCTAAACGGATGGTTTAAAACATTTGGATTTACAGAATCTGCCGGACGCCTGTTCTCTGCTTTTGCAGGAGCGGGAGGTATAGTGGCCATTTATTTTCTAGGCAAGGAAATTCGCTCCCGAAAAGTTGGGCTGGTGGCAGCAATGTTGGTCGCCATCAATTTGTTCCACTTGTATTATTCCCAAGAGGTTCGTTCTTATGCATTGCTGTTCTTGTTGACGACCCTTTCTTATCTGTTCTTCCTCCGAGGGCTAAAGCGTACCCACTGGAAGCCTTACCTGTTGTATACCCTGCTTACCACAGCACTGATCTATACGCACTATTATGGGCTGTTTGTCTTGGCCTCCCATATAGGAATATTTCTGTTTATGGCCATATGGCGATACCGTGATATCCAATACTGGGCATATGGGCTGATTTCTGGATTCGCTATTCTTGGCGCATACTATTCATGGATTTCGACCCTTATCAAAATTAGTGGCATAAAATCTATCTGGATCAGTCCTCCGTCTCCGACCATATTTGCTGAGTATTTCTATAAGCATTTGGGAAAAGATCCATTTTTAGCGGTGGTATTTCTGGGGTTGACCCTCTTTTTTCTATACCAAATGTACAAGCTTCGCCATCAATGGCTAGGAAGACCTTTAAAAGAGGTTTCTCCCTTGCATTATGCGCTAATACTCTGTGCTTGGGTAGCGGCAACTCTTGGTATCCCTTACGTTCGGTCATTGATCAGCACCCCGATCATGCATTATCGCTATACCATGGTCGCCTTACCTGCCCTCTTTATCATGGTAGCATGGGGATGGTCCTTGATCCGAAATGCACGTTACAGGAAAATGATACTCGGGGCCGTTGTTCTCTCAACCTGTTTGAATATGGTATTTTTCAACCGGTACTATGAACGGGTAAATAAGGAGCAATGGAGGCAGGCGGCTCAACTTGTTCTACAGGAGAATGGAGAAAACTACCCCGTGATCAGCTTTTGGGCCAAATACTATCAATTTTATTTTGACCAGTTTAATGGGGCTGAGACTATCATTGATCCTCGAGATTCGACCTTTGAGGAAGTGCTGGAAACCGCAGATGGGTTCTGGCTCATGACAGCGCATCAAGGGAAATTGCTTAAAGGAAACAAAGCCCAGATGACCGTTGGGCAGGAAACCCTAATCTCTGAGGAATTCCGGGTAGAGAAAACACATGAATTTGACGGAGCTGCTGCTTATTTTTACAGGCGAATATACTCCCCTTCCCAACCGGAGGTGGTGGCAATATTGCCCTCGGGGCCTGTACCTAACTGATTATGCTGCGCTCTCCCATGCCGTCCCGTTTTTTGAGAACCTATCTCTTGGTGGGAATAGGTGTAACGGTGGTGGACCTGATCGTGGTCTGGCTAGGAGTTGAATTTGCCGGGTTTTCCATACTTTTAGCGACGGGTATCGCTTATCTCCTGGCCAGTGTTGGGAAGCGTTGGTTGAATCATACATGGGTGCGCGACCTTACCCCTTCGGGAAAATACCAGGCCCGAAACTTCTGGCAGACGACTGGAGTTGGGCTAGCTGTATCTGTGGCCATTATGTGGGGCCTGCTTCAAATGAATGTCTGGCCAGCTGCTCCTGTAGGCTACTTGCTGGCTAAATTGACGGTCTCATTGCTGATTTTTATCTATGGCTTCCTTGCCAATCAGTTTTGGCGGCTTAGCTCAGAATTCCTCCTTGACCTCCACCCCAGCCTGCCTGCTACTTCGCCAGGAAAGTTCCTTTCGGTGGTGATTCCCGCGTATAATGAACGAAAGCGTCTTCCTGCCACCCTGAAAATGGTAATGGACTACCTTAGCAAAAAGTCTTTTGAGTGGGAAATTATTGCAGTAGATGATGGGAGCAAAGATGGCATGCGCTCCTATATGGCATCGCTCTTTTCTCCCTCAGAGAACCTTCGGCTCATTCGAAATGAGAAAAACCACGGGAAAGGACATGCCGTTAAAACCGGTGTAATAAATGCCTCTGGGTCCTATATCCTGTTTTTGGATGCAGACAATTCAACTCCTGTTACCGAATTTGACAAATTTGAACCGTTGCTCTCTCCGGATCGGATTTTAATTGGTTCTAGGTATAAGCGCGGCACCAACCAGCAGATAAAAAAACAGCCTTGGTATCGGATTCTGATTTCCCGCCTTGGCAATACGGTGATCCGTATGTTCTTATTGCTTGATATTCACGATACCCAATGTGGCTTCAAAGTATTTCCCCATGACAAAGCCCAGGCGATATTTGGTCTTCAACGGATCGAAAAATTTGGGTTTGATATGGAGGTATTGGCCCTGGCGGCCCTCAGTGGAATAGAAATACAAGAAGTTCCCGTAAGCTGGTTTGATGCTGCCGGATCTCGTCTTAGGCCATTCAGAGATAGCTTGGTGACTTTTCGTGATCTGATCCGAATCAAAATCAATATTCTCACAAAATACTATCACTGGCGTACCACACGACTAGATAGTTTGCGTCAAACCCGTGCCTTACGAAGAAAAGCAGATTTACCAAGTGAAGCTAAGGCCTCCGTTAAGGCTGATTCCTCTGGAAATTGAGGGAATAACCAATCCCAAGACATTGTCTGCACTCAGGATCACCCCAATTTTTTTGTCTTCACCAACCGGAATGCCTGCCCGGCCATGAAGGCCGACACCATATAAGTCTCCACCTCCCCCATACAGGCTACCTCCAATATTGAGCCAGCTTTTGAGCTTTCTGTCATATCCCAAGTGGAGCAGTGGAATCCCCAAACTTGGCGCAAAGCTGGTTAACCCACTGTGAAGCGAAACCAGTAACTGGGACTTTTCATTGAGTTGGTAAGTCCCGCCCAATGAAATTCTTGTAGGTAAAACGGTGGTTATCCGGGTTTCTTGAGAATCAATAACAAAGGTGTTTTCTAGTGTGTCAGCGATAAATACAAAATCGCCTGAGCCATCATCTCCGATTAAGTCACCCAGGTCAAACCCTTCATAGCTAAAGGATTCATCACCTGTGAGTTCCCTGCTGTCCCAACTAATTGCGCCAACATCCAGGATAGAAGCCTGAAACGTGATTTTTTCAGAATATTCATAGATAATTCCCATATCTATTACTCCACCAAATCCAGTAGGGTACCCACTTGCAGGTTGGTCATCCGCATAAGCAAAGTCTCCCGTGAGGTCAATTTGTGAGCCATCGGATTCGGTAAACAGGGAATAGGAGAGGGGGTCTACCTGGACCATGTTTCTTCCAGCAAGCAGTTTTGCGTGAACTCCAGCTTTGATTTTACCCCACTGAAACCCCCTACCAATAGCTAATTCATGGTACTGGATCAGGTGAAACCGAACATCGTCGTCCGAAACAGTTTGGCCAGCATAGTCCGCGTTTCCCTCAAGGATCAAGCCTGCCGTGTTTGGGTTTTCGAATCCAAGCCCGAGGTTGAATTTGTCCCTAAAGGAAAAACTCCAAAGTTGGTCTTTGATTCGCACATTGACATGTCCGTAAGCCGCCTGAAAACCCGCCTGAAACTGGGTGGAACCATTCAGTTGATCCAGGATTTCCTGCTTAGCTTCTTCTGAAACAAAGTTGTCTTCGAGCAAAAGTGCATCAAAGGAAATATTGTTATTGGCAGCCCAGAAACCCACATCACTACCTACTGCGAATTTCTGAGCAGGCTGAAACAAAATATTAGCAGGCTGAAATTGCTGTGAGGCCAGGTGTTCCCGGGCAAACTGGAGGTGTAAGCCATACTGCCCATATAACAGCGGACTAGCCACTGCAATGAGGAATAGAAGGATAAGGTGTCTTTTCATGGAAATGATAACAGGAGCAAGAAGGAAGGTACGCATTACTGTACCCTGAAATCAAATTGCCCAACCATTTTTGCGACGACTCGATAATCTGAGTAAACGCTTACGTGCGATCCTTGAGGTTGGGTATCTACTTGGTAAGATAGTTTGAGGTACTTCCCAAAATCTATGATCTCGCGAAGCAGGTCAGCAGTAAAGTTTTTGTCCACGGTTACATTGACTGGCACTTCAACCCGTCCTGTAGATGGGCTTACTTCAGCAGCAGGAATTAATTCATCGGTAACCAAGGTGTCAATCACGTTCCAATCCTCGTCATATACAATGGCTGTGCTGACCAGTTGAAGGGGAAACTCATTTTCCAGAAGCAGACGCAACAGACCACTATTTAGCCGATCGAGGTCATCCAGGTCTCCCGGATCAAAATTAATTTCTGTAGTGTCTTCAAAACGAAGGCCCTCCACATAACCTGTAAGGGGAATTTCTACGTTGAAGAAGGCGTTGAACTCGCTTTCATTGGTTGCAAAGTTATTGAATACCCCAGGCTGCCCATTGAAGTTGGCAAGTACTTCCAAGTCATAAATAAACTTATCTGGTAAGTTGTTGATGAACTGCTTTACATTGCTGTTCTCCCGGTTAAAGCTCAAGGTGGTATTCACCAACCCAGTCGTATCGGGTAAGGTAGGTCCCAGCATCCTCAAAGGTCCTGCTAACAGTTGGGTTCCTGTAAGGTTCACAGACTTTCCCGTTTCGCTGTTAACCCCCTTGAGTGACTTCAAGGTTCCATTGACATCTACCCCTATGGAATTGGCAAAAACAATGTTTACCTGAGGATCAGCAAGGTCCAATCGATCAATCTCTAGCTGGTCAAAGAAGTCCAATGCCTCTTCTCCGGTAAACGTAAAGGGCGTTTTTCCAAAGAATCCTTCGACGTAGGTGGGTTCAATATCCAGAAGGCCGAAAAAGACGGTCACGCTATCTTCCAGATCTATGTTTACCACATTCCCAGAAAAAACAAGGTCTACTTTATAGGCTTGTTCCAGGGTGTTGAAGGTGGTTCCTCCCAGGGTAAGGTCCAGGTTGAACCCGGCAAGGTCAGCTTCCTGTACCTGTTCAGTGGGTTGTCCACCTGTGGCAGGATTAAGCTTGAGGCTAACGGTAGGAATCTCACCGTTACGCTCAGCCGAAGGCAGGCTGTAGGTAAACTGGAGCGTATCTTCTATGGTACTGATTGACCGGGCTTCTATTCGCCCGGAGCGTACCCGCATCTTAGTCAATTGCACATCTGCGAAGTCTCCTTCAAAGGCATATTCTGTTTCTTCAACTGTGTCCAGAATGGTTTGGGCGGGGAAAACAGCAGTAGCACTACGTGCCCGAAGGTCTTTTGCCTCTAATCGCAACAGCAGAAAATCACTGGTATCTATGTCTACAGGTGTTCCCACAGCAGGAATATCCAGTCGAATCAACTGGCCATTTAGCTGGCTTTCTATTTCCTTCCCGGCCATGTCATAGGTTTCGGTAAATTGACTTTTGCTTTCAATTCGTGGGAAAGTGTCACTAATAATGGGAGGCGGCCCAGTGGCATTTTGAACCAAGAACTGGGCATTTTCGATGGCTATTGGAAGATCATTCTCAATGGTTAAAATAAGGTCTCCACTTTCAATTTCTGCAAATTCAAAAAAAGCACTTGCATCAATGGGTACAGGAGGGGAACTGATCCCTGTAACTGGAAGAAGAAAAGGTAAGGTACTATTGTGTGCATTTATGATCGCTTGCCCAGTAGGATCACCCTGTGCGATGAGCTGCAACGCAAGGAATCCAAGGCTGATTCGCTGTTCAATTACACCAGGGGCCAGGTTAAGCGAATCCAGGGTAACCGCTATTCGAAGGGAAGTGTCGGGAATCTCTACGTAATCCTCCAGTCGATTTCCTGCAATGGTGTCCCGGTAAACAATGGAGAGCGTTTGGTCAGAATTGGTACGTACCCTGGTGGTGTCATCAATGGCGTCCAGGATACTTACTTCCGAAAATGCAATGGGAGTCAGTACATCTGCATCCCATGAGAGGCCATCTCTGGGATCAAACCGGCATCCGGTGAGAAAAGCCAGGCCAATCAATGGGGCCAGTAGACAGAATCTGGAGTAGCAATGGGGTATTTTCACGGATTTTTACTTAGCTAACGTAGCTGCAAGCTAATAAGTAAAAACGAGGACGAAAAATACCCCATTCTATCGAAAATAAGTCCTAGCGCAGGGTTTTCTCCTGGATTTCTTCCAGGGTATCCGGGTTGTGAACCCGCATCTTTACCGACTTACCATCCACATCAATCAGGACCAGGGCATTTTGGGTAGTAAACCCTGACACAAATCCCGACCAGGGAGTTATCTCCTGGGCATAGTAGGGTGCTCCTGCTGCGCCATTGTTGATTTGATGAATGGTTCGCTTCAACTTGAGCCGCTTTTTCTTGGGATACCCAATTGGATAGATGGGGGTATCAGGCCCAATCCTTGTCAAGGCGTAGTTGTGTTCATCTCCACTCATGATGGCTACTACCTTTTCTGACTGGTTCACCAAGATGTCTAGTAACTCGTCACGGCGCTCTATGATGCCCTTTTCCATGGGCTTGCCGGCTACAAAGGTTCGGTAGCTATTGTTGCCATTGTACCACATATCGTCCTTCACATGTCCACCATTCGGAAAGAAAGGCGTATGTTGGGTAATGAAAATATGATCTATGGCCTTATTTTTCTCCAAATCTGCCACCTTTTGTTCCAGCCAAGCAAGCTGACGGTCCATGATGTAGGCATGCAGCCCTCCGCCTGTTGAGGGGAGGGTAGAGGTGCTGGGCGCATAAAAATAATTGGAATTCAGGACCACTACCGCCACATTGTCAAAGGTATAGTAGTACACATTTTCCCGGTAGGGAGGAAAGTCTGCCTCGTCTGGGTCTGGGTCGTAGCTGGTGCCATCTTCGCTTACAGGCCCATTCTCGGGCAGAACAAAATTTCGGGCAAAAACTGCTTCTCCGGATTCTGTCCCAAAAGGGAATCGATCAACGGAGATAGGATACTCAGCTTCTGGAACAGAAAAACTTCTGGACAGTGCCTCGTGGTTTCCCATGCTGATGTACATGGGGAAATAATGGTTAAATGGCTGCACAGCGCGCTTCCAGTTTGCATACTGCAAATCCATTTCTTCCGGATCGGTCAAGTACCCATCGATCAGGTCACCTGAAAATTGCATAAAACTGACACCTTGCTGGGTAGCAAGTGCCATGATTTTTTTCATGACATACATGTTCGTGCCGTAGAGGTTCCGTTCGCCTCCGCCTTTCCCATTTCTGGAATCACTGGCATATGCAAAAGTGAAGGGTTGACGGCTTCCAGCTGTTGGAGCAGTTTTAAGGGAGTATTGCTGTCGATGCTGGCCATATGCTACCTCGTATGTGTATTCGGTGTTAGGCTCAAGTCCTGAGACTTCGATGGCGTGCAACCGCTTAGGGGATTCTTCTCCAAATGTTTGTTCGTTGACGGTAACCTTGGCGGCTACTGGGACATTGGTCTCAAATACGACAGTAGCACCACCTTCTGTGAGTTTGTTCACGGTGGGCCCTTCTATCACTGTGGCGTCCACCACAAAGCCTTTTTTCTCGTCTGTACGGAAGGTCACAATTCCATCGTAGAGCAGGGTTCCATTCGTGTTCGTCACCCGGTACCCAAGTGTTCCGTACCCCTTCTCCTGCCAATTGACCATGTCATATTTTCCCACCATGTTATCCTTCAGGGTAATATGTGCCTTGCCTCCCAGAATGGCTTCCGGGTATTTGAAATATACCGGGTGGGGATGGCGAGAATCTCCATAGGGAATAAACCCATAGTAAAGAATGCCTTCCATGTCTTCCAATCCAAAGTCGAAAGAAATACCTGAAGGGGTACCCTGCGGGTTACCTTTCATCCTGCTCAGGGTATAACGGGCTTTTTCTGTTATCTCGACGTACTTCTGTCCCCCCTCAGCTTCGAGGTAAATGTTACCTACCGCATCAGATTTGATTCCAGAGTAAACAGCCGGAATTTTGACAGACTGCGCATTGCTTATGTTGGTTCCAAAGCAAATAAGAAGTGTCACCTGCCAGCGAATGAGGGAGGTGAGGGGTAATTTAGTCAGGCGAAAAGTCATGTGTTTTGGGAATAAATAGTTGCCCTGAAAATGTGACTATTTCTGCTGAAACCAAAAAGAAATCCCCCACAATTTTGCAGGGGATTTCTTCTTCACTTAATACCTCTGTACACTAAATGAAAAGAAGAACAAAGAACGATTAGGATTTTTTTGGATCGGGGGCCAACCCAACGTCAGCCCCTGATCTCGCACAAACTATTTTTTCAAAATTTTACCACTGGCATGCTGACCGTTCTCAGACTGAAGCTGGAAGAAATACAGGCCTGCTGGTTGCTCAGTGAGGTCAATTTCAATTTCTGACTGGTTGCTCAAGTATTGATCAATCATCTTCCCTTGGGCATCTGTCACGATCAGTTTGTGTGATTGCTGATCGTCATTCTCAAATTTGACCCATACCCTCTCAGAAGCAGGATTCGGATAAACCTTCAGATTCGTAAAGGTTCCGGGGTTATTAATTGAGCTGAGAAGTCGCAAGGTCGAGGTTGCCGTAGGGGTAATGATAGGGGCGTTGAAGTCGAAGAATATCCCTGCCCGGTTCAAAATTTGACTTCCTCTTGGCAAATTGGCTACATGGTCAATGCTGTAGCTGAGGAATCCTTGGCTGTTGGCTTCGTCGGTAGTAGAATCAGGGAGCAGGATATTTTCGAAACGGAATACGGCTTCCCGGTCAGCACCCACGCGAACGGAATAGGGATGGGTCGCATCCACCATGTCAAAGGTACTCAGGTCCAGTTCTGCAGGTAGGGTGTCTCGTACCACTACCAGGAAGGCGGTATCATTTCCGGTATTCTGGAACCGAATCATATAGGTAAGGCGCTGGCCGGGTTCTATTAGGCCATCAGGTCCTTCGCCTGGGAAAGCGCGCTTGTCGTTCGGGTCATAGGAATTGGAAACCAATGCTATCAGAGAATCGCGGTTGTTGGTCGTATCCAAATCACCCACAAATGGATTTACTACAGCAGAATAATTGATAGGCGTATTGATCAGGGTAGAGGTAGGAATGCTAAACTCTGCCCGCGCCATCCAATTGGAAGGGGTTCGGTAGTACTGGAAAGGCTGCAAGTTGGTAAAGGTCCAGGTTACACTCTGGTTGGTTGCATTATTAGTACCGCCACGGTTTCCTACATAAACAGCAGGGCTGGAATTGCTGTAATCGAGGGTAAAGCTTCCCGATACCGCCTGAGGCCCCAGGTTTCTGATACTCACATACACAAATGCATTCCTTCCTGGGCGGTGTGCCCCACGGAAGAGGACTACCCGTAGGTTGTGTTTAGCACGCAAGGTATCGTATCCAAAGTCTCCGCTGAAGCGCATGTTGCCTCCAATGGCAGTGTGGATGTACTGACCATTTGAGGGAGAAGTATTTGAAAAATTTAGCAAGGAAGGTGCGGTAACCACATATGTACCCGGCGCGACCGGCTCTTCATATTCCCCATTAACATCAGTAAAGATGGTTACAGGACCTGGGAAAATGTTTAGAGGAACATTGCCAAAGGTTACTTCACCTGCATCAAAGGTATTGTTCTGGTTGGCATCCAGGTACACCAACCCACTGAGGGTATCTCCACAAGTAGAAAGAACATATACATTTTGACTGATGCACACGCTGTCTCCTACGAGGGTGTCATACAAGCAAAGCTCCACGCTATAAGTTCCGGTGCCTGTATAGGAATGGGTAGGATTGGTACCTGTAAAGGTTGTACCATCGCCAAAGTCCCACTGACGAATAATTGGTCCACTACCTCCCGTTACGGAGTCGGCGAATAAGATGGACTGTCCGGGGCATACAGAATCCTGGCTGATGAAGAATCCGCCCGTTACCACTGGGCCACAACGTAAGTTAACGGTAACCACTTGGCTATCGCATACGGTAGACATGGTAATAGAGTCCGAAACACATAGCTGGACGGTGTAGGTGCCAGGGGTAGAATAGGTGTGCGAAGGGTTAGACATGGTGCTTGTAGTACCATCCCCAAAATCCCAAGTGTAGGAATACCGGAATGACCCTCCAAACGTGCTATCTCCAAAAAATACGGGTTGATTGGCACAAGGTGGTTGAGGGAAATAGAACAGCTGGGTGTTAAGTGGGGAGAAATTACACTTAAGCAGGCTGGCAACGACAGTTTTAGTGGCAAATACGGTGTCACCGTTCACCGGATCAATGACCCGTAAGGTAACGGTGTAGGTTCCGGCGGACGCATACACATGAGTAGGTCTATTCATGGCAGAAGTGGTTCCATCGCCAAAATCCCAGAAATAGTTATAAACTCCTGAGCCACCTGAGGTAGAATCCCACGGGCTGAGTGCTCTGTTAATAAAACAAATAGAGTCCGGGACACCCCCGATAGTGGCCTGCAAAGGCCCCGTGCTGCCACAGTTTACAACATGTACTTGCTGTGTAGTACATGCTGTATCATTTCGTATGGAATCATACACGCAAAAATACACGTTGTAGACACCCGTTTGGCTGTAGGTGTGGGTAGTGGTTTTACTGGAGATAAACTGAGTCTGAGAACCGTCTCCAAAATTCCATACCCAATATCCAGGTGCGGTGGCTCCGATACTGGTATCAACAAAAGTGATTACTTGGCCAACACATCCCGTATCTGGATTTGTGTAAAATTGGCCAATAAAAAGCCCCTGAGCTGAGGCTGAGCCCGTCAGGCACAGGGCAAAGAGGAAGAGGGCAATTCGTTTCATGCGTAATTCTTTTTAAAATGAACAAAAAGATGGACGAAATTTTCCTCAATGTAGGCTGTTCACCTGCTACTCGAAACCAGAGTTTGAAATACTCCTACCCGTTCACGGATCAGTAACCTATTCAATAATTGTTTGAATGGTAAATTTGTCATGATGAACGGTCGTTATATGATTTATTGATAAAAAAGTCTTACGCATTCACCGAGGATATGCAGCAGATTCGCCTGGCCAAACGTCTAGAAAACAATAGTGTACAAATTTTGTAACAGGTGCATCATTCGGCAAAAACCATTACCTTACCGCTTCGATTGGCAGATAAAACCGTTACTCCGGTAATTAGGTCTATGAAGCAGCCTTATCAGGCGTTGATTGAAAGATGTATTCAGCAGGATACAGCTGCGCACCAGCGCTTGTATGAGCTGTTTGCACCCAAGATGATGGCGGTATGCTATCGGTATGCCCGCAATCAGGCGGAAGCCGAGGACATGTTACAGGAAGGGTTCATCAAAGTATTCCAAAACCTTAAGCGTTACACTTTCAAAGGTTCTCTTGAAGGATGGATACGCAGGATTATGGTCAATACTGCCATTGACTTGTTGCGAAAGCACAAGTATTTTCAGAAAGAGACAGATATAGAAGAAGCCGACGTTGAAGAGTTTGCGGAGTTCTCCATTGACAGGCTCGAAATGGAATATTTATTGAAGATCATCCAGGAGTTGCCTACAGGTTACCGGGTGGTATTCAACCTATATGCCATTGAAGGGTACTCACACAAGGAGATCGGACAGCAACTCAAGATAAGCGAAAGTACTTCGCGTTCACAATATACCAGGGCACGTTCCATGCTGAAGAAAAGAATTTGTGCCGACAACCAAGCGTTTAAATCGTACCTGGATGCCAGTTGAAAACCAATTTGAGAGACAGCTTCAACAAAAGCTGCAGGATGCCAGGATGGAGCCCAAGCCGGAAGTCTGGCAGCAGCTTGCCAGCCAGATGGCAGCTAATCGCCGCCGTCGGGTAATAGGATTTTGGACCTCTGCCGGAATCGCTGCTGCACTTTTACTTTTTGCTGCATGGCGTTTTAGCCTGCCTGCACCAGAAGCTCGTGCACCCCTTGCTGATGTAACATCACCGGCTCGGGTTATTCCTGCGCCTGGGGACAACCAGTCCATTTCTTCTGGAGTACCTCACGACCAAGATATTCAACAAATGACGGGTGCCAATGATGTGGTGGGGATAGCCAATTCGTCAGATCAAGCAGTAACCAATACTTCTACTCCTATGCTAGTTGCCGATGCATCCTTGCATAGCGAAACGAAGAAATTTGAGGTGAATCCACTGAGCTTTGAAAGAGCTCCCCTTCTTGAGTCCAAGTTAAGTTCCCCTGTATATTTGGGGACAGAGAAGGCCCAGTTAACTGACGAGTCTGTTAATGTATTGGCCTCTATCGAGGTGCCTGAATACATCCTCACTTTGAAGGAAACTTCAGTATCCAGTGGAAGCATTATTCCTACCAGTAATCTTCATCGTCCTAATAAATGGGCATGGAAGGCTAGTATTATGCCTCAATGGCAATTGAAGGACCTCTCTGTATTCCAGACCACTGAAATTGAAACTGCCCAGTTAGGTATTTTTAATGAGGTTGTAACAGCTGATGTTACCTTTCCCGTTTTGAGCTACAGTGCCTCCCTGGCCATGGAATACTTTGTTTCTCCAAGCTTAAGCCTGGAAGCACAAGGGATGGTAATATCCTCACGCCAGCGATGGAACGTTGGGCTGGAAGATGAGGCCGTAGTCCTTAACTCACAGTCACCTCGCTGGTTTGAGCCTGCCAGGTATGCAGACATTACTTACACCAGTGTAAGGGTGCCTGTATTGTTAAACAGATATTTTCACAAAGGGCGGTCGTCCTTGATTCTTTCTGGCGGTCTTGGGTGGGATGTGGTAGTTGCCTCTAACCAAGATCCTGAAAGTTCTTCTGATTCACGAATTGCGACCCCTTCTGCTCCTATCACCAACAAAATCCCCCTGAGTACCCACCAATTTTCCGGTATTGCCAGGGCACATTATCAATACAGGTTAGGTTCATTCGCGGCCTTGCAAATGGGTCCCACGTTTACCCGAGGATTTCTCCCGACTTTTGCTGAAACCAATCTGAGTGATGAAAGACCCTTTCAATTAGGGGTTGAATTAGGGGTGAAGTTTTTTCCAGGTACCTGAGTACCCCTCAATCTTACATGTTAATGGTAATAAACTCGTCTAGTCGAGACGATGGTAAACCTATTAGCTGAAAATTTTGGGAACCAACTGCCCCCAATCACTTATCATTCAAATAAAAAAAGCCGCCGTTTAGGCAGCTTTCGTATGTTCAAAACAAGTCTAGATCAGTCCTTATCAGAGATATAGGTATGAGGAGAATACAACTCGCCCATTTGACCGCGACATGATTTAGATTTGGAGGAGGTAGATTTAGAACGATGACCGCCAGCAGTTTTTGTCTTACTACCAATGGTGATGTTCCGGTGAATATTACGCTTCATATATGTAAAGGATTGACGATAATTAAGCTTTTAAGTCTTGAAAATTATTAAAAATAACTCGAAAATGCTAATGATTGTTTAGGATTTGGGGTGATTTATGTCATTCAGGAAATATCCATTTTGCATTTTGTTTTGGCTAAATCCCTTGCTGAAAAGAATATTCATATTTTTGCTGAGAATAATTCCTATTAGTCGTTTATCCAGGTGTCTACCAAGCAATCCATTTCCTCCACCGCCTCTCCTGGCCAACTGGCCTGGAGACGGTTTCGTAGCAATCCGCTGGCTATGGCGGGGATTGGGTACGTAGGGCTATGCCTACTGGTGGCCATCCTGGGACCTGTGATCGCGCCAGATAGCAGCCCATATGCCAATATACAGGTGCTGGAACTTGCCAAAAAGCCTCCTGGAGCGCAAGCTCAACTGTTGCTTATCCCACTTCAGGCAGCAGAGGAGCCTTCGATGTTTTCCAGGTTAATTTCTGGGACTCCTTTTCCCTATCGTCCGGTTCCCTTGGTTGTGGGGAGTGGGCTAAGTCAGCAAGATTCACTGTTGGTTTTTACGCCATTTCCCAGTGGAGAACTAGAAAAAATGAACCTATCTGATTTCGGGCCTAATGCTTCGGTCAGTTCCATTCAGGAAGCTAACCTGCTAGACCGCACCTTTTGGCTGGGAACGGATGCCTATGGCAGAGATGTCCTGAGCCGATTGCTTCTTGGTAGCCGGGTGAGTCTGGCCATTGGGATTCTGGCCGTGCTACTCAGTTTGGCCATTGGGGTAAGCCTGGGACTGATGGCGGGCTTTTTCAGTGGCTGGGTGGACCGATTTATCATGTGGCTGGTGTCCGTGGTGTGGGCCATTCCTACTCTGCTGTTGGCGTTGGCCATCTGCTTTGTGCTGGAAAAAGGATTCTGGCAGCTGTTTGTGGCTATTGGCTTGTCACTTTGGGTGGAGACCGCGCGTATCGTTCGGGGGCAGGTTGCAAGCTTACGTGAGCAAGGATTTGCAGAAGCAGCACGTGCCTTGGGATATCGTTCCAGCAGAATTATGTGGCGACATATTTTACCGAATGTGATCAGCCCCATCATCGTAGTAGCCGTTGCCAACTTTGGGACAGCAGTTCTCATTGAGTCGGGACTTAGTTTTCTGGGCATTGGGGTTGAGCCACCCATTCCCAGTTGGGGGCGCATGATCTACGAAGGCTATACCTACATCATGTTTGAAAGCGGGCAATGGCTGGCGTTTTTTCCAGGGGCAGCCCTGATTTTCTTGGTTATTTCCATTAACTTGACCGGAATTGGATTGAGAGATGCGCTGGATGTGAAATAGCCCATGGAAAATGCGTACAACACCACAGACCCTCAGAAACTGCTCCAGCTAAAACGGCTGGAGGCGGACTCTCTGTTGGATGTGCTGCGCACCATCAACATGGCTGACCTTACCATTGACAAGCTGTGCCGAATTGCTCGGAACGTGCTCCGCGCGCAGCTAGGGGTAAAGAAGATGCTCTTCATCTACCTCGCAGAAGAGAACTGGCTCACGGGTATTCAAAGTGGGTTAACCCTCCCAAAATCTGACCAGGCCAGGGCTTTGATGACTATCACCCGCACATCAGCGGCCCCTTCCGTCCTTGTAGAGACGGGGGCGGAATATGTGATCCCCATCACCAGCCGGGGAGAGCCAAAGGCATTTTTTGTAGTAGCGGATTTTGCTGATACAGAGGTGGAGCGGGAAAATGACCTCATTTTTATTGAGACCCTGGGCAATATCTTGTATGTGGCCATTGAGAACAAGTTGCTTTTCCAGGAAAAGGTACGTCAGGAATACCTGAAAAAAGAGCTGGAAGTAGCAGAAACGATCCAACAACAACTCCTCATATCAGATTTTCGGCGTTTCACCAACATTGATGTGCACGCCCTGAACATCCCTCACCATGGAATTGGAGGAGATTTTTACGACGTGATCCAAATTGGGCAACACCGTACATTTGTGTGCATTGCAGATGTATCCGGTAAAGGAATAGGTGCTGCCCTGCTGATGTCCAATTTGCAAGCAAACCTACGCTCGTTGTGCGCACAGTACGATGACCCTAAGACAATTGTCCAACAACTGAACTACCTGCTGTTTCAAATAACGGGAGGAGAAAAGTTTGTTAGCCTCTTTCTGGCGCTAATTGAAACAGATAATCAGCAATTCACATTTGTGAATGCAGGCCACAATTATCCAGTTTTTATTCAAAAAGGAAAGGTTTGGGAGCTATCCACCGGCTGTTTGTTACTAGGGATTTTACCTGAAGTAGACATTGAAAGTGCGACCCTCTCTTATTATCCTGAGGACATCTTGTTCGCATTTACAGATGGTATCGAAGAGCAAGTAAATACCTCAGGAGACATGTTCGGTAGCCATAAGATCACCCAAACCCTCCTGGCCAATCAGGAGCTAAATTCGGAGGAGATCGTTTACCATTTACTGCGGCAGCTCAACGACTATTCAAGCGATTCGGGTGTCAGCGATGATATTACCATGCTCAATGTGAAATTTTTGCCAGAATGAAAGGATTTTTTCCGTTCTTTTTGACTTAATTTCGCTTCTAGAACGGAAAAACAGTCGTCGTATGAAGTTGTTTACTGAAGACCT
>JBCDIQ010000008.1:0-36410 GCA_039024295.1 Bacteroidota bacterium | reverse complement strand
CCCAAATCTTTTGAGGTCTAATTCACGATCCTCATATTTCCTAACCGGGATAATACCCTTGACGCTATTGGTCAGGAAAATTTCATCAGCAGCTCGTAAATCAGCAGCAGTGAGCGGTTTTTCCTGGCAAGAAAGCTTTAGGGTTTCACACATTCGAATGACTTGCTTTCGCATAACACCATCCAAACAGGCAAACTCAAGCAGTGGAGTAGCCACCTGCTTTTTCCTGACCACGAATAGATTGGCTGAGTCTGCCTCTGAAACATAATCATCGCAGTACATAACTGAATGATCGGCTCCTGAAAGCTGGGCGTGTCTTGCTGCAAGCACATACGGCAAGGCATTACTCGTTTTATATCCTGAAAGAGGGGAATGCTGCAACAACACTTCTGTGTAATCCACTAGGCTAACCGGATCGAGAGCTTCATACACCTCCTTGCCCTTTAACGGCCGAACTTCTACCACACAAACTGGCCCAGAAGCAGCAGGCTGATAAGCACCTGCCCCACTCCGGAACACTTGCACCCGGATCCTCAAATGCGATTGTGCAGGAAATGACTCAATGGCTTTGCGAACCCATGTCTGTAACTGGAATCGAAAATCTGTTTGATCAAATTCAAAGCTCAGGGCTTCCATGCCGTTTAACAGCCGGTGGTAATGCTGGTCTTCAAATAACCAATCTCCCTGGTAGATGCGGCCGGACTCAAATAACCCATCCCCATATTTAAAGCTGCGGTTGAGCAATAAATCCTCTGGCTCATAGGATGAAAGCGGCTGGCCGTTTAAAAGCACCATACAGATGGGGTTACATTGGGGAATCGCAACAAAATAACTATTTTCGGCTTCAATTTAGGCCAATGCGAATCCTCTTCATGGGAACCCCTGATTTTTCGATTCCCTCGCTGGACATCCTCCGGCGGGCGGGTTATCCCATTGTGGGGGTGATCACTGCACCAGATCGCCCGGCTGGCCGTGGCAGAAAACTGGTGGCATCTCCCGTGAAAAAGTATGCTGACCAACATGAGTTACCGGTTTTCCAGCCTGAAAAATTGCGCAATCCGGAGTTTTTGGATTCCATCAAGGCATTACAGCCTGACATTGCAGTAGTGGTAGCCTTTCGGATGCTGCCAGAGCTGCTGTGGAGCATTCCTTCTGTGGGCACCTTTAACCTCCACGCTTCCTTGCTGCCAGATTATCGAGGGGCAGCCCCGATTAACTGGGTCATCATGAACGGAGAAGAAAAGACCGGGGCCACCACCTTTTTCATTGACCACAAAATTGATACAGGCAACCTGCTGTTGCAGTCCGAGACAGACCTGCCCCATGAATGGACCGCAGGAGATTTACACAATCACTTGATGCAACAAGGTGCAGAACTCGTTTTGGAAACGGTGTGGGGTTTAGCGGCAGGGACATTGACTCCAAAGCCTCAAGAAAATGCCCTTTTCCGTAATAAAGCACCTAAAATCTTCAAAGAAGACTGCCAAATCAACTGGGACCAGCCTGTTGAGCAGGTATACAACCATATAAGAGGACTCTCCCCCTACCCTACTGCCTGGACCTTGCTGGAAGGTGTTTCCTGCAAGGTATTTGGAGCCAAAAAGCTCGAAAATGCCCCTTCGGAATCAAGCCCTCCGGGAACCATACAGGTCGTCGATGAAAGTCTATTAGTAGCATGCCAAGACGGATGGCTGGAGCTTACCGAAGTTCAGCTTTCAGGGAAAAAACGCATGCCCGCAGCCGCATTTTTACATGGCTATAAGGATCTGCTTACAGCCTTCACCATCAACCCATAACTTACCTCGTGACCAGATTCCGCAGCGTACATTACCCCGAAACCAATAATGGCTTTATGCTTAGCCAGGAATACGCTATGCGGTATTACGCGATTTTTTCGCTGATTGTCATGGTTGGCGTATTGGTGTTGATTTCTTCAGGGAAACCTGTGCTGTGGTTTGCACTGATTGGAGAAGGAATTGCATTGGTCATCGCAAATGCTGCCGCCCAAGTGAGCCTCAGGAAACGCTATGCAGAACTCTTTTTTGTCAATCAGCACATCTCGCTGATATCAGTACAGGAAATTTTGAGCCCAGGGGAAAATTTTGCCTTTCCCCTAATGTACACCAACCCTACCCGCAGCGAAAACGAAATCACGATACATTTTAACGACCAGATCGTCACGCTTAAGCGGGAAGACTGGGAAGATTTTGACTTAATTTGGGATTGGCTGACGTCAAATAACTAGCCACGAAATCTCAGTTTCAACCTATACAATATCAACTCCACCAATTTAGCTGCATGAACTTGTTAGAAGGAAAAGTTTGTTTGGTAACCGGTGCCACCCGAGGGATCGGCCGCGCAATCGCCCTGGAATTTGGCCGCCAGGGTGCCAAGGTAGCATTCACCTACCGATCTTCCGTTGAAAAAGCAGAAAGCCTGAAGGCAGAACTGGAAGGAGCGGGGACGTCATGTCTGCCATTTCAAGCGGATGCCGCTGATTTTGATGCTGTGCAAGAAGTGATTACCCAAATCAACAAAGAATGGGGCCGACTCGATACCATTGTCAACAATGCAGGCATCACCAAGGATACCTTGCTCCTCCGCATGAATCCTGAGCAATGGCAACAAGTGCTTGACACCAACCTCAACAGTGTCTTTTTTACTACCAAGGCAGCCCTCCGCGGCATGCTCAAACAAAGAAGTGGCTCCATCATCAACATCAGTTCGGTGGTAGGCCTTCAAGGAAATGCAGGTCAGGCAAACTATGCAGCCTCTAAGGCTGGCATTATTGGTTTCACCAAATCCGTTGCGCGGGAAGTGGGCAGCCGGGGCATTCGTTCCAATGTGGTAGCCCCAGGATTCATTGCTACCGAAATGACCGATAGCCTCCCTGAAAAGGAACTGGCAGCTTGGCTGGAAAATATTCCGCTAAAAAAAGCAGGAACACCAGAAGATGTGGCAAACCTCTGCGTTTTCCTTGCATCTGACATGTCAACCTATGTCACTGGGCAAGTACTCAATGTAGATGGTGGCATGGTGATGGCCTAATCCTGGGAGTTTGCCCTTTTTCAGCCCTTATTTGCTTCAAAAAACGCCAAATTAGAACGATGAGGCGACTTTCATCGTTATGAACATAAATTCTCTTCATGCAACTTAGCTTCACCTACTCTCCTGTCTGGATCTTGCTGATTGTGCTATTGGCAGCCTTAGTTAGCTGGTTCATGTACAGAGGAACACGTGAGTCCCTACCCAGCACAGTAGCAATCCTTTTGGGGGGTTTTCGATTTACTGTTTTGACAGTTTTGGGAATTCTTTTACTGGAGCCCTTACTCACGCAGTTAAAGAAAATTACTTCTCCCCCAATTGTAGCAGTTCTCCAGGATGTTTCTGAAAGTGTGGCAATAAACCGGGATTCCGCCTTTGTCAAACAGGAATTCCCTACCCTATTATCCTCTTTTTTGAACGATTTTGATTCTGAGACCTACAGCCTGGATACCTACAGCTACAGCTCAGAGGTAACCAATGGGGTAAACCCAGATTCTCTTGCATTCAACCAAAGTGGCACCCGAATATCCGCCGCCCTGGATTTCGTCCAACAACGTTACCAAAACCAAAACCTTGGCGCTGTGGTCTTGCTTACGGATGGGATATCCACCTCAGGAAGTAGCCCATTATACGCAGCCGAAAAATTCCGTCAACCCATCTACACCGTACTTCTGGGAGATACAACCCCTCAGCGAGACCTCAAGATTCGGGAAGTCCTGTTCAACGAAATTGCCTACCTCAACAATGAAAGCCCCATCCGGGTAAAAGTCCAGAATGACGGTTTTGAACGATCTGTTGTAAAAGTTTCTTTGCTCAAAGGAAGCAAAGTCATGAAGACCGAAACGGTGACGCTTACCCGCACAAAATCTCAGGAGGAAGTCTTATTCACCTTGAAACCTGAAGAAGTAGGACTCCAGGCATTCGATATCCGGATCAGCCGAGAAGACAACGAAATTACGTATCGAAATAACCAACGCCGCATTTACCTCAACGTCCTTGAGACCCGGGTAAAAATCGCCCTGTTCGCAGGTAGCCCTCACCCCGATCTAGGAGCTTTTGAAGAAGCCTTTCGCCGGGAAGACCGCTACCAACTGACGCAGTTTATCCTCAAGGAAAGAGGCATATTTTATACCGACCCCACCTCCTTCAACCTAAAAGACTTTGACCTGCTGATCCTGCACAATTTTCCCCAAAGTTCCAGCGACAAGGGGTGGGTGGATAAGATTGTTCGGGAAGCCAATGGACGGAAAGTCCCGCTGATGTTTTTTGTCGGAGGATTTTCGGACCTCAAGACCATGCGGCCGCTTTACCCGTTGATGGCACTAAGTCCTGGAAACATCAATCCCCGTTCTGAAGAGGTGATTGCCAATTTTCTACCTGCTTACAAACAGCATTCCTCCTACACCTTTGGAGACCGCTGGCTGAACTGGATAAATGCAGCTCCCCCTGTTGTACGCAACCGATCCAACTGGGAGCCTAAAACCACTTCAGAAGTATTTGCCACTGCCAAAATCAAGAACATTGCCCTTGATTATCCGGTATTTGCCCTTCAAAATACACTTGGAAGAAAAAACTCGGTTTTCTTAGGAGAAGGCGTATGGCGCCTAAGGGCCCACAGCTTCTTGGAAACCGAGAGTTTCGATGCATTTGATGATTGGCTGTTTAACCTGATTAAGTGGCTCATGGTCTCTGATGACAAACGTAAATTTAAAGTTCAGCCTTCTAAGCGATTGTTCACTGGAGGGGAACCTGTTTCATTTAAGGGACAGGTGTATGACGACAGCTATAACCCCATTTCAGGTGTTGATATTAAACTCATTGTGACCAATCCTGAAGGGCAGGAAACGGACTATTATTTGAACGAAACAGGTGCCGGACAGTACTTCCTGGAGTTGGGTACCTTTGAAGAAGGGACGTATAGGTATCGGGCAACAGGCAAAAGAAACGAAGTCCAGGTAGGCAAGGACAATGGGCAATTTTCGGTGGGGCAAAGCAACATTGAGCATGCCAGGCTACAGGCAGATCAAAACCTGCTGCGTCAGTTGGCACTAAGAACCGGAGGAACCTTTGTTACCGGCCGGGAATTGTCGAAGCTCGCGGGTAATATACAGGCTGCTCCTGGGTTGAAACCCACAGTTGATTATCAAACGGCAAGGCGCCCCATCTTTGATATTACCGCCTTACTAATTGGGTTATTACTTTTGCTTTCTGTTGAATGGATTGTAAGAAAATGGCACAGTTTACTCTAATAAATTCATCTATTTGTTTAATTATTGCCAAAGTTCTATCTTCAATCTTCAAAATTTTTTTGAGGAAATAAAAGTTCCAAAATATCACCGATCGTTGTGGAAGAATCCCCAGATTTTTTTGTCCGAGTCCTTTTGGTAGATGACCATCAGATTGTCCTGGATGGCGTACAGGCTATTTTGGAAAAAGACCCTAAGATACGTGTTGAGGGTCAAGCTACTAATGGAGAAGAGGCCCTCGAATTTCTGTCAGATCACGCGGTTGATTTGGTGATCACAGACATGAGCATGCCCCAAACCAATGGCATGGAACTCACCCGTAGCATTGTAAAAATCCATTCGGATATTCGGGTGATTATCCTTTCGATGAATCGCAGAAAAGCCCTTATCCAGGAGATGATGCAAGCAGGGGCTTCGGGGTACGTATTGAAAGATTCTAGCAAGGAAGAACTTGCAGAGGCGGTAAAAACCGTAGCGATAAAAGGAAAAACATTCCTCAGCCAAAGTGTTGGCGAAATTTTGGTCACACGGACCCAAAAATTAAGCACCGAGGAAGACCTCGTTTACCTCACCGAGCGGGAAACCGAAATTCTCCGCCACATTGCGCAGGAGATGTCAAATGAGGAAGTGGCCAATGTCTTGGGCATTAGCAGGCGAACTGTCGAGACCCACAGGAAAAATATGATGCGGAAAATTGGGGTACGAAATTCGGTAGGCCTGGCGCGCTATGCATTTAGCCACGGCATTGTAGATGGCCTATCTTAACGCTATGAAAAGGGATTGCCTTTTTTACCTCCTCCTGGGGATTGTATTTACCTCCTTTGCCCAATCTCCTCCATCCAAACAAGTAATTCTCGTAGTAACCGACAGTTGGGATTCCCAAACTGGACATCTATTTCGTTTCCAACGCTTGTCTGAAGCCAGCCCTTGGCGGCAGGTTGGTCCTTCCTGGCCGGTGGTGGTTGGGAAAAGTGGATTGGCTTGGGGAAATGGATTAGAAGATTTCCGCAAGCTGGATGGCCCAAAGAAGGAAGAGGGAGATGGAACATCTCCTGCAGGATGTTTCAGCCTTGGACCCGCCTTTGGACGTTCCCCTTCTCCAGAAATCTCTTTTCGGTATACCCCGATAGACTCGACCACCCAGTGTATTGAGGATACGGGCTCTGCCTATTACAACCGGCTGGTAAACGAGCAAACCCCTTATCGAGACTGGAACAGCACTGACCTTATGCTTCGGACAGATAGTTTGTACCATTGGGGGATCTTTGTTCACCACAATCCTGACCAGGAAGCACAAGCCGGCTCTTGTATCTTTTTTCATGGATGGAGGGCTGCTTCAAGGCCTACTGCTGGTTGCACAGCCCTTTCTCTGAAAAACCTCGAACACCTAATTCGTTGGCTTAAGCCGCGTGCAGGCCCCTTTTTAGTTCAGGTACCGAAATCGCAGCTAGCTCTTTTCATAGAAGATTACGACCTGCCCCAAATCCCCTAATTTTTTCGGCAAAAAATAGCCCGATGGTGGCTTTTTTATTATATTTCTAACATAATTAGCCAATTACTGCTAAATTATGGGAATTGCCGAAAGAAAAGCACGCCACAACAAATCTGTTAGGGCCAGTATATTAAACGCAGCTCGTCAGATTGCCCTGGAAACCGGCTGGCAAACAGTTTCTGTTCGTCGAATTGCCAGCCGAATAGAATACAGCACCGGCATCATCTACCAGCATTTTGATGGAAAGGCGGAAGTGCTTCAGACCTTGCAAGCTGATGGGTTTAAGATCCTCCGCAGAAAAATCGCAGACGCCCAACATACGGCCCATGAACCCGAACTGGTCATCATCAATATTTCGCTGGCTTATTGGCAATTTTCCTATGAATACCGTGAGCTCTACCAGGTTATGTTCAACCTGGAAGGGGTATTTTGTGATGGAGAATCTACCACCAGAGAAATCAAACGGGCTGCACAGCCTGTCAGTATGTTACTCCAAGGATTTGTAAGTGATCCTGAACTTCAAGAGGAAGTGTTCTTCCACTGGTGGGCTTTGGTCCACGGCTTTATCTCTGTTACCATGAGCGGCCAGTTTTTACAGGCACGCGACCAAAATGAAGCTTATCTCCGCAGATCACTGACACGCTTTGTGATGGGTTTGAAAAATGCTCAAGCGTAATTTCTGTTACCAGCTATGTATCTTACTTTTATCCCATTCCCATGAATGGGATTTCTCTTTTTTGTACCTTTCGGAGCAACGCGTTTACAAAAACAACATCCTATGTCAAATTCTACTGTTTCGACAGCCATCCCGATTTTACCTACTGGCAACACCCTTACCTGTAAGGGCTGGGTACAGGAAGCCGCGTATCGGATGCTCCTAAATAACCTTCACCCAGATGTGGCAGAACGGCCTGAAGACCTGGTAGTTTATGGGGGTACTGGAAAAGCAGCTCGCAACCATGAATCTCTCCAACTCATCCTGAAAGCCCTCTGCGAGTTAGAGGAGGATGAGACCTTGCTGGTGCAATCTGGAAAGCCAGTTGGGATATTACCTACCCATCCTGATGCCCCGCGGGTACTCATTGCCAACTCTTTGCTGGTTCCCAACTGGGCCAATTGGGGCCACTTCAGGGAATTGGAGCAAAAAGGGTTGATGATGTATGGTCAAATGACGGCTGGCTCCTGGATTTACATCGGTACACAAGGCATTATTCAAGGGACCTATGAAACCTATGCTGCACTAGCGAAAAAGCATTTTGATGGGACCCTGAAGGGCAAATTGAATGTAACTGCCGGACTCGGTGGAATGGGAGGCGCGCAGCCGCTTGCCATTACCATGAACGAAGGGGTAGCCCTGATTGCAGAAATTGAAAAGTGGCGCATTGAACGACGCATTGAGACGCGTTACCTCGACCTCATGTTTGAGGACCTGGACGCTGCCATTGACCGTGCATTGGAAGCAAGAGAGAAACAGGAAGCCCTTTCTATTGGGGTCCATGCCAATGCCGTAGATTTGCTGTCAAGGCTTATTGAGCGAAATATCCAGGTAGATACCCTTACCGACCAGACATCTGCGCATGATGAACTGATCGGGTATTTCCCTGAAGGCATGGATGCTGCACAAGCAAATGTCCTTAGAAAAGAGAATCCAGCGCGTTACACCGAACTGAGCCTTGACACCATGGCACATCATATTGAATTGATGCTAGCCCTTCAAAAGCGGGGTACCATTGTGTTTGATTACGGCAATAACCTCAGGGGACAAGCCAAGGACAAACGCAAGGTAAAACATGCATTTGATTTCCCTGGTTTTGTGCCAGCCTATATTCGTCCATTGTTCTGTGAGGGGAAAGGACCCTTCCGATGGGCAGCATTGAGTGGTGATCCTGAGGATATCTACGAAACTGATCGACTCATTCTTAAATTATTCCCCGAAGACAAAGCACTGGCCCGTTGGATCAAGATGGCCCAGGAAAAAATTGCCTTTCAGGGACTTCCTGCCCGGATATGCTGGCTGCGCCAAGGCGAACGGGAAAAAGCGGGTTTAGCTTTCAATGAATTGGTACGGCAAGAAAAGGTTAAAGCCCCCATCGTCATTGGACGTGATCACCTCGATACTGGCTCTGTGGCCTCTCCTAACCGTGAGACAGAAGCTATGCTAGATGGCTCTGATGCCGTTGCAGACTGGCCAATTTTGAATGCGCTCATCAATACCGCCGGAGGGGCCAGTTGGGTGTCTGTACACCACGGAGGAGGTGTGGGAATGGGATACTCTATCCATGCGGGTCAGGTAATTGTGGCCGATGGGACCGAAGCTGCGCACAAGCGACTTAGACGCGTACTCCACAATGATCCTGCCATGGGGGTGATTCGGCATGCAGACGCGGGCTATGATATCGCTAAAGATACGGCACGTACCCACCGATTGGATTTAAAAGACCGCCTACAAGGCTGAGTCTGTCATTTCATATAAAAAAGGTTATGGGAAGGGGAAATCCGCTTTTCATAACCTTTTCTTCTTCAAGTTGTTAATATGATACCGATGCAAAAAAGTTCAGTTCTTTATAGTGTGATACCACGTGTATCACGCATGCTGTTAGGTCGTCTCAGGCATGGGACGGCCTGCTTTTTTTGCACAAATCGAATAATTTATCTCTGACCACTACAACTTGGGGTGCCTCTCTCCGTAGCTCAATCATGAACTACCGCTTCCTCCGACACTTTCTTGCTGTTTTGATCATATGCGTGGTCACCTCTCTTACCTTGATGGCCAGCCTTTATCCAGAGTTTGTCATCTTTCAGTACTTACCCTACATTCCGGGAAGAGACAAAACCATGCATTTTGTATTCATGGGACTTTTGGGATTCCTGGTAACAATGAGTGTAGGGAATAAGGTCATTCAAATAGGTAAATGGAAGTTGTGGAAGGCAGCTACCATACTCAGTATTTTGGTCACTATAGATGAATTTAGCCAAATTTTTATTCCCATCAGAAGCTTCACCTTTTCGGATTTAGCAGCAAATTATGCCGGAATCTGGCTGTTTAGCTGGCTGGCCATTCGCCTGCTTACCCGCGCAGAAGCACGGTCTTCTGATGCGGAAGTAGTGTAAGGCTACATACATTTTCTTTCTCTTTGTAAAAATCACCTTTTTCTCCGAAGGAAAATGAAAGATTAATCGTCAAATAGAAAAAGCTTCATATGAAAGTGCTTTTTCTATTCCCCTTTCTCTTCTGGATAAACCTGACCTTAGGACAGGAATCTGATTCTATCACCATTACCCTAGTTCCCGTTTTTAATGGAGAACGGATTTCATTGGCAGAAGAGACGAGCAAGCCAAAGAATGACACTACTCAAATAACTGCCCTCAAATTCTATCTCTCGAATTTCCAGTTTATCGCTAACGAGCCCCCTAAAGGTTTATCTCCTTCAAATTATCATCTGATCAATTTGGAGGAATCTCAAAGTCTGGTCATTAACCTCCCCACAACCAAGAACCAATCATACGACACCTTAACGTTTAATGTGGGCATTGATAGCCTCACCCATGTTTCCGGGGCCATGGGAGGTGATTTAGATCCGATTAATGGGATGTACTGGACTTGGCAAAGCGGGTACATCAATTTCAAACTGGAAGGTACTTCTCCGGTGTGCCAATCGAGGGAAAATGAATTTATCTATCATATTGGAGGCTATCAGACTCCCTTCCAGACGATACAAAAAATCGCACTCCCCATTGATTCCGCTAATTCCATCAATGTTGAGGTTGAACTTGCTCGTCTTTTGATCCCAGAGGTATTAAGCGGGACAAACCACATCATGAGTCCTGGTGCACAGGCCGTAGCGTTTGCCAAACGTTTTGAGAACTTATTTACCATTGTCAAATGAAAACCAGGACATTACTTCTCGGGACTCCAGTCCTGCTATTTCTGACGGGGGCATTTGTGGGCAACTTGTATCAGCTCGATTACCCTGGGTATTTCCCAAAGCCATATTACAACTTTGACCATAACCCGCTCTCGGAGGCAAAAATCACCCTTGGCAGGGCTTTGTTTTATGACCCAATTCTTTCAAAAGATAGCTCCATCTCATGTGCTTCCTGTCATTCCCCCTACAATTCATTTGCCCACACAGATCACGAATTAAGTCACGGTATCCATGATTCAATTGGTACCCGGAACGCCCCGCCCCTCTTCAACCTAGCCTGGAATTCCTCCTTTATGTGGGATGGTGCCATACCCCACTTGGATATGCAACCGTTGGCTCCCATTAGTCATCCGGGTGAAATGGGAGAAGACATTGCCCATGTGGTGAAAAAACTACAGCGAAAAGCGATCTATCCTGGCCTATTCAGGAACGCCTATGGTGATAGCGCTGTTACGGGCGAGCACATACTAAAAGCTCTTGCACAATTTCAGCTCACCCTTGTTTCTGCAAATAGCAGGTATGATGCTGTCAAGCGAGGAGAGGCTTCCTTCAGTGTCCAGGAAGAAAATGGCTACGCTATTTTCCTGACCCGCTGCAACGCCTGCCATACCGAACCCCTATTTACCAATGGCGAGTTCATGAACAATGGCCTTCCGATTGATACTTTCTTAAATGACCCCGGCAGGTGGAAAATCACCCAACATCCTAAAGATAGCCTAAGCTTCAAGGTTCCCTCTTTACGCAACCTCAGTTATACCTTTCCTTATATGCATGATGGCCGGTTCAAGAAATTGCGTCAAGTACTTAGCCACTATTCAGATGGAATAGAAGCCACCGCTAATCTGGCTCCTCAGCTGCGCGAGGGTATCCAGCTTACTCCTAATGAAAAGACTGACCTCATCGCATTCCTGCTAACGCTGAATGACAAAGCATTTGTATTTAACCGCGATTACCAGTTTCCCAGAAACCTGCTATTACCCAGCGAAGGATTTTAATGCTGCTGGCGTCAAATAAACCATAAACATTCAACCTCCTTTATGATGTTACGAATATTTTCTACTGTCGCACTTATCCTTATGACTCAATTGCTAAGTGCACAAACCACAGACCCAGCTATCGTTCATTGGTTACAGAATACCACTGAAACGGGGAGCTATTATGTATCCGGCAACTCTACTCCCATTGACAACGGAGTCCTTTACAACTGTCAGGAAGTGTGCTATTCCGCCAGTAACGTATTCATCAAAACCAAGGGTATACCTGCATACCCAACAGGTCCTTTTTTAGATGGCAACCCTTCGTTGGCGGTAGACCAGGATGCCATTTTTAAAATCCCCTTGAATCCCCAACCTGCTACTGGAGCACCAACTGCCACCACACCCGGAAGAATTGGTGTTTTTATCAATGGGGTATCGCTATTTGATTTCCGAGATGGCGTTGCGTGGGATGCAGCCAATAATCGTCTATGTGGAGGACCAGGAAATCCACGTTGTCAAGGCCCTCCTGGCCAAGTACAGGACTGGAATCGGGATGCAGTGCTCGCAGAAATGGCTGGATTTGATTGCTCTAAGGCACACCCTGCCATGGGAAATTATCACCACCATCAGAACCCTTCGGCCTTTAAGTGGGATTTGCTGGAAGTGTCCAATATCTGCAACCTATATGATGCTGATGGGCTATACGCCATTGATTCTACGCAGCACTCTCCCCTAATCGGCTTTGCCTACGATGGCTATCCCATTTATGGGGCATATGGATATAAGAATAATGACGGCACTGGAGGGATTACCCGAATCAAATCCGGGTATCAATTGCGAAATATCACCCAACGTACCCACCATGCAGATGGAACAGATGTAGATGATGGACCTGACGTAGCTGGAACCTATTTCCTGGGGTACTTCCGAGAAGACTATGAATGGATAGCCCATACCGGAGAAGAGGACTACCTGGATGAGCACAATGGCAGATTCTGTGTGACCCCAGAATATCCGAATGGAACCTATGCCTATTTTGCTACTATTGATCAAAATTGGAACTCTGCTTATCCATATGTCATAGGTCCCACTTTTTATGGGGAATATGCAAACAGGCTTGTACCAAGCGTAGATGAAGCCTGCACAGTATTTTCCCCCGTGTTATCTGTAAATCCAGGCCAAATTGACCTTACGGTCCGCGTTTACCCTAATCCATGTTCAGAGTTTGTGGCGGTTCAATTACCTGGACTGAGGACTCAACAGGTAGAGGTGAAGCTCTATGATTTGGCTGGACAATTGATCAAGTCTACTTCAATTTCTCCTGGAAGTACCCTTAGCTACATCGAAACAGATACGCTCTACAACGGAGAGTATATATTAGTTGCACATGATGGTAAAAAAACCATTTCTCGGAAGATTACCGTACTTCATGAATAGCCGCGAGGGTTAATGACCTCACAACAGCTCCTTTCCCCTAGTCGTAATTTTGATTAAACATAAAAAACCACTCCAGTAGTTGGAGTGGTTTTCTGTTAGGTTTTACAGGAGAAGTTAAGACTTCGTCGCTTCTTCCTCAGAATCATCTGTATCAGTAGCTTCGTCAGCAGACTCTTCGACTTCAGCTTCCGCTTCTTCGGTAACTGCTTCTGTTACTTCCTCTAGCGTTTCTTCCACAGTTTCAGTAGCTTCAGCTGCAACCTCTTCTACTGTTTCTTCTACCTCAGCAGCAATCTCTTCTACTTGATCTACTACCTCTTCAGCAGTTTCAGTTGCCACTTCCTCTACTGCTTCAACGGCCGCTGCCGCTGCAGGTTCGGTTGCTCCACCTTTGGACTTCTTACGACGGCGGCGGCTCTTCTTCTTGGTTTCCTTCTTGTCACCGGGAAGCTTGCCAGGTGCCAGTTCGTTAAAGTCTACCAGCTCGATGATGGCCATCTCCGCATTATCACCCAAACGGTTCCCGATTTTCAAAATACGGGTATATCCGCCAGGACGAGCAGCAACCTTTTCAGCTACTGGTCCAAAGAGCTCTTTAACTGCTTCTTTGTCTCGTAGGTAAGAGAAAACGACCCTTCTAGAATGGGTAGTGTCGTTTTTGGACTTAGTGATAATCGGCTCAACAAACACCCGCAAGGCTTTTGCCTTAGCAACAGTGGTACGGATTCGCTTGTGGAGGATCAGGGAGTTAGCCATATTCATCAACATGGCTTTTCTGTGGGGGGCCTTACGACCCAAATGATTGAATTTTTTTCCGTGTCTCATTTTGTTAGTAGCTAATTAGCCAGCCAAGGGCATTCCTGCTGCTGGAGGGTCATATTCCCTTGGGAAATGAATGAATTTGAGTTTTCAGTAATCAGTGTTCAGTTTGCAGTAAGTACCTCAGAGAACATCGTCAGATCTAAACTGATAACTGTAAACCGAAAACTATTAACTTAAATATTAGTCGTCGTCAAGACGAAACTTAGCAACGTCCATTCCGAAGCTGAGGTTTTTCTCTGCCACGAGCTCCTCCAGCTCAGTAAGAGATTTTTTACCAAAGTTACGGAACTTGAGTAGGTCAGCGATGTTGTAGCTAACCAGGTCACCAAGTGACTTGATATCGGCAGCTTTGAGGCAGTTAAATGCACGAACAGAGAGGTCAAGCTCAGCCAATGGTGTCTTGAGCAACTTGCGCATTTGCAAGTAATTCTCGTCCACCTCATCCTTCTTATCAGGCTCATCCACGCTTTCAACGATTTTCTCGTCTGAAAACAGCATGAGGTGACGAATCAGAATGTTAGCACCTGCCTTCAATGCAGCTTCGGCATTAATGGTACCATCTGTCTGGATTTCAAGGTCAAGCTGCTCATAGTCCGTTTTCTGCTCAATACGATAATCATCTACCGCATAGCGAACATTACGGACCGGCGTAAAGATAGCATCAATGGCAATCTCACCAATTGGTGCATTGGAGACCTTGTTCTCTTCAGCTGGAACGTATCCACGACCTTTACCAATGGTCAGCTCAATGTCGAACTGAGTTTTGGGATCCAAGTGAGCAATCACGTGGTCGGGATTTGTAATGGCAAAGACGGTAGTGGCCTCAGCGATATCTCCTGCTGTAAAAACCTCTTTTCCCCTCACGGAGACAAAGATTTTGGAGTCACCATCCACTACTTTCTTCATTCGGACACCTTTTAGGTTGAGGATAATTTCAGTTACATCCTCAACAACTCCATCAACCACGGAGAATTCGTGATCGACTCCAGGAATCTTAACCGAAGTAATGGCATACCCCTCAAGTGAGGAAAGCAACACCCGACGGAGGGCGTTGCCTACTGTAATACCATATCCCCTTTCCAGTGGTTTCAACTGGAAGCGGCCATAATAATCAGTCTCCTTGTCCAGGACGACTTTTTCAGGCATTTGGAAATTCAACAGTGCCATTTAGGGATACCTTTATTGTGACTATTACTTAGAATATAATTCGACGATGAGGCTCTCTTTGATATTTTCCGGAATCTCATCCCTTGCAGGATAGTTCAGAAAGGTACCGGATAGCTCATCAATGTTCACCTGAAGCCAGGGGAATCTGCCGCCTTTTCCGAGGTCGCGGGTAACGACTTCAAGCTGACGGCTTTTAGCACGAATGCTAACCACATCTCCAGGCTTAAGCAGACATGAAGGGATGTTCATTTTTCTGCCGTTTACCAAGACATGGCTGTGGTTAACGATTTGGCGTGCAGCACGACGGGTGGGGGCAAAACCCATCCGAAAAACGGTGTTGTCAAGACGTGACTCCAACAGTTGCAGAAATAGCTCACCAGTTACTCCTTGCTTACGTGAAGCCTTAACGAATGTATTGCGAAACTGCTTTTCAAGCAGGCCATAGATGTGCTTGGCTTTCTGCTTTTCTTCCAACTGAACTTTATAGTCGGAAGTTTTTTTGCGCCCTTTCCCATGTTGTCCGGGGGGATACTTTTTCCGGTCGAGCGCTTTGCTAGGCCCGAAGATTGGTTCGCGAAACCTACGGGCGATTTTGGTTTTTGGTCCTTTATAACGTGCCATTTAAGACTTTAGGTTATTAGATAATTGAAAAGTGAAATTATCTGGCGGCTTTTCAAGCCAGGTGGCTTCCGCCGATGCTTCGTGCCCATCAATAACCCGGAAAAGATGCTTATACGCGTCTTTTCTTGGGGGGACGACATCCATTGTGAGGCAAGGGAGTGATATCCTTGATCATGGTTACTTCAATTTCAGCGTTGGAGATAGCCCGAATCGCAGATTCACGGCCGGAGCCTGTACCTTTGACGAACACCTCTACTTTTTGAAGTCCCATGTCCTTGGCTTTGCGTGCACAATCTGTTGCAGCAACCTGAGCAGCATAAGGGGTATTCTTTTTAGAACCCCGGAAGCCCATTTTACCTGCAGAAGCCCAGGAAATCACATTCCCCCTTAAATCGGTAATGGAAATGATGATGTTGTTAAATGAGGAAGTAATATGCACCTGCCCCACAGGGTCCACGCGCTTTTTCCTCTTGTTTTTGTTACTTTTTGCCATTCGTAATAAACGCTTAAAGTGGTCTTGACAAATTCAGTCAAAAACTCCGACTTATTTAGGAGCTTTTTTCTTACCGGCCACCGTCTTACGTCTTCCCTTCCGGGTACGCGCGTTGGTACGGGTACGCTGTCCACGCAAGGGTAATCCCTTACGGTGACGGAGCCCGCGATAGCAACCGATGTCCATCAGACGTTTGATGTTCAACTGAACCTCTCCCCGGAGGGCACCTTCAACTTTGTACTCATCACCGATGATTCGGCGAATGTTTACTACTTGATCATCTGTCCATTCCTGGACTTTGATGCTCTCGTCGATTTCTGCCTTAGCGAGAATTTCGCCAGCAGTGGTGCGGCCAATGCCGTAGATATAGGTCAGCCCGATAACGCCTCGCTTGTTTTTGGGTAAATCTACCCCTGCAATTCGTGCCATTCGTTATGGGTTAATTAAATGCTAACATACATGTTATCCCTGACGCTGCTTACAACGAGGGTTTTTCTTGTTGATCACGTACACACGTCCTTTACGACGAATAATCTTGCAATCAGAAGTGCGTTTTTTTACCGAAGCTCTCACTTTCATTGTGTGAATCGTTTATGGTGTGTTAACTGGCCGATCTGGCTACAAAATCCCAATTATTTGTATCGATAAACGATCCTACCTTTGGTAAGGTCATATGGAGGAATCTCCAAAGCAACTTTATCTCCTGGTAGAATTCGTATATAATACATGCGCATTTTACCGGCAATGTGCGCCAGTACTTCGTGGCCGTTCTCTAGCTCTACCCTAAATGTGGCATTGGGTAATGCTTCGGTAACGACTCCATCAACTTTTATTGGGGCTTGTTTTGCCAAAACGATGCTGCGATTAGTTTTCTATAAAATCAAAAGTGGAAAGAATTTCTGGCTTTCCGTTTCGTACCGCGATACAGTGTTCAAAATGAGCAGATGGCTGACGATCTTCCGCATAAACGGTCCAGTTGTCTTCCGCTACTTTAACAGAGCGTTTACCCATGTTGATCATTGGCTCAATTGCAATCACCAACCCTGGCTTTAACTTTACCCCCGAACGCCTACGGCCATAATTTGGAACCTCAGGGGGTTCGTGCAAATTCCGACCGATACCGTGCCCCACAAGCTCCCTCACCACGCTGTATCCATACATTTCGGCATGACGCTGAATTGCATTTGATACTTCCCCAAGACGATGACCCGCCACCGCTTTTTCAATGCCCTTGTAGAGACATTCCTTGGTAACTTCCAGCAACCTGCGCTTTTTGGCCGAGATTTCACCTACTGGAAATGTATAGGCTGAGTCTCCATAAAAGCCATTAAGTAAAACGCCACAGTCAACCGAAACGATATCTCCCTCTTGTAAGAACTTGTCATCAGGTGCGAACCCATGTACAACTTCTTCATTCACAGAAACACACAGAGAGAAGGGGAAAGCAGAATCTTCAAAGCTGGCTTTGTAATCCTTGAATGCGGGTATCGCATTGTGATCACGAATAAATTCTTCTGCAATCTTATCAAGCTTACCAGTGCTTACGCCAGGAGCAATATGCTTACCTACCTCTGCAAGTGTTTTTCCTACGAGCAGAGCACTTTGACGGATCATTTCAATCTCGTCATCGTTTTTGTAGATAATTGCACCTTCTGCCATGAGCCTTAAACCCCAACTGCTGACCGCTGACGTCCTTTCACACGACTGGTCTTCATAAGCCCATCGTAATGGCGCATCAACAGGTAACTTTCAATCTGTTGCAAGGTGTCGAGGGTTACCCCAATCATAATCAACAAAGTGGTACCTCCAAAGAACTGAGCGAAGGCTGTAGAAGCCCCCAATTTCACAGCAATCGCAGGAAAAATTGAAACGATCGCCAGGAAAATAGAACCCGGAAGCGTAATCCGGTTCAAAACATTATCTATATACTCAGCAGTCTTTTTCCCAGGTTTAACACCAGGAATAAAACCGTTTGTACGCTTTAAATTGTCCGCAATATCATTAGGGTTCACCGTAATGGCAGTGTAAAAATAGGTGAATATGATGATGAGAAAGAAGAAGATGACATTGTAAGTCAAGCTAGTGAAATCACTTAGGGAACCAACGATTGCCTGGGTAGAAACATCATCAAAAAGTCCGACCAAATAAGCAGGTAAGAACATGATTGCCTGAGCAAAAATGATCGGCATTACTCCAGCAGAATTTACTTTAAGTGGGATATACTGCCTTGCTGCATTCCCCCTGCCGGCTTGCCCTAATCGGTTACCCATCATTTGACGGGCATAGTTAATGGGAATTTTTCGTGTTGCCTGTGTCAATGCAACTACCGCCATCGTCACAATTCCAAGTGCAATGATTTCAATGAAGAACACCATTGGCAAAGAAGAGTTAAATTCATTCACAACAGAGGCTGGGAATCCAGATATGATTCCAATCATAATGATCAGTGAAACGCCATTGCCAATGCCGTTGTCAGTAATTCTTTCTCCTAACCATACCAGGAACATGGTTCCAGCGGTGAGGATCACCACAGATGTTAAATAAAAGAAGCTGCTATCGGCAATCGCACTCGGATAAGAGGTACGCAAGTAGGTTATGTAACTTACGGACTGCCCTAAAGTGATTGCCACTGTAAGGTACCGGGTAATCTGATTCATCTTACGCTGCCCGGATTCACCTTCTGTTTTAAGCTTCTGGAATGAGGGTATTACCGCTCCAAGCAACTGAACAACGATAGAAGCCGAGATGTAAGGCATAATTCCTAAGGCGAGAATTGCCCCACGAGCAAAGGCACCTCCAAGGAAGGTGTTAAACAGGTCAAGCAGGCCACCGCCTGCACCTGAAGAACCAAAGCTTTGTTCGAGTTCTGCTGAATCTACCCCTGGTAAAATGATAAATGTTCCCAATCGATAGACTGCCAGCAACATGAGCGTATACAGGATACGCTCTTTAAGCTCAGTAATTTTGAAAATATTACGTAGCGTTTGAATCAGATCTTTCATGCTTATACCTCGGTAGCGACTCCGCCGGCTGCTTCAATGGCTTCCTTTGCAGTCTTGCTGAACTTATTGAGTTTGACGCTTACTTTGGTTTTCAGTTCACCTCTTCCCAATACTTTTACCAGTTTACGGTTATTGGAGATGATCCCTTTTTCAACCAAAAAATCGTGATCTATTTCTTCCGCACCTGAATTCTCGGCCAAGGTCTGGATGGTGTCCAAATTTAGGGCTTTGTACTCAACACGGTTTATATTTTTGAATCCAAACTTGGGGATTCGACGCTGAAGGGGCATCTGACCACCTTCAAACCAAGGACGACGACTGTATCCACTACGGGAGGTCTGGCCTTTATGTCCACGAGTAGAGGTACCCCCTCTACCAGAACCCTGACCACGTCCAATTCGCTTGTTTTTTCGTGTGGCTCCGTCAGCCGGTTTAAGCGTATGCAGTTTCATGCTTATTCTACTTCTTCTAGTTTAACCAAATGGCTCACTTTCTTGATCATCCCCAAAATCTGGGGGGTGACTTCCTTTTCAACCGTACGGTTGATTTTGCCCAGACCTAAGGCAACGATGGTTGCTTTTTGATCTTTAGGGCGGTTGATCACGCTTCGTACCTGAGTTACTTTGACTTTGGGATACATTGTCCGTCCGCTTATATGGTTAAACTCAACCGTTAAATACTTTATCTACTGTGATGCCTCGTGTTTGGGCCATGTCTTTGGCGTCACGCATCTCCACCAGTGATTTGATGGTGGCTTTTACCACGTTATGTGGATTAGAGGATCCGAGACACTTACCAATCACATCCTTGAGGCCAGCACTTTCAAGCACTGCACGCATCGCACCGCCTGCAAGTACACCTGTACCTGGAGAGGCTGGCTTGATCAGCACTTTTGCTGCACCGAATTTGGTGTAGCTTTCGTGTGGAACAGTCCCATTTATAATGGGTACCTTAATGAGGTTTTTCTTCGCATCATCTACTCCTTTGGAAATAGCATCTGTAACTTCATTTGCTTTTCCCAAACCAAACCCAACGGTTCCTTCTCCATCTCCTACAACCACAATCGCACTAAAGCTAAAGCGTCTACCACCTTTCACCACCTTGGCTACTCGCTTGATCTTGACTACTTTCTCTTCAAGCTTCTCCATGTCGGTGCTTCTGGCCCGAACCTCTCTTCTTTTATCGGTAATGACTTTACTCATGGTGATTCAATTAAAAAACGAGGCCGCCTTCACGGGCTCCTTCTGCCAAAGCTTTTACACGACCGTGGTATTTGTAGCCGCCACGATCAAAAACGACTGTGCCAATTCCCTTTTCCTTAGCAATTTCAGCTAGACGCTGACCAACCAAACGGCTGGTTTCTATCTTGGAAACGGGCTGCGAAGATAGGTCTTTTAGACGAGAAGAGCAACTTACAAGGGTAACACCCATATCATCATCAATGAGTTGAGCATATATCTGCTTATTGCTTCGAAAAACAGACAAACGTGGTTTATCTGCGTTTCCTCGTATGTGGGTCCGGATTCTTGTCCTGATCCGGTTTCTTCTGGCAACTTTAAGAGTTGGCTTTCCCATTTTTCTTCAGAATTCAGATTAAAATAAAATTACCGCAACTTATTTCGCACCTGCTTTACCTGCCTTGCGACGAATAACCTCGCCCTCGTAGCGAATCCCTTTACCCTTGTAGGGTTCTGGTGGACGTAGGCCTCTGATTTTGGCCGCAATCTGTCCTAAAAGTTGCTTATCAATACCGGTAAGTGTGATGGTTGGGTTTTTACCACGAGGAGATTCAGCTTCCACTTTAATTTCTGGTGGCAAAACCATCACTACTGGGTGGGAAAATCCTAAACTGAGGGTCAATTGGTTCCCTTGAGCCTCAGCACGGTAACCCACTCCTACAACCTCCATCTTCTTCACATAACCATCTGTCACCCCAACAACCATGTTGTTGATCAGGGTACGATACAACCCGTGCATGGCACGGTTTTGCTTCAGGTCATTGGAACGAGAAAGGGTAACAGTACCGTCCTCGATTTCAACGGAGATATTTTCGTTCACCTCTTGGGTCAATTCTCCTTTTGGGCCTTTCACCTTTACAAGGCTGTCTTTTACCTCAATGGAGACACCGCTAGGTATACTAATGGGATTTTTTCCTATCCTGGACATGGCTCAATAATTAATAGACGTTACAGAGAATTTCTCCGCCGACGTTGTCACGACGCGCCTGCTTATCTGTCATTACCCCAGAAGGAGTGGACAGGATAGCAATGCCAAGACCATTTTTCACGTAAGGAATTTCAGTACTTTTGCTGTATTTGCGAAGTCCTGGTTTACTCACGCGCTCAAGCTTGGTAATGGCTGGCTTACGGGTCAGTTTGTCATATTTCAGGGCTATCTTGATAGATCCCTGTGGAGCTGCATCCACAAATTTGTATTTGCGAATGTACCCGCTTTCGAAAAGGACACGCGTCATTTCCTGCTTCAGATTTGAAGAAGGAATTTCTACTACTTTGTGTCCAGCCCCCATCGCGTTACGGATGCGGGTAAGGAAGTCTGCTATCGGATCAGTATTCATCTTACCAACTGGCTTTCTTTACTCCTGGAATTTTACCTTGAAGGGCGAGTTCACGAAATTTAATTCGAGATATCCCAAACCTTCTGATGTAGCCACGGGGACGACCAGTAAGCATACATCTGTTATGCAGACGCACAGGTGAAGAGTTGCGAGGTAACAAAGCAAGTGCCTGATAATCCCCCTCTTCTTTTAACTGCTGGCGCTTTTCTGCATACTTTTCGACCAGCCGCTCACGCTTTTTCTGACGTGCTATGGATGATTTCCTTGCCATAATTAAACCTGTGCTTTTTGAGTTTTCTTAAAAGGCATACCAAACAGACGGAGCAGGGCTAATGCTTCTTCATCGGTTGGTGCGTTTGTTACAAAGGTGACATCAAATCCCTGAACCTGGTTGATCTTGTCTACCTCAATTTCAGGGAAGATAATCTGCTCCTTTATCCCCATGGTGAAGTTTCCACGACCATCAAAACCCTTTACCGGAATCCCGCGAAAATCACGGACACGAGGAAGAGCAATACTGATAAAACGGTCTAGAAATTCGTACATCATGGTCCGGCGCAAGGTCACTTTGCACCCGATGGGCATGCCATCACGCAACTTAAAGTTCGAAATACTCTTCCTTGAGTAGGTGACAACAGGCTTTTGCCCTGTAACGAGGGCCATTTCACCCACTGCCACATCGATCAGTTTCTTGTCGTTGACAGCATCTCCAACACCGCGATTGAGTACAATTTTCTCTAATCGGGGCATTTGCATGGGAGTGGCGTAGTTGAACTCTTTTTGCAAAGCTGGTACAATTTCCGCCTTATACTTGGTATAGAGTCGTGGTTCGTTTTCCATAATCAAATCACTCTCAGACTTTTTCACCAGATTTTTTGGAATAACGTTCCCATCCTTTGCCTTCGGACTTGCGTCGGCCGGTGCGGGTAGGTTCTCCTGTTTTAGGATCAATTAACATGAGGTTGGACAAGTGAATAGGGGCCTCTTGGCGTACTATTCTGCCCTGCGGATTTTCTTGGTCCGGCTTCAAGTGCTTGGTTATCATGCGACGACCTTCGACAATGGCGGTGTAGTTCTTTGGATTCACCAAGAGTACTTCACCATCTCTTCCACGGTCTTCCTTTGATCCGCTCAAGACACGTACTTTGTCGCCTTTTTTGATATGAAGCTTTTTCATGTGTAGGTAGCTTTATTAGGCAACTAGAGTACTTCAGGTGCCAGTGAAACAATTTTCATGTATCCTTTATCACGCAATTCACGGGCAACAGGGCCGAAAATACGGGTACCGCGTGGCTCGCCTTCGTTGCTGACCAAAACAGCAGCATTATCATCGAACCTGATGTAGGATCCGTCACGACGACGCACTTCCTTGCGGGTCCTTACCACTACTGCTTTCACCACGTCTCCTTTCTTCACGTTCGCGCGAGGATCTGCAGATTTGACACTGCAAACAATCTTGTCGCCGATTCGTGCATAACGACGGCCCGTTCCACCGAGCACCCGGATACATAGGAGCTCTTTGGCACCGCTGTTGTCAGCGACTCTGAGTCGGGATTCTTGTTGTACCATTGTATTTCCTTACTTGGCTTTTTCGATGATTTCAACCAGTCTCCAGCGCTTGCGCTTACTCAGAGGACGGGTTTCCATAATTTTAACAGTATCACCTACCCCACACTCATTGTTTTCATCATGTACCATGAACGTGGTGGTCTGCTTTTGCACCTTGCCATATACGGGGTGCTTTACCTTACGCTCTACAGCGACAACAATGGACTTGGTCATACCACTGCTTTTCACTGTACCGATCCGGACTTTTCGGTCGTTGCGGGCAACCTGAGTTTCGTTTATCTGCTCACTCATGAGGTAACTGTTTCTTCTTTCCTTCTCTCGGTTAAAATGGTCTGTAGACGCGCAATTGTACGACGCGCTGACCGAATGTCTGATGGATTTTCAATCGCAGAGACAGCGTGGTTAAGACGTAACCGTAGCAGACGGTCTTGCTCATCTGCAAGACGGGCCACAATCTCATCTGTCGTTAGATCTCGGATTTCACTCGCTCTCATAGGTTTTTATCCTTTATACCACGACCTTATTGGGTAATGAGGTCTCGGCGATAGACAAATTTGGTTTTAATCGGAAGCTTGTTAGAAGCAATCCTAAGGGCTTTTCTCGCAACTTCTTCAGGTACTCCGTCAATCTCAAAAAGGATATGACCTGGCTTTACCACGGCTGCCCAGTATTCTGGAGATCCTTTTACCTTACCCATCCGTACCTCAGCAGGTTTTTTGGTGATGGACTTATCAGGAAAAATTCGAATCCAGAATTTCCCTTCCCGCTTCATGGTACGGGAGATAATCACACGAGTAGCTTCGATCTGGCGAGATGTAATATAGGTGGACTCCAGAGCTTTAAGACCGTATGAACCAAAGGAAACATCGGTTCCACGCTGGGCATTACCCTTCATGCGGCCTTTCTGGACTCTTCTGTATTTTACCTTTTTAGGCTGTAACATGCTTCTTGTCTTAACTAATTCAAGGTATAGGCAAACAAATTGGAACAGGATTACCGCCCGCGATCTCCACGGTTACGCTTCTTGGACCTTCCTTTACGATCACTCTGAGTATTAGGGGAAAGATCGACTTTTCCGTAAATCTCATTTTTGAAGATCCAGACTTTTACGCCGATAATACCATAGATGGTTTTTGACTCCACCAATGCGTAGTCAATATCTGCTCTAAGTGTCTGAAGCGGAATACGACCATCCTTGTATTGCTCGGTACGTGCCATTTCAGCACCACCGAGACGGCCTGCACACATGATTTTGATTCCTTGTGCGCCAGCACGCATGGTTGCGTTCAAAGCGGTTTTCATCGCGCGACGGAAGGAGATACGAGCCTGAAGCTGCTGAGCAATTTGCTGAGCTACCAAGGTAGCGTCAAGCTCAGGTCTTTTGATCTCATAGATGTTAATTTGAACATCTTTATTTGTGATCTTTTTGATCTCTTCACGTAACTGGTCGACCTCTTTCCCTCCTTTACCAATCACAATTCCAGGTCGGGATGTATGAATGGTAATGGTAATCTTCTTGAGGGTACGCTCAATAACAATGCGGGCAATACCACCTTTTGGAATACGCGCATGCAGGTAAGAACGAATCTGGTCGTCCTCAACAATTTTATCAGCAAAGTTTTTACCACCGTACCAGTTGGAATCCCAACCTTTGGTGATACCTAGCCTAAGTCCTATTGGATGAGTCTTCTGTCCCAATTTGCCTATGGTTAAAGATTAATCGTCAATTTCTTCATCAAAATCCGGCATCTCATCGATACCCAGTGTTACATGACAGTAACGCTTTCTGATCAGGTGTGCACGTCCTTGCGGTGCAGGGCGAAGCCGTTTCAGCATGCGGGCACTGTCAACAAATGCTTCGCTGACGTAATGCGTACCTACATCCACACGGTCCCCCTCAAACTTTTCTTCCCAGCTAGCAATTGCGGAACGCAACAGCTTACTCACTGCAGGTGCACTGGCCTTGGCAGTAAATTTCAGTACTGAAAGAGCCTGAAATACTTCCATACCACGAATCTGATCTACAACCAGGCGCATTTTCCTGGCAGAAGAGCGATAGTTTCGCAGGGTTACCTTTACTTCGTCCTGCTTCTTTGCCTTTAACGCTTCCGCATACGCTTTTTTGCGTTTTGGAGGCTTCGGCAAGCCTTGGGCAATCTTCTCTTTACGAGTCAATTTGGTTGTCTGCTCAGCCATCGTTATCTCCTTTTATCTTTTTTGCGGTTACCGGCATGGCCACGGAAGTTACGTGTAGGAGAAAATTCTCCTAGCTTATGCCCAACCATGTTTTCCGATATGTAAACAGGAATGAACTTGTTGCCGTTGTGAACGGCTATGGTGTGCCCAACAAAGTCTGGAGAAATCATAGACCTGCGCGCCCACGTTTTTATCAATCGCTTCTCGTTGCGGTCATTCATCCGCAAAACTTTGCGCTCCAGCTTCGGGTCAATAAAGGGTCCTTTTTTAAGTGATCTAGCCATAACGACTTATTTTTTCTTTCGGCTGATGATAAACCGGTTAGAAGCTTTTTTCTTTTCGCGGGTTTTGTATCCTTTAGCAGGCAACCCATTTCTGTTGCGAGGGTGTCCACCGGAAGAACGGCCTTCACCACCACCCATTGGGTGATCTACCGGGTTCATGGCTACCCCACGAGTTCTTGGGCGACGACCCAACCAACGAGAACGACCGGCTTTACCCAGGTCAATGTTCTGGTGCTCGGAGTTACCAACGGTCCCCATTGTAGCAATACAGGTCAGCAATACCATGCGAGTTTCACCAGAAGGCAACTTCAGAATGGCATACTTACCTTCTTTGTTAGAAAGCTGTGCATAGGTCCCAGCACTACGTGCCATCTGACCACCTTTCCCTGGCTGGAGTTCAATGTTGTGAACAAAAGAACCCAGGGGAATACTCTTCAAAGGCATGGCGTTTCCAACACTAGGAGCAACAGAGTCCCCGGCAATGATGGTTGCACCTACTTCTAACTTTGAAGGTGCGATGATGTATCGCTTTTCGCCGTCTTCATACTGCACCAAAGCGATGCGAGCACTACGGTTGGGATCGTACTCAATGGCTAATACAGTGGCAGGTACATCAAACTTGTTTCGCTTGAAGTCGATCACCCTGTATTTTCTCTTATGACCACCTCCACGCTGACGTACCGTCATACGCCCTGAGTTGTTCCTACCACCAGACTTTTTGAGGGTTCTGGTCAAAGATTTTTCAGGGGTTGACTTTGTGATTGAATCAAAGTCAGATACAGAACGTCCACGCATACCGGGGGTAACCGGCTTTAATTTTCTTACACCCATGCCTAAATATGTTTGAAGAAGTCAATCTCAAAGCCCTCTTTCAGGGTTACCACAGCTTTCTTATAGTTAGGGGTTTTTCCATGCACAACGCCACGCTTAGAGTAACGATGCTTGGGTTTTCCCTGGATGATCATGGTATTGATTCGGTCAATTTCAACCTCGTATACACGCTCAATCTCCTGTTTGATCTCAGCCTTAGAAGCACCCATTGTCACTTCAAAAGAATACTGAGGCACCTTCTTTTCCATGAGGTAAGATGATTTTTCCGTTATAATGGGTCGTTTCAGTACACTATACATGACCTAGTTTGCTAATTGTTGGTTAATGATCTCAACAGCACCTTCCTGAATCAGCAAAGTCTCTGCGTTGAGGATGTCATATGTATTGAGGTCAGTCGCTTGAATAACCTGCGCTTTGCGAAGGTTACGACCAGAAAGTACCACGTTGGGGCTTTGTTCAGCCAAAACAAGCAGTACTTTCTTCTGCCCTACTTCCAGGCTGTTCAGCATCTGGATAAAGTCTTTTGTCTTGGGAGCTTCGAACTCGAAGTTTTCAACTACCTTGATTCCTTCTTCACGGGACTTATAGGTCAGTGCTGAACGTCTGGCTAGCTTACGTAGCTTTTTGTTCAGACGGAAGCCATAATCACGAGGTCTTGGTCCAAAGACAGTACCACCGTGACGACGAAGTGGTGAACGCTTGTGACCTGCACGTGCGTTACCTGTACCTTTCTGTCTGTAAGGCTTTTTGTTACTACCTCTTACTTCACTGCGTTCTTTGGCCTTGGAAGTTCCCTGCCGCTTGTTGGCAAGGATGCTTCTTACGTCCTGGTAAATGGCGTGATCATTGGGGTTCTCTAAGGAGAACACTTCCTCTGCAAGCTTTGCGATACGCCCAGTGCTTGCACCTTCTATGCTGTAAACGGTTGCTTCCATTACTTCTCTACAATTACAAATGAACCTTTAGGACCTGGAATTGCACCTGAAACAACCAATAGGTTCTTTTCAGAGATAATTTTAAGCACCTGAAGATTTTGCACCTTCACACGCTGGTTGCCGGTTTGTCCAGCCATTCGCATGCGCTTAAACACGCGAGAGGGAGTTGAGCCTGGCCCAAGAGAACCGGGGGCACGTTCCCTGTTGTGCTGGCCGTGGGTACGGCCTCCAACACCTGCAAACCCGTGACGTTTCACAACGCCCTGAAACCCTTTACCTTTGGAAGTACCTACAATGTCAACAAAGTCCCCTTCATCGAATACATCGCTGATGTTGACTTCATCGCCAAGTGCTTTTTCATCTCCTTCAAATTCAAACTCGACGAGTTTACGCTTGGGGGAGGTGCCAGCCTTCTGAAAGTGTCCCATCATAGGGGAAGAAGTATTTTTCTCCTTGGCTTCAAAGGCGGCAAGCTGCACGGCACGGTACCCATCAGGGCCATCTACTTCTTTCACCTGGGTAACCACGTTGGGCTCTACCAGGATCAGGGTACAAGCGGTGTTTTTCCCGTCTTCCAGGAAAAGGCTTGTCATCCCGACTTTTTTTCCAATTAATCCTGCCATTGATTTAATAATTAGCGGTTATCTGGTGATTTATCAGACAACATAATGAAAGAACGAAGCACTGATTAGACTTTAATTTCTACGTCTACTCCACTGGGCAACTCAAGTTTCATGAGTACATCCACAGTCTTGGAGCTAGAGCTGAAAATATCTATCAACCGCTTATATGAACTGATCTCAAACTGTTCACGAGATTTCTTATTCACGTGAGGAGAACGGTTTACGGTCACAATGGAACGCTCAGTAGGTAAAGGAATGGGTCCACTAACTACGGCTCCGGTTGATTTAACCGTACGTACGATCTTTTCTGCGGACTTATCCACTAGGTTGTGATCGTAGGACTTCAGTTTGATTCGTATTTTCTGAGTCATGCTGAAAAAGCAGTTTAAAAAATGGGGTTGGAACTGTTTAGTTTTCCAACCCCATCTGGGTGCTTATACTTTTGAAAGACCTTTTACTGTTGCGACAACTTCTTCCTGAATATTGGAAGGAGCCTGTGAATATTTGGAGAACTGCATGGTTGACACTGCGCGGCCAGAAGAAATGGTACGCAGGGAAGTAACATATCCAAACAATTCTGACAATGGAACTTTGGCTTTAATGACCTTACCATTACCACGATCGTTCATCCCTTCCACCTGTCCGCGACGACGGTTCAGGTCTCCGACGATACTACCCATGTATTCTTCAGGTGTAACCACCTCAACATCCATAATCGGCTCCATGATCACAGGCTTGGCTTTCTTACCAGCTGCCTTAAATGCCAACCTTGCGGCCAATTCGAAAGAAAGAGAATCGGAGTCAACCGCGTGGAAGCTACCAAAGTGCAAGCGAGCTTTCACTCCACTCAATGGGAACCCTGCCAATACACCATCTTGCATGGCATTCTTGATACCTTTCTCAACTGATGGAATGTATTCCTTAGGAATAGATCCACCTTTGATGGCATCTATAAATTCAAATTCTTTCTCAGCATCATCGGGAAGCGGAGAAAACTCGACCTCAACGTGGGCAAATTTACCACGGCCACCCGTCTGCTTCTTGTACACCTCCTTATGGTCTACAGAACCGGTGATTGCTTCGCGATAAGCCACCTGAGGCTGGCCTTGGCTTACTTCTACCTTAAATTCCCGTTTGAGACGGTCAACAATAATTTCAAGGTGAAGCTCTCCCATACCTGCGATGATGGTCTGTCCAGAGTTTTCATCTGTGTAGGCACGGAACGTGGGATCTTCTTCGGATAGCTTGGCAAGGCCAACGCCCAATTTGTCTTCGTCAGACTGGGACTTAGGCTCAACTGCCAGCTGAATCACCGGATCCGGGAAGGTCATTGACTCCAATGCAATCGGGTTGTCCAGGTCAGACAATGTGTCACCTGTACGGATGTCCTTAAACCCAACTCCTGCGGCAATGTCACCAGCAGCGACAAATGGAATTTGCTCCTGCTTGTTGGAGTGCATCTGCATGATACGACTGATACGCTCTTTCTTTCCGGAACGATTGTTCAAAATGTAAGAGCCACCATCCAGCTTTCCGGAGTATACCCGGAAGAAGGCAAGGCGACCTACATATGGATCGGTCATGATTTTGAATGCCAGGGCTGCAAATGGTTCATTCTCATCTGCTTTGCGTACTACCTCTTCGTCAGTTCGAGGATTGACTCCTGTAACCGCAGGCACATCTAATGGAGATGGCAGTAGTGCACACACCATATTCAGCAGTGCTTGCACCCCTTTGTTCTTGAAGGCTGAACCACAAAGCATCGGGGTAATAGCCATGTCAAGCGTAGCTGCACGAAGGGCTTCCAACAGCTCTTCACGGGTAATTGACTCCTCATCCTCGAAAAACTTTTCGAGTAATGCATCATCATATTCTGCACAAGCTTCAATAAGCTGTGTACGGTATTCTTCTACTGTATCCTTGATATCATCTGGAATTTCGACCTCTTCATAGGTCATGCCCATGTCGTCTTCATTCCAGATAATCGCCTTGTTATCAATCAGGTCTACTACACCACGAAAGTTTTCTTCGGCACCAATAGGTACCTGAATGGGCACAGGATTAGCTCCCAGCATATCCCGAACTTGCTTTACCACTTCAAAGAAGTTAGCTCCACGTCGGTCCATTTTATTTACAAAACCGATACGTGGCACACGGTAACGGTCAGCCTGACGCCATACTGTTTCAGACTGTGGCTCAACACCGCCAACAGAACAAAACAACATGATGGCACCGTCAAGTACGCGCAGAGACCTTTCCACCTCTACGGTAAAGTCTACGTGACCCGGTGTATCAATGATGTTTACCCTGTGCTCAGTATCTTCATAATTCCAGAAGGTGGTAGTCGCCGCAGAGGTAATGGTAATACCACGCTCTTGCTCCTGCTCCATCCAGTCCATGGTAGCAGCACCATCGTGTACCTCTCCAATTTTGTGGGTTAATCCCGTGTAAAAGAGGACACGCTCAGTGGTGGTCGTTTTTCCAGCATCAATGTGGGCACTGATACCGATGTTGCGCGTATGTTTGAGCGATACTTTTTTCATTTGTTTGGCTATATTCCTGAAAGACTGAAAGTATTAAAACCTAAAATGTGAGAACGCTTTGTTGGCTTCTGCCATCCTGTGAGTATCCTCACGCTTTTTGACAGCAGCACCTTCACCCTTTGAAGCAGCTATGATTTCAGCGGCGAGTTTATCTTTCATGGATTTCCCGTTGCGACCACGGGAATATTTGATTAACCAGCGAATTCCCAAAGCTTGTCTACGGCTAGCACTCACCTCGATGGGCACCTGGAAAGTAGCACCCCCTACCCTACGTGACTTCACCTCAACAGCAGGCATAATATTGCCAAGTGCCTTTTCGAATGCCTCTACCCCACCCAGCTCGGTCCGGCTTTCGACAATTTCCAATGCACCATAAAATGTGCGATAAGCAGTACTCTTCTTGCCATCGTACATTAAGTTGTTCACAAACTTCGCGACCAGCTCGCTCTTATATTTAGGATCTGGCGTAATGGGACGACTTTTTGCTCTGGATTTACGCATGATTTATTTCTTTGGTCGTTTTGCACCATATTTAGATCGACCTTGCATACGGTCTTCAACTCCTGCAGTGTCCAACGCACCACGAACAACGTGGTAACGAACACCTGGAAGGTCTTTAACCCTCCCTCCACGTACCAAGACAATAGAGTGTTCCTGCAGGTTGTGCCCCTCTCCTCCAATGTAGGCGTTTACTTCCTTTCCATTGGTTAGACGAACACGAGCCACTTTACGAAGCGCTGAGTTAGGCTTCTTAGGAGTGGTGGTATATACACGCAAACATACGCCTCTTCGCTGGGGGCAAGAATCAAGTGCAGGTGATTTACTCTTTTCCAGTTTAGAGGACCTGCCTTTGCGTACAAGCTGTTGAATAGTTGGCATTATTGTCTGACTACTTTATTTTAACGAGGTGCAAAATTAGAGATAAAAATTATATATGCCAAATCGCCTTTGCAGGCAATAGAAAAATCAAAATACTTACCATTCAGGCACCCATAGGATGAATGAAGGAGAAGAACATGAATCAAAGGCGTATGTGCCTGCTTGCTGTGCTAGAGTTCCTTTGCGGGAACGAGCGTAAATCGTGGTTGAGTTGAGACAATTATAAGCTAGAAACAAAAGGTTGGATTTCAGCCGTCAGATGCCTCATTTCTCAATCGGGTTACAAAATTAGAAAGTATATTTTTCTCGTCCAACTATATGCATAAAAAAACTCCCCAAATAGGGGAGCAAGGAGGGATGGTGCTTCCTTTCCATCCCAAAGAGGGTTTTTTTGGCGTTAGGTATTAGGCGTTAGGCTTTAGGTGTTAGTAGGACCAGAGGGTGGCTTCAAACTCGATCATTTCAAATTCACGGCGCTGTGCTTCAGAGAGAGATTGTACCGGAACCCCGCCCACATCAATGACATAGCTATGAAAAATGCGCAGTTCCATGACTTCTTTTAGGGATCTCGCTTCCGCATCATTGAATCGGTTCTTCCACTGGGCTTCGGCCAGTAAGCCTTTCACATCTTCCCACCGAAACCTAGCCAGTACTTTTTCTGGTAGTACTTCCATGGGATCTGTCCATATGACCTCAAAGAACTCTATATTCTGCTGCATGTCGCTGCGTGCCCGATTGAAAATCCAATCTTCGACAATGTGGAAGGACTCCTCGTACTGGGCCCAGTCAATTTGGTATTCATACACCTCGGCACCACCTTTCTTATAAGAATCCGGATGAACGACTACTTCTTCAAGTGGTTTTACTTGTCCTTCAAAGCTGCCCCACTCATCTATGGCGCTTTCACCGATTCCATATTCTTCAAAATCGGAGGTTTCATCCTCTTTTTCCGGCCATTCTTCCTCTTCTACCTGCATGGCGCGTTCAAATTCCATCATCCGGGTAACCAAGGCTTCATAGTCCATCGTCTGGTTCCAGTCATCCGGATGGTAAGCGATGTATTCCCGGTTTTTCAACCCATTCACTAGGGCTGCCACAATTCCCTGGTTTTCCCGGTACTGCCCGCCATTGTAAATGCTGGACTGATGATTGACCAAAGGCCGGTTGATTTTTTCTCCCAGGTCTAATCTTCTCACCACACGCTTTCGCCAGAAATGATCTTCTTGCCGAACTTCAATCTGGGCACTTACTTCCTGGAAACTCATTGCCCACATAGTGATGGCCATCAGGCCCATTGCCATTTTTGACATCCTTTTCATACACGCTCAAATTAGGATTAATGATAAGGTAAGGGTGGGCAATAGGCGATGGGATTGTAGGTTTTAGGTATTAACTTTTAGGTGATGGGGTGTAGGTGTTAGGCGTCTTGTATTAGGTAATAGGGTTCAATGGAGTTGCCATATTTAATTTTGGGAAATAGGAATCATGTGTGAAAATCATGTAGATTTCACCGGTAAAACATCACCGAGTTGTTGTTAGAGATTCTGGAAAAAGAACGAAATAAATTCAATTCATATTGGAAAAGCAGGAAAATATTCTGGTAAGTGATCTGAGAACGCGAATCCAACAGTCAATAAAGGAAGTCTATGAAACGCCAGAATCCTGGGCGGTAACCCATCGGTTGCTTGAATTCCTCGCGGGGGAAACGGTACTGCCGCATCACTACATTGCTTGGGACAAGATACGGGAAGAGCAATTGAAAAATATCTTGGAACGGCTTCAGGGAGGTGAACCGTTACAGTATATTACAGAAGAAGCTCCTTTTTTCGGACATATATATAAAGTATCTCCTGATGTGCTTATTCCACGGCAGGAGACGGAGGAGTTGGTACAATGGGTGCTAGATGAATTGCCTGAAACAGGCAAGCTGCTGGATGTGGGAACTGGTAGCGGATGTATCGCCATCAGTATTGCGCTCAATCAGCCTGAAACAGATGTACTGGCAATGGACGTGAGTGAGGCTGCATTATCAATTGGTCAATACAATGCTGCTGCCCTCAACGCAGGTGTCCAGTTTATTTGCCAAAATGCGCTTGATGAAACTGCTTGGCCAGCTCCTCTTACCGCGCTTGTAAGTAATCCCCCTTATGTGCCAGCGATCGAAAAGGAAAGTCTGGCAGCACGTGTACGAGACTACGAGCCAGGGCTAGCACTATTCGTCCCTGATAATGATCCTCTGCTTTTTTATCGGGTGATTGCCACGCGTGGGTTATCGGTGTTACCACCTGGTGGAAGGCTGTTTTTCGAAATTCATGAATCGCTGGGGCAAGAGGTGGTGTCTCTGCTCGAAAATTTAGGATATGAAAACGTGGAGCTGAAGCAGGATTTGAATGGAAAGGATCGAATGGTGAGGGGCTTAAGAAAAGCCTAACATATGCAAAAAATCAACGGATGGGCTGAAGGGGAATTGTAAGACCAAATAGCCCTGCTCATTGCAGCCGGGTTATTTGCATCACGGATTTTCTCATTGTATCACAAATTTTTGAGTTACGATACCTGTTGGGGTTTGAACGGCTCCAATATACATACCACTTGGCAACCGTTGGTCTACTTCGTATCTCAGGTTGTTTCCTTCTCTTTCTTTCGGAAAATGACTATCAACTAAGCCTCCTGTTACCGTGTAAATCCTCAGTTCAGGTGTTTGGTTGGCGGGTATATTCTCTTCGGTCAAGATGAAGGTCATTCCTCCATGAGCGGGATTGGGAATGAGGGTTAAGGCTGCCTCGTTTTTCGTATGCCAATCATTTAAAGAGGAAATGATTTCTATTGGGACAACCGAAAGGTCAGGTATGAGCTGAACCTGAGTACCGATGGGCAAGGTAGATGCCCAGTCCGTAACCGGTAAGCCATTGGTACCGACGGGGCGAGTGTTAAAAGTGAGTGATAAACTATCCGCCAGCAATGGAATGCTTGTCTCAATGAATAGTTCATGGGCATGGTTGGGAAAATAAAACGTGTCCATACGGATGCGCATTCCATTCTGATACAGGTCCACAAAATTAGCCACCAATGAAGTGCTGTCCAGGGCAGCGGAGAAATACAGAACAAGTGAGGTCGAATCTACACGATGCTTGCTAATGCGCGGACGCTCCAAATAATATGCACCGTCGGGCGAGGGAATAAACCGGAAAGCAGGGCCATCCGTGGGGCGATTGCCCTCATAGGCGCCAATATCTGGTGCATTGCCTGTGAAGTGCTGGGTCCAGGCGAACTCCGGGAAGGTCATTATTTTACCCGCATCTACCGCTGGGCTGCCCACTTGCAAACGAAAATCGCCCCCTACCCCATCCACAAACCTTGCATCCGTATTTTCTAACCCATTCGCTTCCTGCTGATTGTCGGTGATGTTCGCAGGAAATTCCTGGTTGATGACATCATGGTCAAACTCATATCCGGTCTGCCAATCATCTACCTGAAACCGCTGGCTACCTCGAAAAAAGTAGTAAGCATTGTTGAAGTGTTTCAACAGGTGATTGGTGGCTTCCCCATCTTTCAGCACCCTCGCCTCGGTGAAATAGCTATTGTTGAAAACATAGCACGGATAGGTCAGCGGGCCGTCTTTGTACTTGAAGATACCGTTTACTTCTGCCCTCGAATAGCTATCGCTTCCTTGGGTGTAGGTATTCCCAAATATATACATATTGCCCCCACGCACATCATCGATGGAGTAGGCTTTATGTACGTTGCGATGCCAGTTGTGATGATAGTGAAGGTTCCACGCCCAGTCTTCAGGTTCAAAATCGTTGTCACGTATGTTGCTGAAACTGTTGTCGTAAATCTCAATATTCCCGTCTTGTTTGATGTTACCGGGGCGCGTGCGAAAGGCGTTGAACAAATTAATGCCTGTATTGCCTCGCAGCACATGTCCTCCGCCGCTCCTGCGTGGATGCAATAAGCCTCCGTTGTAAAATTGATACGCCCCATGGTGGATGCTCTCCCAGCTCCAGCCCCGCCATACCTCATCAGGATGGCGAACGTAGCAGTTCTCGACGAGGATGTGATGTGCCTCCTCTCCGTGTGGGTAAACGACTTCTTTACCTGAGGAGAAATGGCAAGCGAGCACAGTTACATAAGACGAGTTTTCCAGGTTGATCACATTGCGCCAGCAGTTGCGAAAAACGATGTTTTCAATGACGATCCAAGAGCAGTCTTTCAAGTGTAAGCCGTGCAGGTTCACATGTTGAGAAGGGGGACTTTCCCCATCAATCACAGCAAAATCAAGTGGATCAGCGGCCATACTTTTGAGCACAATAGGACGTTCGGGTGTGCCATTTTTGTCCTCTAAAACGGTGGTGCCATAAAATGTCCCTTTGGTGAGCAGAAGGGTATCCCCTGCGGCTGCGACTGAAAAGCCATAAGCAATGGTAGCAAAAGGAAAAGCCGGCGATAAGCCTGCATTTGTGTTGTCTCCGGCAGGATCAATGAAATAAGTGGTAGCAATAGCCGGTAAAGCGACCAACAGCAAGATGCAGGAGACGTACAGCGATTTCATGTTGCCAACTTTACTTCAAGACGTAAATAGGTTAATTTACACTTAAACAAATCAGTTCATCTACGAAAGTAGTGGAGCATCAATTAAATTACTAACTTATCTAGGATGAATGCGCTCTACGAAGAACTATTAAATTTGCCGGAGTTGGAGATTACTGATGTATCTGTCAGTGATCGTCAAATCGATATTTGGTGT
>JBCDIQ010000007.1:0-37344 GCA_039024295.1 Bacteroidota bacterium | reverse complement strand
TTGATGGAAAAGGCCAAGTAGTTTTTGAAGAGAAGCTGTAACTTTGGCCCAATATATTGCACGCCTCATTTTTCATGAGGCGTGTTTTCCTTTGTCCTTATCTTCCAAGAACCATGGTTACTGAAAAAATTATCGCTGCTTACGAAAAAATGGCGGTTAGGTACAACGAGCTGATTGATCATAAGCCACACAACGCTTATTATGACCGACCGAATACCTTGGGGTTGCTGCCTGATGTAAAGGGGAAATCTGTGTTAGATGCGGGTTGTGGACCAGGAAAGTATGCGGAAATTCTGCTGGAAAAAGGAGCTGAAGTGACAGCCTTTGATTTGAGTCCCAGCATGATTGAGCTTGCGAAAAAAAGGAATAAAGGGAAAGGACAATTCTTCCTTCATGACCTTGCCCAGCCATTGGATATGCTTACAGATGCATCTTTTGACATTGTGTTAAGTGCTTTGGCGTTGCATTACGTGGAGGATTGGGAACCTGTGGTCCAGGAGTTTCACCGAGTGTTGAAACCTTCTGGAGCAGTGATTATCTCCATTGAGCATCCCTTTTTTGAATACAACTACTTCAAATCGACCAAATACTTCGAGGTTGAGCAGGTGAAATGCGATTGGCGAGGCTTTGGATCAACGGTGGAGGTCAATAGTTTTCGTAGGTCAATGTCCCAATGTCTTGCGCCATTTACAGAAAACGGGTTTTATATTGACAAATTGGTGGAACCGAAACCTACGCAAGAATTTGAACAGCTTGATCCTAAGCACTACAAGGAGTTGAACTCCTTTCCCGCCTTTTTGTGCATCCGGGCCGTTCGAAGAAATTAGGCGGCCGAAGGTCAATAAATAAAGCAAAAGAGGCGGATTTAAGGGATTCCTACGATGATTCCCCTAACTCTTTAGGGGTTTTCCCCCATTTATTTCCATAGGGTTGCCACCTAGTTTTGGGTCATCAATCATTAACAAAACCGAACAAATCATGATGACCTTAAGAAACTTATTTTTCCTCCTGATGATCAGTATGCTCGTGGTTGCTTGTGGAAATGACGATGATGGGGATGATCCGACTAGCAGTGAGCAGGTAAACGGTACCATGACCTGCAAAGTAGATGGGACCGACTGGACAGGGAATTTCATTGTCCAGGCCACTTATTCTGCTGGATCAGGCGCAGATGTCCTGACCATTACCGGACAGCAATCAAGTGACAATTCACAAATTGGGCTGATCCTGAATCCTTTTACAGGCCCTGGGACCTACACAGTAAACCAAGGAAATTTTACTGCTACTTCCCAGGCCCGGTATTCTGGCCCCAATCCTGTAACAAACACCTTTACAACCATCGGAGGCCTCGGCAGCTTAACCATCGTGGTAAGTGAGTTCGATGCTGATGGAAAAGTTAAAGGCACCTTCGAGTTTACCGGAGTCAATGCTGCCTCAGGAAATGCCGACATTACGGTAACGGAAGGGAGTTTTGATATCGAGGTTTCTCAGTAATTTTGCTAACAGACCCTGCGGGAAGCCCTCGAAAGCCGAAAGTGGAGACAAATCCCTTTCGGTTTTTTGCATGGCTTTTCTTACTAAATAGGAGAAGGAAGGTAAGAGATAAATGGTTGTGTCTCCGCGTGATGAGGCGTAGCACTTGACATAAGGCAAGAAATTTTGTTTTTGGGAATAATAACGAACTAACCTCTCCCGGTTTCCGTCTAAAAATTTAATTTACCCGTTTGTTATGCTGGTTTTGGGAATTTCCTAAGAGCTGTAATGACGTGGGGAGCGGAAGCCGAAAAGCTTACAAGTAGGCAACTCAAACTTATCTATCATGCTTTCAATAAGGACCCTTTATGCCGTGTTTTCCCTGCTTCTTATCCTGGTGGCTTGTAATTCTCCGTACCTGGAAATGCAGGAAGAGGCCAATGAAATACAAAGTATTACCCATTCCTCTCAACTAGTCTTTCCAGCAGGTACAGAGGTCACCATTACGGGTAACCACTTTTCAGCACAATTACCTGATGGATACAGCATATACGATGTGGGAAGACGAGACTTCCTGCATTCCCTAAATGGACAAATCATTTGGGAGGAAGAGCCAGATGGTCTCGTTTCTTATGAAAATGGACAGTTTAGGCACAGTAAAAAGGGAAAAGTATCGCGAATTGAGGTGGAAGGGGGAACCCGCCAATTAAGAGATTTACATATGACGTATTCAGTCTCTGATCACTTTTCCGCCTTAAAATATTTTTCACCGGTGTTTCCTTTAGACAATTACCAGGAGTTGGAAGAATTGCAGGCATACCAGCCTAAACCAGAAGAGCTTCCTGATCCATCAGAAGTAGAGGAAGCTGTTGAGGAAATCATTGAAAAGCTGTACCCAAATGGAATTCCTGCCGAAGACTTTGCCACTGCCAGGGTGCCGGAAGGGTATGTGATGTACCATTTGTACATTGGGGACAGGGCAGGGTTCATCGTTGCACCTGCGCATTCTATACCTGATGGGATGTATGTACTGGCACCAGATCATATTTTTTTCAGTAAGCAAAAGAATCCTGTAAAAGGGGTACTATATGTCGGAAACTAAGGAAAAATAAGACGCAGTTAATACCTGTTAAATTAAGCCTAATCCCGGAACCCTCACAAGAGGGTCTTCGGGATTAGTCATTCTGATGGATGGGAAAATACGCCAGTTCCAACATATTTTATTTCCTGCATACGAAAAAAATCCTAATTTATGGAAGCTAGCCCCGATCGCACCATGTTCCACTTCAATCACTTAGCTTCCTATGAAAAAGCATCTACTTTCCTGTTTGATCCTCCTGTTCAGTGCTCAACTGGTGCTGGGGCAAGCCGCTGGCGTTCGAGATGCCTTTGGGTATTTCTGGCAGCCCAGCAATACCACTTCTACCCCGAGGCCTACCTATAACTGGATTGATATTCGAAATACCGGCACCCTGATTTCTGGACTTTCAGATGACAATGTGGTGGGGCCCTTCAGCATGGGTTTCAACTTCCATTATTATTGGTTTGACTACAACCAATTTTACATCGGTTCCAATGGGTACATTTCTTTTCAGAACAACAACATCAGTTCTCTGGCAATCGGGTTTCCCACCAAGCCAACGGCAGATGGTAAAAATGATGTGGTTGCGCCGTTTCTCTGCGACCTCACGCTTTCGAGCAGCCTTTCCTCTGCCCCTAACCCTGGTCGGGTGTACCTGTATACCAACAACCTGGACACCTGTATCATCTCCTATGAAAACGTACCCTATTGGAACAATAATGCCCAGCAATGGGGCGGCAGTAATACCTTTCAGGTAATTTTTTCGGGGGTTGACAGTTCAGTAACCTTTCAATACCGTGGGCGTTCCGGTGCGTATGATGCTGCATACAATTTAGCTCAAAACCCAGCGGTGATCGGCATTGAAAATGCGACAGGTACCATTGGGCTTACCGTTTCCAACAATGCTTACTATGTCCAGAACCGCGCCATCAAATTTTATTATCCCGATACCACCAGCTTTCAGGCCCTGGATGTGCAGCCTCGTTGGGTAAAAAATGAGCAGACAGGCGGTTTTTTTGTCTCAGCCAATGGTTCCTCTGTGCTGGGAGCCTCCAGAATTGAAAATGTCGGCAATGTACCCATGAACGCCAGTACCAGCGTAAGACTCAGGGTTTCTGATTTCTTAGGCAATGTCATCCACCGGGATACGGCCACCATTCCGAATTTGCTGCTCAGGGCGGGCCAGCAGGTGAACTTCACCAAAGGTGTGACACCCCAATTTCCTACTACCTACTTCTATGAGGTGACCACGGGCAATACCACCGACATCAATTCCACCAATGATACCCTAATCGCGGAAATGGTGGTGGTCGATACCACGGGCTTTTCTGCCAACCTAACTTTCTGGAGTGGGAATCCTCCCCAGACAGGCAACAATATATCCTGGTCAGGCGGCAACCGGGACGAAGGAGTTGGGATATATATCGAGCCGCCCTATTATCCCTGCGAAATCTCTGAGGTAAATATGTTCATTGATGTTCAAGGAACCCAGGTGGGGACAACCAGCTTTTCCGCAGCTATATTTGACGACAACGGGCCGGCAGGTACTGGAACTGAGCTATGGAGAGATTCTATCAGTACCACCCAGGTAAGAGACTTTGATTGGAATACCTTTACCCTCAGCGCTCCCATTCGCATTGACTCCGGTGGGGTATATATTGGATGGTTCATGACAGGCGAAAACGTAGCCATTGGTACCGAGGTGATTCCTCCTTTTTCCAACCGAGGCTATGAAATTCTGGGAGGAACCTGGTCGGACCTGCGGTTCAACGGTGCCCAGGAACCTTTGATACAGGTGAAGATTGATAAAATTTGCTCTGTTGGCAGCCCAATTAACTTTGGCGCAGATACCACTGTCTGTAGCGCAGACTCGTTCCGATTGGATGCCGGCTCAGGAAGAGCCTCTTACACTTGGAGTACAGGGGCTACCTCCCAGACCATTCCTGTTACTGCTCCCGGAACCTACTTTGTGGAAGTGCAGGACTCTGCTTCTTGCCGTGGAAATGATACCATCAACATTTCCATCAATACTTCCCCAACTGTCGCCCTGCCTGGAGACCAAATTTTCTGTGATGGGGATAGCTTCATCGTTGATCCTGGGCCTGGCTTTGTAAGCTATATGTGGAATGATGGTACCACCACCCAAACTTACACGGCAAAGAATACGAGTGTGCTGGTGCTTACCGTTTCAGATACCAATGGATGTACGGCTTCTGATGACATCCGAATCCTCACAAATCCAACACCTATGGTTGACCTTGGACCAGATATAGATGATTGCGCCGGCAAAACCATTCCACTGAGTGCAGGTCTGGGATTCCAAACGTACAATTGGTCTGATGGCTCGTTGGGAAATAGCCTGACGGTGAGTCAGACAGGAATCTATTATTGTACCGTGGTGAGTTTTGACGGATGTGTGGGATCAGATACTGTAAGTATCCGATTGGAAAAAGGAAAGGTAGATCTGCCCGGCGATACCACCATTTGCGAAGGGGACAGCCTCTTCCTGGACCCAGGACCAGGGTATGACGCCTACTTGTGGTTTGATGGCTCCAATACCCAGACGTACACAGTTAAAGATTCGGGCTTGATTTCCCTTACCATTTTGGAGGGAGCTTGCCAGGGTTCCGATCAGTTGAAAGTATCACTTTCGCCCCTGCCAAAAGCTGATTTTACCATTTTACCTGTTGGAAATCGATTTGTGTTTCAAAACACCTCCCAGTTTGGCCTTTCTACCTTCTGGGATTTTGGGGATGGCACCTCCAGTTCCCAGACGAGCCCCATTCATGAATACATGACCACTGGTAATTTCAAGGTGATGCTGGTGGTAACCAATGATTGTGGTACAGACACTGCCTTTAGTGACATCACCACCAGCCTGGAGGAAGCATTCTTCCCAGGGGAACTCCGGGTATTTCCCCAGCCGGTGGACCAGCGAGTAATGGTTGAACTCATCGGTACAGACCTGCATCAAGTTTCGCTGGAAGTGACAGATCTTCGTGGCAGGACAGTTGCAAGTAAATTGATTGGGCATTTGGTAGCAGGTACCACTGTTAAGCTTGACGTACCTGCTTTGGCACAGGGCATGTACCAACTAAAGATTAAATCCGATGCCTATCAGTTTGTTCGTAAGCTGATGGTGCGATGAGGCCCTTCAACCCTCGACAGGATTCAAAACCCTGTCGAGGTTATTCCATCTTGCAAAAATCAACCAATGGCTGTGTTTGAATAGCCAGTTGGCTTGCATGGGCAACCAGATCTTCTTCCAAAAGCTGCTGCTTGGTAAAAGAATGATGAGTAGCAAAGCTTTTCATTTTCAGGTATTCCGCAAGCTCATGATCTGAGTATTCGCTGAATCCCCTGGGCATGGAGGATAGCTTTCCATCCTCTATCAGGGACAAATTTTTCCCCTCAAGGTCATCCATGATCTCTTTGAATGGACCTGCCTCGTCAATGATCTTTTCACGAATTAATTTTAACCTGGCAGTTGGCAATTTGTAGTACCCGCAAGCCATCATGCCCCCACTTTTGTTGATTTGGCAATACAAAATGCCATCGTCCTCATTTTTGCTACCAGAAGGCGTCAGCAGTCCGCTGACATGAGTTTGATAGGGGGATTTATCTTTGGAAAAGCGGACATCCCGATTTTGACGAAACATGGTTTTTTTATTGCCGATAAGAGGAAGGGATGAGTCGCCAAGCTCATCAGTGATGGCCTCGATCAACCCCAGAAAAGGGGTTCTAACCTCTTTCTCAAAGGTAGTTTTGTGCTCGTGGTACCATTCGCGGGTGTTGTTTTCCGCAAGTTCTTCTAGGAGGGCAAAAGTTGAGGGGCTAAAAAAATGATTCATATCGAAGGTGAGTTGGTTGGATAAAAAGTTCCCTCCTCTGTGTGGGAAGAGGAAGGAACACTGCATGGACATCATGAATATATGCTGAAACGCCTATTTTGTTGCATTTCTCTGAAGCAAATCCCCGGTGAGGCTTTGCTGAACCAGGCTCGTCAGCAGAATTTCCGTTTTGCGGTTATTGATGAGCACTTCGGCCCGGAGCTTGGCTGTTTGAGCTTCTCGGACTTCTAGTGAAGTCGCATTGCCTTGCAGGAATCTGTCCTCTGTGCGCTGGAAGTTTTCCTCGAACGTCTCCAGGTTTTTTTCTTCCAGGATCAATTGCTGTTGGAGCAGGCTAAGCTTTTGCTGCGCCTTGTTCAGGCTGGAAATAAGCTCTTCTTCCTTCTGCTGGTACCGAAGGCTAGAAACTTCCATGCCGATGGCGGCATTCTGCATAGAACGCCTCGTTTTGCCGCCATTGAAGATGTTGTAGCGCAGCGCAACGCCCACCTGTGGACCAAAAGTCTCCAATCGCGCCAGTTGCTGAAGGTCATTTTCCTGGTTGAAATACCCGTAATTGGCAAAGGCGCGCAGGTTAGGCAATTGGTAAGACCGGCTCATGTCCAACTGGTGCTGGCTCACAGCTATGCCTGCTTTCGCGAGCTTTAGCTCTGGATTATTGGCCCGTAGCTTACCTGACAAGTCTGCAAGTGGCGCTGGGGTTGGTAGCACATATTGCGCCTGGGCGCGATAGGTTTTCTCCGGCGCAATGCCCATGAGGTAATTGAGGTCCTTGCGGAGTTCATCCATGTTGATCCGAAGGGAGTTAAGGGTAGAACGATCGGTGTTGACCTCGGTTTGCACTTGAAGCACGGCCAGTTCACTCGTTTGTCCAAAATCAAATCGGTCTTTCATGCGCTGGATTCGTTTTTCGCCCAGATCAATGCTTTCAAGGAGCAGTTCTTCTTGTCGCTGCAACTGCGCCAAGCCCAGAAAGAGCTCCGAAACTGCCAGTACCGTTTGGTTAATGACAACTTCTTGCTGGTGGTAGGCCAGATCTCGCTGACTTTTAAGCATGCGAAATTGGTACTTACCCGTGAAGCCGCCCAGCAAAACATATTCTGCCTGGAGCGCAGCTTGGTAGGTGGTGGTAGCCGCTGCATTGTCCTCCACCGTGACGGAAGCAGGAAGCGGCTCTTCCTGAAAAGTCCGAATACGCACCGAAGCATCATTTACTTGATAATCGGCTTGCCCAATGAGCTGGACGGTTGGAAGCAGCCCGGCATTACCTGGGAAGACGTTGTTTTCGGCAATTCGCTTTTGCTTTTCCAGGATCTGAATCTCCCGGTTGTTCTCAATGGCCAGTACAATGGCCTCTTCCAGTTCCAGGATGTCGACTGACTGTGCCGAAGCTAAGCTCGATGCACCCATCAGCCACAGTAGAAGGACTATGTATATGGAATTCGTATGTGAATACATGATAGTTGTCGGTTAAAGGATCAGGAAAAAAATAAGATTTCGATTTGGCGCAGAGATTTTAAGGATGGTCAAGGCAAAAAATGTGAAGATAGTGTGCTATCTGAGCATTTTTTAACGCAGAGCAGACTTAAAAGATCAAGTCAAAACAGCCCAATTATTTTTTGACTGATCCTATGAATTAGGCGAGTTCGTCTCTGATTTCCTTGAGGGTCACATCTACCTCCTCGGGACGCACACGACGCTTTCTTTGGATGAACCGAGCGTAGAGGAGTTTCACACGGTTGAGGAGCAACATCACCGATGGCAAGAAGGCGAGCGTAAGCACCATCCCGAAAATGAGGCCGTAGGCAATGGCGATAGCCGTGGGCTTGATGAATTGGGAGCTAACAGAATTATTCAACAGCAGTGGCAGCAGGCCACATACGGTCGTAATCGTGGTCAGCACAATTGGTCTGAACCTGGAAATTGCAGATTCTTTGAGGCTTTCTTTCACGCCCATTCCCTTTTTCAAATTATCGTTGTAGGTCGAAATCAATACCAGACCGTTGTTGATCAAGATTCCCCACAGCGCGATCATCCCCAGGATAGAGAAGATATTGACGGGGAGGTCATGGAAAAAGGTGCCCCAAGCCACGCCTACATAAGCAAATGGCAGCAGAGACAAAATCGCCAGCGTCTTGCTGAAAGACCGATAGTTGAGCATCAGTACCGAGATCATCAAGATGAATACAATCGTGCTGGGCGTTTGGCTGGAATTCTGGGTTTTGGAAGAGAGGCGAGCTTCACCTTCCAAGGTGTAGGAGAGATTTGGGAAGGCTTCCTGGATGTCGCTCAGCACTGTAGCCTCTGTTTCTGCCAATACCGTCGGTACCGAAACCATCAGGTTTTCAATGTCAGCCTCCACGCGTATTTCCCTTATGCCATCTTGGTGGCTGATGGAAGTCACGTTTTCTGTCTGGCGGAAATTGGCCAGTTCACCTATGGGGTATTCTGCTCCATTGGGCATGGCAAACTTCATTTCCTCCAACTGAGCAAGCGAAGTGCGGTCCCTTTCATCGTAGCGCATCCATACCTTCACTTCCTCATCCCCTCGTTGCAAGCTTTGCACCTCCGAACCAAAGTAGGCCTTCCGAATTTGGTTGAACAATTGCCCTTCTGAGACGCCCAAAAACCTGGCTTTATTTGTTAAGGTCATTTCCAATTCGGGCATACCGATTTTGTCGGTGTCGGTCACATCTTTCAAATCATCCCGGTCTGCCAGATAGGTACGAAGCATATTTTTCGCCTGGCGAAGTTCGTCCAGGTCCCTTCCCTTCAGCGCAATGGAAACAGGCTTTCCGAAAATGGCAATGCTGCCGTAAGAAAGGTTGGTCGCCTCTGGAATCGGGCCTACTTCACTCCTGATTCGGTCGGCAATGTCAAATGATTTGATATTACGGGCATCGCCTTCCATCATGTAGATGTTCAGGTTGCCCTCATTGGTCGCAGGTCCGATTACCCGCTCTACGTAGCGAAAGATTTGTTCCCCATCTTCCCGCTGAGCGGTATAAAAGGAATCCACCTTCCAGACGGCTTGCTCCATTTCAGCCAATTTCTGGTTGACAATGGCTTCATCTGTTCCCAGAGGAAGTTCAACCTTAGCCGTAATCACATCCTGGTCAATGTTGGGGAAGAATGTGCCTTTGATCCAGCCTGCGCCGCTGGCATAGATGGTGAACGCCATTGCACCAATTACCACAGCAATAGGAACAGCCGGAAACCTTAGCGAAAAGGAAATGACCTGGGTGTAGATGCGGTCGCGAAAGTTGATGAGCGATTCATTGCTGATCTGGGTGATTTTCCAGGGCTTGTCATCCATTCGGAGGGCCTTGGATCGCGCGATGTGAACGGGCAAGAAGAACAAGCTCTCCAATAACGCAATGAACAAGGTCGCACAGACCACAAAGGAAATTTCGGTGAAATAATCTCCTAATTGGCCGTCCAGGAAGAAGAACAAAGAAAACGCCAGGGCTGTCGTTACCAGCGATGAAATAATGGCTGGGACAACTTCGATGGTGCCATCAATGGCAGCTTGTAGGGCAGTTTTCCCTCGTTGGAAGTGCTCAAAAATATTTTCTGCCACTACCACCCCATCATCTACCAAAATACCCAGCACCACAATGGTTCCGAAAAGGCTCACTTGGTTAATCGTCAAGTCATAGAAGCTGGAAATGATGAACATCCCCAGCAGTGCCACGGGAATTTTGAATGCTACCCAAAAGGCAATTCTCGGATGGAGAAAAAGTCCTAATACCACCAATACGAGGAATACCCCTTGCCAGGCATTGTTTTGTAAGCGGGTAATGGTTTCATCCAGGCTGATGGTTCTATCTTCCACAATCACGGCCTGAACTAGCTCATGCCGAGCGTTGAATTGGTTCGCATAATCTGCCGCGAATTCGGCATTTTGAATGATGTCCTCCTTGTTTCGGCTGAAAATTTTGAGGATAACGGCCGGTTTTCCGTTGACATAGGTCCGCTCAGGACGGTCCGCAAAGATGTTTTCCAACTCGGCCACGTCTTTCAGGCGAATCTTTTTGCCGTCCGGCGTAGCCTTTACAACGATGTTCATGAGCCCTTCCGCAAAATAGGCACGGTGGTCCAGTCGGATTTTGATTCGCTGGGTGCCGGTGAGCAATTCTCCACCTGAAGCCTTCACATTCTCAGCCTGTATGGCAGCTTCTATCTCTTCGAACGTGAGGGCATAAGCACGCATTTTGGATTCCCGCAGGCGAATTTCAATTTCTTCCTCCGGATAGCCGCTGATGGTCACCTGGGATAGGTTAGGGGAGACGAGGAGTTCCTCCTTCATGTATTTGGCATGGTCCTTCAACGTGCTGACAGTCAGATCCCCCATTAAGGCCAGGGTCATGGTGTAATTCAGGATTTCTTCCTTCTCTATGATGGGCGTATCCATCGTCTTGGGAAAGGTGGTGATGCCATCCACAGCCATTTTGATGTCCTGGAGGACTTCATTGGGGTCGGCTCGCTCCAGCAGTTCCACCCGCACGATGGCAAAGTTTTCCTTTGAGGTGGAGGTCACGCGGTCGATGCCTTTAAGGCCTTCGAGTTTATCCTCAATCTTATTGACCACTTCCTCCTCTACCTCCTGGGGGGAAGCCCCACGGTATTGTACCGACACGGCGATGAAGTTCACCGGCTCAGGGGGCAAGAAGTTAGATCGGATATTAGATAATACGAGTAGTCCAAGTATGATGATCAGACCAATCAATATATCTATCGTCCTTGGCTTTTGAGCCAAGTAAGTGATAAAATTTTTCATGTCAGAAATGAATGAGTTGTTAGCGGAGTTCTACGTATGCGCCCTTAGCCCGAAATCTTCTTGCCTTCAACGGGTACTTCAAATTGTTGGCCGATCACCATATCCTTATCGGAAAGCCCCTTCACAATTACAGAATCAGGAAGAACTTCTACCGTCTCCACCTTTTTACCGATGATGGTGTTGTTGTCGAGTACATACACCTTTCCATCTCTGGAAAGCAAGCCAGCATCAATGGTGAATACTTTTTCGTAAGCAGCACCTTCGAATTTTCCTTCCAGGTACAGGCCTCCTTTGAGGTTGTTGCCCGATAGGGTGAAAAAAACAGAGATGTTCTGGGTTTTGGTGTCTACGATGTCGGTTTTCCGGTTTACAGTTCCCTGCCAAGTGCCTTCTATGAGGTTGCTGGTAAAGGTGATTTTGTCTCCCACCTTCAATTGAGACGCCAGGGCCACATTCACGGCTGCTTCCAATTCATATTCACGGTTATTGACCAAAGTGCCCAATAGCTGCCCAGGAGAAACCAAGGTTCCTTTGTCGATCATGGACTCAGTGATCATGCCGCTGAAAGGTGCCCGAATGGCAAATTTTGAGAGCCGTTCTTCCTGTGCCTTGATGTTGAAGTAGGTGCTGTACACTTGGCGGGCGTTCAGGAAGTATTTCTCTTTCTCATCTGTTACTGCAGGAAGTGGTTTTAGCACAGATTCGGTGTCCATTTCTTCCAGATATTGCTGCCAGGCATTGAAATTGTCTGGATAGTCATTTTTCAAATCCGGCATGGCACTGGAAAGAATGTTCATAAACGCACTTTTCTGAGCTTGAAGCTGGTAGGTAAATTCCTGTGCATCCAGCTCAATTAAGGTGCTGCCTTTTGAAAAGGTTCTTCCTTTTTTGAAGGAGAATTTCCCTTCTTTGATCTTTCCCTGCACTTCGGAAAACAGTTGGGTAGAATTCTTAGGAATGACCCTGCCTGTTATAGAAAGGGGAACTTTCTTTTGACTGTTGGTCACAGGAATGAGAGATAAGTCCTCTTTTTTGATCACATATCCTGATTTTCCAGTTTTGGTTTCAACTGTCTTGGTTTCGGCTTCCGCTTCAGGTGGGGCTCCACTTATGGTAGAGCAAGAGGTTAACCAACCTTGAGCGGCTATGATTAACGCAAATAGGCTCATTAGTGTGGTTTTTGGTTGATTGGCATTCATCATGATAGTGTTGACTTGTGGTCAAGTTTGGTTAAAATGGTAAAACTGGAGGCTGTGGATTGCTTTTCTGTGACATATGGTAAAAAGAACTTTTGTAATTAACTGCTAGTCATTTTTTGTTTTCAAGTCCATGCAAGAGCATTTCGATGTAGGTGTCCACTAACTGTTGGGTATCAATTTCGTGTACATTAGAAAGGAACTTCTTTTTGGTTTCTACAAATTGCACCACGCCCATACAGCTCGACCAGACGATATAATTGACCATCATAGGATCAAAACTTGTCCGGATTTCTTTTCGTGATTTTCCGTGTTCCACCACTGAAAACATGAGATTTTGTAGCCTTTGGCTGATTTGAAGGTACTTTTGCTCACTCATCTCAAACTCAGGGCGTTCCATGTAGGTGATCAGGTCGAAGTATTGGGGATAATCCTGGTTGTAGGTGTAGGCAGCTAGACAAATGGCTCTGATTTTGTCCAAACTATTCTCGTGTTGGGAAGCTTCGACGAAAAAGCGGTCATGGAGGATTCCCAGTGCGAGCACCCCAATTGCTCCCAGCATCTCGTCTTTGTTTTTGTAATGGTTGTAAACCGTTCCTTTCGCGATACCCGCCTTTTCAATTACTTGGTCTACTGTGAAGTTTTCTATGCCTACTTCCAGTAAAACAAGCTCTGCGGCAGCTAGGATCTGCTTTTTTCGCTCTTGTGGGGTTTTTCTTTTTCGCGTATTCATAAAATGACTAATAGTCAGTTGCCGTTTTTATAGACTATTCAGCCATTCTTTTGTTTTGGGAAAAAGGGATTTTTTTAAAAAATTAATTAACCTCGACAGGGTTCGAAACCCTGTCGAGGTTATATCAATCAAAACCCTGTCGAAGTTTTATCGTTATCCATCACCCCAATAACAGCTTCGCATAAAACGAAGGCTTGCGAAGTTGCGCACGGATATCCAGGTTCTCAAACATCATGGTCATCATTTCCTGGATAGCGGAGTTACGGTTAGCCTTTTTGACCACGAAATCAAACAGCCAGGGAAAAGCCGCTAATTGCTGCATGCGACGGCTCAGAGCAAGTTCCGTCCATAGCCTGCGATACACTTCTGCATCGTAAGCTTGGATGAATTCAGCAGAGAAATCTTCTTGTTGAATGCACTTAACAGCTTGAATTGCCGCTTCCTGACCGCTGAGCATGGCATTGCCAATCCCTTCTCCCGAAAACGGATCAATGAGAGAGGCAGCATCGCCAATGAGCATGAACCGCTCCCCAGAAATCGGTCTACGTTTGGAACCGAGCGGGAGGCCAAAGCCCAATACCTTTCCTTCCAAAGTCGCGTCCTTAAACCTAGCCGAAATCTCGGGGTGGTTTTGAACCACATCTAGTAAACGCTCCTTCAGGTTGACTTTACCTTTGCTGACATCTCGGGAAAGCATGCCCAATCCGACATTTGCCCGACCGTTTGGCAGGGGAAAAATCCAAAAGTAGCCTGGAACCAAGTCTTTGATGTAGTGGAGTTCAATGAAGTTTTCGTTGTGGAACCCCGTCACACCTTTGTAGTAGGCACGAACCCCTGCACTGTAATGGCTCTTTTCCACCTTAATAGACCCCAGGGTTTTGTTGACAACAGAGTGAGCGCCATCTGCCCCAATCACAATTTTTGTATGAAGGGTTTCATTGGGCAGTTCAATTTCTACCCCTTGGTCTGTTCGATTTAAGGCTTTCACCGCTTGTCCCTCCAGAAGGTCTACGTTGGGTTTGCTGGCCGCAAGTCGCGCCATGAATTCATCAAATTCTAGCCGACGACTGATGTAGCCAGGAGGATGACCTTGCTCGGCTCCGTTTTGTGAGCGAAAAGGTACGTCTAATAATTCCCCGCTGGGGGCAAGGAAACGGATGCCGTGGCTCCCCAATTTATCTGGCATCTGATGAAGGGCTTGTTCTGCCTCTGGTGCAATTTTTCTCAGTACATCGATGACCTTCCCACTTAGGGCATCTCCACAGATTTTGTCTCGGGGAAATACTTCCCGTTCAATTAAGGCTACAGAAAGGCCACTATGTTCCAGTGCGAGTGCACAGGTGCTCCCACCGGGCCCTGCGCCTACGATGGCTACATCTACAGATTTATTCACAGAAATGATTGCTTTGAAAACAGGACATACAAGAAAAAAGGAACCCCCAAAATAGCAGTCACAATGCCGATTGGCAAGCCATGAGGAGGTAATAAATGCCGCGACCCTATGTCACACATGCACAAGAACGTTCCCCCCAGCAGGCAGGCAGGGATAACCACCGGCCGGTGCCTGCCCCCCAGCCAAGCACGCACCACGTGCGGAACCATCATGCCCACAAACCCGATTGGACCCGTGAAGGCAACCGTTCCCCCAACCGTAAGGGAGGTGACCAGCAGCAGCATCCAGCGCAGCGACACTACATTGAGGCCAACTGTTCGGGCACTTAAATCTCCGAGTAGCAGCAGGTCAAGTCGATTTCCCAATACAAACATGAAAATACCAGCTATGAGGGCCATGGTCCCGCTGATCCAAACGGCTGGTTCATTTGCCCGGCTGAAGCTGCCAAAGGCCCAAAACACCATTTGTTGCACTTCATTTTGCTCTGCATACCTAAAAATAAGAAATCCTGTTAGGGCCGTGAAGATCGAAGAGACCGCAACTCCGGCAATCAATAATCGGGCATTATCTTCATAGAAAGACCGGAACCCCAATAGCATGACCAATAACAGGCTGAGTATGCCTCCCACACCAGCGGCTAGGGGATAAGAGAGGGCAGTAATACCTACAGGGATCAGCCCCAGGATAACCAAATTGACACCAAAACCCGATCCAGCGGTAAGTCCCATGATGTAGGGGTCAGCTAAGGGGTTTTTGATCAGGGCTTGCATGAAAAATCCCCCTGTGGTAAGCACCACTCCTGTAAAAAAGGCCAGGAACAGTCGGGGTAACCTCAGACGGGTTACCACAAAATATATATTTGAATCGGTGTCTTGAAGGCCCTCCCAGATTTGTGGCAATGTAAAGTCATAACTACCGGTTTGGACACCTTTCATTAAGGTGATCATCAAGGCAAATAACAAGCCTATGCTCGCTATCCAGGGGGTACGTAAGCCAAGCTTCATTCCCCGACAAAATAATTCAAGGCAGCTTTAACTTGCAAGGCCAGGCTATGTTGCTCATCATTGAAAATGACAAAATCAGAACGATGTATTTTTTCACTTTCTGTCCATTGGCGCTTCATTCTGGCCATTACCTCTCCTTCGGTCACCTGATCCCGGGCACAAACCCTGCGAATACGTAAAATTTTTGGCGCATAGACGGTAAGAACGGCCTCCACACCTGTATACGCACCCGATTCAAACAGTATAGCAGCCTCTTTAATAAGGAGTGGGGGAGGGGAAGGAAGGCTACCGTGGTGCGTAACCCACTGTGAGAAGTCGGTAGCTGTGGCAGGATGTACCAATGAATTCAGTATCGCTAGTTTATCAGGCTGCTGAAAAACGATTTTTGAAAGGTAGGTTCGGTTTAAGGTGCCCTCACCAGTGTAGGCCTCAGGTCCAAAAGCTTCTATAATCGCCAACTTCAAAGGGCCTTCTTCATTCATCAACCTTTTCGCCTCCTTGTCAGCTTCGTAAAAGGGTGCGCCTAGTGAACCAAATATCCTGGCGACCGTGCTCTTCCCACTGCCAATTCCACCTGTAAGTCCAAGGATGAGGCTCATAGGGTCTTCATGATAAGGTATCCGACTTGTAGGGGTTTTCTACTAATGACCTGTATGCCCTCCGGCAGCTTCGTGAGCTCAGGAATAATGGAGGTAAGCTCCGGATCCAACTGGCTAAACGGGATTTCCAAAAGGGTGGTGTCCTGGCTGTTGCCTAACTCTCGGACAATTTGTTCATGGCCCATAAGGGGAACCATGCAGCTAAGCTCCACAACGGGGTTGCTTAACCTGACTTCGGTATTTGGGGGAATATCCGTTACCACCAACTTGACTAGGAATACTTCCTGGGTAAATGGACGCGGGTCTACCCGCAGGGTAGCGGTAGAAGGGTTAACCCTCAATCCCTCACGAGATTCGATGGGCAGGGTAATAAAGCCTGATTCGGTTACTTCCTCCGTAGATACTTTAGCAGTAAACCACTCTGTGAGGGTATCCAATTGATCTGCTGGCCCAATCAGGGTGACAGAGTCCGGCGCAAGGATGGGATCGGATTCTATGTGATAGGTAGGTTTTAGGTTCAAAATAGAATTGAACACCAAAGGGACCCTTTTACTGGTTCTTTTAGAAAAAGAAAAGATCAGGCTATCCGGAAGAATCTTTAGCACCTGAAGTCCGTTGGGGGCCTTGCCGCGAACCTGTCCCAAATAGTCCTGGGTGAGAATAAATGAATTGTCTCGAAAACTTTCGAAGGGGAATGCAAGGGTATCCCTCCTGAACTTCATGTGTTCAGCCATAAGGTCAATGCCCATGCCCTTTGCCTGGAGTTGGAGTTCAGCAGCAGGAGGTTGGGTAATCAGGATTTCTGCCGGGACATCTACTACCTTTAGGGGGTAGCTGATGAAGCTTGCATACTCCTTATTTAAGGTGACCAAAAACCACAGAAAGGTGGCTAGCAAGAAGGAAAAAAACAGGGCAACTCCCTGGTTTCTGTTAGAAGACCAGACATAAGCCTTAAGGCTTTGGAATATGCCGCGTGGGGGTTCCTCCACGCTTCATCAGGATTTTTTCTCAACCGCAGGTTCAGTTACCGGTTGCAGGGCGTTCTTGTCGATGCGGACCTTAACATTTTCATCAATCTGGAGGAGCGCAGTGAATTCTTCCACTTTCACAATCTTACCGTGCATTCCAGAGTAGGTTTTGACTTTGTCTCCCTTGCTAAGGGATTCCTGGAATACTTTTGCTTCTTTTTGCCGCTTTGTTTGCGGCCGAATCATGAAAAAGTAAAAGATTGCTATGATGCCACCAAAGAATAGAAACTGAATCCAAATTTGTTCTTGTCCAGGTGCGTTCTCTTGCAGCAAAATAAATATGTAGTTCATGTGTTGTAAAGCTAATAGCCTTTAGTAGTAGAGAAAGGTAACAGACACCTTAAGTCTTTTACCTAAAAAAGCGTACAGGCAAATTACCTATACGCTTTATTTTATTCAAATGATGCAGCAGATTCCTATCAGCCGGCTTTTTTCACTTCCCCTTTGATCTTGAGGACCTTGTTGATTTGATCAGCAAAGTTACCGGTCACAGTTACCGTTTTTGTCTGCATGCCTGGCTTATTCTTGGTGTTGAATTCAACCTCAATCACCCCTTTCTCACCTGGCTGGATAGGCTCTTTGGTCCAGTTGGGAGTGGTACAGCCACATGAGGGCTTTGCACGCTGGATGACAATAGGAGCAGCACCCGTATTGGTAAACTCAAAAGTATGACGCACGAGGTCTCCGTCAGTTACTGTACCGAAGTCATGCTCTGTACTGGCAAACTCAACAGAGGAAGCTTCCATTGCTTCAGCTTTTTCAATGTAGCTGGGCTTTTTGGGCGCAGCAGGAGCGGCAGGTGCTGCGGCAGGCTTGGGAGTTTCGTTTACAGTTACTTCTCCGGCTTTATCTGTATTATCGGCAGACTCTGACTGCTGGCAGGCAACCATGCCTAGAACGATCAAAGCTGCGGAGATAAGGAATACGATTTTTTTCATAGTGAATTGGTCGTTTGTGCTATCGAAAGAAAAAGAGTTTTGGCTACTAAAAATTTAGTTATACCGATTTATACTCCAATGGTCAGAAAAAGTTCAGTTTTCCTCTGATTTTTCGTCCGGAGGGTTAGGGACATCAGACTTGGGAGGCTCCACTGGTTTGCTTTGCCTCCTGGGCCGTGGGCTTTTCGGCCGGTTGTTGCCAGAGTGGTTAATTAGCCCACGCCCCTTTTTTACAATCAGGCCCTGCTGGTTGAAGTCCGCAAACAGGCTGTCCAGAATCCCGTTGATGAAGCGACTGCTTTTTGGGGTGCTGAATATTTTCGCCAGCTCAAGGTATTCGTTGATGGTAACCTTTACGGGTATTTCCTCAAAATTGAGCATTTCACAAATGCCCATATGCATCAGTACACGGTCAACTTTTGCGATCCGCTCCAGTTCCCAGTTTTCAGCTTTTTTGATCACGTAGGTATCGTAAAGCTCTGCGTTTTTGATACATTCGAAAAACAGGGCTTCCAACAGGTGGGTGTCTCCTGTGAGTTTCTTTTTTCTTTCTACCTCCTCCAATTCCTCTTTTACCTCTTTCAGGAGCAGGTCAAAAGTAGTTTTGGGAGATTGCTCAGCAGCATCACAGGCATAAATGGCCTGCATGACTTTGATCCGTATTTGCCTTCGAGTGATCATGTAATTTGGGAAGAATTGGAGCGTTTAGCTTGGATACGTTTTTCTGCAAACTGCATGGCAGCAGCATGGGGGCTTATATGTTGCTCTTCCGAAAGGTGGAAGACATTTAAGGTGTTCTGATAGGTTTTCTCTGTCAATTCCAGGGCTCGCTTAGGATCATAGGGGCCTTCTTCAATCTCAAGGCTGATATTGATGATTCCGCCTGCGTTGATCACAAAGTCTGGGGTGTAGAGAATTCCTCTTTCTATGAGCAGCTGGCTATCCCTCGTCTCGTCCAACAGTTGGTTATTAGCAGCACCTGCTACAATGTCGCATCCTAATGTGGGGATGGTATCCGGGTTTAAGCCGGCTCCCAGTGCACAAGGGGCAAAGACATCTACATCCAGGGTATAAACCTCTGATGGGTCTGCTACTTGTACGTTATATTTTGCTACCACTTCCTTTACCCGTGGCTCGTAAATGTCATATATAAATACCCTCGCACCATGTTTGGTAAGCAGTTTCACCAAATGCTCCCCGACTGTACCTACTCCCTGAACCAATATTTTCTTGCCAGAAAGGGAATCTGAACCATTCCGGTATTTCAATGCGGCACGAATGCCACAAAATACCCCATAGGCAGTCACTGGGGAAGGATCACCGCTTCCCCCGATATCTTCGGGAATGCCGGTTACAAACTTGGTTTCTTTGTAAATGTGCACCATGTCGGCCTCGGTCATGCCAACATCTTCCGCAGCTACATAGTTTCCAGCCAAGGAATCTACAAATTTGCCAAACCGCCTCAGTAAGGCTTCACTCTTTGGCAATTTAGCATCTCTAATGATGACAGATTTTCCTCCTCCAAGATTGAGACCTGCTGCTGAAGCTTTGTAGGTCATGCCCCGTGATAAGCGAAGCACATCATCAAGGGCAGCCTGCTCGTTTTCATATGGCCACATCCTGATACCTCCCAATCCCGGACCAAGAACGGTGTTGTGAACGGCAATGATAGCCTTTAGTCCTGTTGCATGATCTTGACAGTGCAAAACCATTTCATGATCTTGCGCTGTGATCAAGGACATTACACCTGATGGATCGGCTGACAAAGTACGCGTTTCTGTCATGGCACAACAGCTTTCTGTACAAATGTAGCAATGTTTTCGGATAACCCACAAACAAGGTACAAGCACCCGGCACTTTTTTTAGACAGGGATGGGGTGATTAATGAAGACCTGGGATATGTGCATACCCCTGAAACTTTTCACCTAAAACCCGGAATCATTGCATTGCTACAACAAGCATCTAAGTTTGGCTACAAATTGGTGGTAATCACCAATCAAAGCGGAATTGCCAGGAAATACTATTCACATGAATCCGTAAAGCTTCTCCACCTCTACATGAAAGAACTGTTTCGAAATGCAGGTGTCCTATTAGATGGGATATATTATTGTCCCCATCATCCTGATTTTTCGGGAAACTGTTGGTGTCGAAAGCCCAATAGCCTGTTGTTTGAAAAAGCTGCGGCCCTCCATCATATAGATCCGCATGCCTCATGGGTCATTGGGGACAAGTCCCGTGACCTTGAGGCTGGCCATGCCATTGGATGTAGGCGAATTTTGGTAGGTAAGGACGAAAAAGTGGAGGCAGAATATCAGGTGGAAAAATTGTTAGAAATAGGGCCATTGATTTTCAACTTGCCGGCTGCAAAAACAAAAACGGAAGCCTGATAGACTTCCGTTTCCTTGCTCGTATGCTTAAAAAATGAATTCTGGTAAATGGTGCTGAATAAAAGAATTAATGAGCCATGGATTCACCAGCCAGTTGTGCTAGACCATAACGGCAAGGCCGCCATTGTCGTTGTTCCCGCTTTCAAACTCTCCTTTGAGAAAGAGGGCTTTCATATCTACATTGGTGAGAATTGCGTAGCGCCCCTTATTCTCCTGGTTCCACTTCTCAATATTGACCTTAAGGTTCTTGATACGGGTACGAGGCTTACCGCCGAGGGCCACACTCAATATTTTCAATAAAATCTTGCAGTGGTTGTACCTGTCCATGGAAGTTTTCCGAAGTTGACGTTGTAGGCTCAAAATCAATTGATTGGCCAAGTCAAAATCTTCCATCATTACGTAGGAGAGGGTCAGGAAAAAACGCACCTCCAGGTTCATATGAACATTCTTCCGAAGATTTACCTCATGACGAAGGTTGAAGAGGATCCTTGAAGCTTTTTTGTAATTCTTGTTGTAGAAATACGCATATGCCTGGAAGAGGTGGAAGTTCACAAAGAGGGAAGTTCTGTAGGGGCTTACCTCTACCTTGTTGATATAGGTTTCGGTATCTCGCAGCAGACGCTCCAATGTATTGTTGTCCCGGTGGTACTGTAGCTTGCGGAACAAGAACAAGGAAGTAGGCGCATTGAAGTGGTAGCGGGTGAGCATTTCTTCGATTTTGTAATCGAGGAAATCGAAGTACATCTTGGACCTGTCGGCTACCTGCTCATTGTCGTAATAGACGTAGCGCAAGAAGTTGAACAGGATGTTGATATTTTCATAGAAGGTGTCACCCTTGTACTTGTCGAGAATCTCAAAAGATTTTTCGAACAAGGCACCAATGTCAGACAACTCGCAGCGAATATCCTTGGGGATTTCCAAAAACAACATGCCAAATACATGGATGATGGCTTTGAACATGAACAACCGATGTGAATCGTAGAGATTGTTCAAATTATCCACCTTCTCCATGATGCGGATCATCTCATTGTAGTCTTTATCCTTCCGGCTGAGGTAAAAATTGTCATATGCGCGGAAAAACTGAACCACCAAATCTACTCCCTTGTCCATTGCTACAGAGTAGGCAACCTGTTGGTTATACCGACTCTGATAATATGTGTAATTATCTTCATCGAACGCGTGCAGGTTTTGCAGTTCCTTGTACACGATCATCAGGCCAAATGGGAAGTCAAACCTGAGCAATTCTTTCTCTAGGCGGCGCAGGGCTGCAATCGAAATTTCACGAGGATTGTTGAACACCAGGTCATTTACGCTGAGGACCCGTCGCATGACGTGTAGGCTGGGGTCTCCGATGCGATTGAGCAGAAAAGTCTCAACGCGTTGATTAAGACGGGACTTAAGTACGTAAAATGCAGATGCGTTTACATTAAATTCCTCTAGAAATTGCTTGTCAGGAGACTCTGGATTTTCCCGAATGATGCGCAGAAAGCTGGCGCTTTTCTCTGCATTATTATCAGTGAAATTAGAGTGAATTTCCTGAAACTCGTCTTCTGTAAGTTGGCTTATGATCTTATATAAATCCATGGCAACATTGGTTTCGAATGGTTAAGGACAACTAATCCCTGTGAGTAATTTTAAGGCAATTTAGAATCACATTGTTCAAAATCCACGACAATAAAGGGTAATTTCTTTACGTCTGGTGTGATGGATTCTATCCCTAATTTGTGCATTTTTTGGGCTAAAATGGTAAAAAAGTCCTTGTAAATCTTACATTTCTAACTTGTGCTTTTTTCATTACTCCTTAAAAATTGAATTTTTTATCCTCAAAAATCAAAAACTGCGGACACAAAAATCATTTTTAAGTGCTTAAAAATCACTTTTCGTTCTAAAGTGTAAAAAATGTGTCTTTTTTTAAAGTGCATCCCGCAATAACGCCCATAATTCGCCAGAGATTTTTTAGACAAAAATTATTCATCTGGGGAAATACTCATATGAAAAACCTTATATCAAGAACTTTCAGGTGAGGCGTTCGTTGTATGGAGAAAATTCGCATTTTTAACGCATGGAAGCTTCTCTTCACCCTTTGACGACTTACGCCGACGCACATTTGCACTACCAGCGCATCAATAGCATGGAGGTATCCATTGGTGATGTTCCCCTTGGTGGTAAAAATCCCATTAGGGTTCAGTCGATGACCACGACAGATACCATGGATACAAAAGGGACGGTGGAGCAAACCTTAAGGTTAGCTCGTGCAGGGTGTGAATATGTTCGGATCACCGCGCCAAGTAAAAAGGAAGCCCAGAATTTAGCAGAGATAAAAAAGCAACTCAAGTTGCAGGCATGTGATGTGCCGTTGATTGCTGACATTCACTTCACACCTAATGCTGCTGAGGTAGCGGCAAGGATTGTGGAAAAGGTAAGGGTGAACCCCGGAAATTATGCTGATAAAAAACGCTTCCAGAACCTTGAGTACACGGATGCTTCTTACCAAGCAGAGATTGATCGAATTTACACCCGTTTTTCTCCCCTGGTAAAAATTTGCAAGGAGTATGGAACTGCTATGCGGATTGGCACCAATCATGGTTCCCTTTCTGACCGAATTCTGAGTCGATATGGGGATACCCCTTTGGGCATGGTGGAGTCTGCAATGGAGTTTATTCGGATATGTGAATCCCACAATTTCTATAACATCGTTATCTCCATGAAGGCCTCCAACCCACAGGTGATGGTGCAAGCCTATCGTCTGCTTATGGAGACCATGAAGAAAAATGGGCGAATATACCCCCTTCACCTGGGGGTAACCGAGGCAGGAGAAGGAGAAGATGGAAGGATCAAGTCTGCTTTGGGAATAGCCACTTTATTAATGGATGGCATCGGCGACACGGTCCGGGTATCTCTGACGGAAGAGCCCGAATATGAAGCCCCGGTTGCTCAATACCTCATTGACCACTTCGTAAAACAGGCTGAGAATCAAGACACTTCGGCTCAGGGAATGCATGCCCTTCCATCGCCGCTTCCCCACGATCCTTATGCTTTTAAAAGGAGGAGTACCCATCAGGTATTAAATGTAGGGGGAGATCAGGTGCCGAGGGTTATTGCTGATTTGTCCCACCAATGTAAAGCACCCGCAGATTTGGGGGCAATCGGCTATACCTATGTGCCCGCACTGGACAAGTACAATTTCTCTGATATCTCAGCAGATTTTGTATATGTAGGCACCCAGACACCTGTGTATGAACTGCCAGGAGGCCTTTGGCCAGTTCGTGATTACCGTGCCTGGAAATTGATTCGGCCAGAAAAGCAGGGAGCACCATATTTTGATTCTGCTGCTGCATTCCTGGAAGCTGACAAGGTTTCTGACAAAATCAACTTTATCAGGATTGATCGGGAGCAACTGCCTCATCTCCTTGGAAAAAAAGGGGAATTCACCACCTGTGTATTCGTATTGGAATCAAACGCTGCGATTCAGGCATACGAGTGGCGAGACATGGTATATGCACTGACACACCAGGGATTTGACAATCCGTTTGTGTTGAAGCTCAAAGTCGCCGATACCCATTCTTTTTACCAAGACGAGGAATTAGCGGATCACCTGCAATTACCGGAAGATGCCCGTACCCAATTGTATATGTCTTCTGAGGCTTCTACCTTATTGGTTGATGGCTTGATCGATGGGCTTTGGCTTGATGCTGCAGACAACGTTCGCTTGAGAACTGCATTTGGCATGCTGCAATTGGCACGTATGCGAATGACCAAAACCGAATACATTTCCTGTCCCTCTTGTGGAAGAACCCTTTTTGATTTACAGGAAACCACTGCGAAAATCCGGGTTCGGACCGAGCACCTGAAAGGAGTGAAAATTGGGATCATGGGCTGTATTGTCAATGGACCAGGGGAAATGGCAGATGCTGATTATGGGTATGTAGGTATGGGGCCGGGGAAAATCGCCTTGTACCGCGGGCAGGAAGTGGTGGAACGATCTGTTCCCGCCGAGCAGGCAGTAGATGCCTTGATCGAATTAATACGGGAAGATGATAAGTGGATTGAGCCGGAGGAGAAGAATTAGGTTTTAGGGGTTGGCTTTTAGGGGATAGGAATGGGGAGAGTTAGGTTTTAGTTTTTAGGGGATAGGCATTAGTGGATTGCTTATCCAGATGGGAGGATTTTTCTAAAAAAACTGTACATTTACCCTAACCCGCCTGCTGACTTCTGACATGTAATGATGTAGTGCCTTAACTGGCCGATGATTCTTATTAGTCTCCCAACTGTAACCCCCAGTTAATGAAACACCTATACGCAAGCATTGTCGCATTGTTTGTAAGCACTTTTGTATTTGCCCAGGAATCTTCCTGGCAGGAAATGATGCATGATCCTGATGCAAAGCTGGTCGATATCCAGGCAGCCTTTGAAGCATACTTTGAAAATAAGCCTACCGGTAAAGGAACCGGTTGGAAGCAATTTAAACGATGGGAATACTACCAGGAAGCTCGCCTTCGTCCGGATGGCCGCCTGCGTGATCCTGCGGAGTTTCTTGCCGAGGTTCAACGGTACCAAGAATCTCGCGGAAGTGGGAAAAGAAGTTCAGCCTCAGGAGATTGGGAAGAACTTGGCCCTATCTACATGCCTGGGAATGGAACTGGTCAACCCAATGGACTTGGAAGAATTGCAGCACTTGAATTTCATCCAATTGATGGCAATCATATTTACGCCGGTTCAGCCTCAGGCGGTATTTGGGAAACAACTGACAATGGGACTACCTGGAACAAGATTTCCAATGGACTGGTTCGGCTAGGTGTGTCTTCTATTGTGGTTCACCCCACGCGTCCAGACACGATTTATATCGGTACTGGCGACCGGGATGGGGGAGATGCCCCAGGTTATGGCGTGTGGCGGTCAATCGATGGCGGCCAGACATGGAACCCTCATAACAATGGAATGGGAAATCGTACCGTATACGAAATCCTGATGCACCCTGGCAATCCAGATATCATGATTGCTTCTACCAATGGTCGGATTTTTCGAACCATAGATGGGGGCGCAAATTGGACCCAATCCTTTACAGGGCACAATTGCAAGGATATTGCCTTTAAGCCCAATGATCCCAATATCATTTATGCCAGTGGAACTCGGGTATATCGATCTACGAATAACGGGGCTACTTTTGCCCAGATCACTTCAGGGGTGCCTACAGGTGTACAGAGAATTGCGCTTGCAGTTTCTGCAGATATGCCCAATAACGTTTACCTCTTGACGGGAAATGGCGGGGGGTTTACTGGTTTTTTTCGATCGACAAATAGTGGATTGGACTTCTTTCAGCGATCAAATACGCCCAACATCCTGGGCTATGCCACTAATGGGGGAACCGGAAGTCAAGCCTGGTATGACCTGGTAGCCGTAGGCGATCCCAATGATGGGAATACGATTTATATTGGCGGTATTAATATCTGGAAAACCACTGATGGTGGCCAGACCTGGACCATTGTGGCACATTGGACGGGTGGGGGAGGTGCCGCAGCCATTCATGCCGACCAGCATGTACTGGAGTATTCTCCTCACAACGGGTTTTTGTACAATGGGAATGATGGTGGGGTATATTATACTGCTAACAATGGGGGTACGTGGCCGGAGATTTCCTCCGGGCTGGGCATTGCGCAGGTTTATAAAATCGGGCAATCTGCCACTACCCGCGACCTTGTGATAAATGGTTATCAGGACAATGGAACTGGAATCTTTCAGGACGGACGCTGGATGACCGAGATTGGCGGGGATGGCATGGAATGCGCGGTTGATCCGACCGATCCTAATTACCTGTATGGGGCCTTGTATTATGGCGATATTCGTAGGTCTACAAATGGAGGAACCTCTTTTGCTTCCATCGCAAGGAATGGGTTAAACGGTATTACCGAAAGCGGGGGATGGGTTACGCCTTATAAAGTAGATGAAAACGATCCGAATAGCATGTTCATCGGCTATAAGAATGTATGGAGAAGCACCAATGTGAAAGCAGGCATACCCATCTTTACCTCTATATCGGCTTTTGCAGGGAACAGCAACATTGTAGATTTAGCCATTGCGCCCTCTAATTCAAATGTGATGTATGTTTCCCGGGGAGGAACCAATAATTTCTATCGTACGAATAATGCACTGGCTGTCACCCCTGCCTGGACCAACCTAGAGGCTAACCTGCCGTCAGGAGGTACGCCCCGTGACATTGAAATTGATGAGACAAATCCAGCTCTTTTGTGGATCGCACTCGGAAACGATATTTATCGGTCAGATAACTCCGGTATTACCTGGACCAATATATCAGGTACGTTGCCTAACATCACCTTGAATACGATTGTACTGGACCGTAACAGTCCCAATCAGGCCTTGTATGTGGGGATGGACGTGGGGGTGTATTATCGGGACAACACCATGACGGATTGGGTTCCTTTTGACACCGATTTACCTCGTGTAGAAATTACCGAGCTAGAGATTTTCTATGATGGGCCGGAGTGTGACGATAAACTTAGGGCTGCCACTTATGGCAGAGGCCTTTGGGAAAGCGACCTGAGGGATCCGGGTACGTTGGCTCCCCAAGCTTGTTTTGCCGTGGAAAATACCGATTTATGCACCGGTTCGTCTGCAAAATTTGAAGACCAATCCAATTATGGCCCAAACTCATGGGCCTGGAGCATCACCCCAGGGACCTTCATTTATAAAAATAGCACGACTGCCACATCCTCCAACCCGGTAGTAGAATTTTTGAGTCCCGGCACCTACACCGTTAGCCTTACCGTGAGCAATGGAAATGGTAACGACATTGAAACCAAAAATAATTTAATTAACGTAACCGGTACCCCGGCGGTCCCTCCCATCAGCCAAGACATGGAAACCTTTGTGGCCTGCGCCACCCGAAATGATTGTGGTGGTACTACCTGCGCGTTGGGCGATGGCTGGGAAAATATGACAAACGGAGTCGAAGATAATATTGATTGGAGGACAGATGTAGGGGGAACCCCTTCTACGGGTACGGGACCTGCCGTAGATGCCTTGCCGGGAACTGCTACTGGAAAATACCTGTATCTGGAGGCTTCAGGCTGCTACGGACAGGTGGCTTTGCTGAAAAGTCCCTGCATAGACTTAAGGGCACTCACCAACGCTTCCATCTCTTTTAGTTATCATATGTACGGGAGTGCCATGGGAGAGCTTCACTTTGATGTGCTGGCAGATGGAGATTGGGACCTGGATGTCATGACCCCCATCACCGGCAACCAGGGCAATCAGTGGTACAACCAGACAGTTTTCCTGAATGCTTATGCGGGCAAGGTCATTGAAGTTCGTTTCCGTGGCATTACCGGTAATAGCTACCAATCGGATATTTCCCTTGACAACATCAATATAGATGGAAGCGCTTTGGACACAGAGATTCTGACCTTTGGGGGCTTTTATCGCCAGGGAAGTGGCAATGTGCTTCAATGGGAGGTGGGCTCACCAGATGAAAATGAGGTGTTTGTGTTGGAAAAGTTTGTGGGAGACGATTTTATAAAAGTCGCCGAACAGCAGGTAACCAGTTCCACTACCTATGAGGAAGTAGATGTAGCCCCATTTGTTGGGGTGAACATATATCGTCTCCAACTCCTTGGGGTAGATGGAAATGCTTCCTATTCTTTCGTGGTGGAGGTTATTACCCCTGAATTGCCCCTATCTGTTCAAGCAGTTCCTAACCCTTTCGGAGACCAGGTAGAAGTACGTGTGTTTTCTCACGCTGCTGAACCAGTGGAGTTCACCCTGAGCGACCTACAAGGGAAGGTCTATCACCGGCAAATGCTACGCTTACGAGAACATCTTACCCGTGAGACTTTGTCTACTTCTGCGCTGCCTTCGGGTATGTACCTCCTCCGAATCGGTCAGCAGGCAGTGAAAATATTAAAAGATTAGAGACGCATTACTCGCATTTTAGCAAACATTGTCTATCTTTGCCGTCCGATCAAACGGTCTCTAGAGAGTTGCCGGAGCGGTCGAACGGGCACGCCTGGAAAGCGTGTGTACCTGCGAGGGTACCGAGGGTTCGAATCCCTCACTCTCTGCTCCTTTACAACAAAATTTTCAAAAACGCCTCATACACACTGTATGGGGTGTTTTTGTTTTGCTTCCCTTCCATTTCTTCCATCATTTTCAGCTTTTAGCGATACCTATATGGATACCTATTCCAAAATGGACAAATAGGTATCGCTAAATCATGTAAAATGCTTATAAGCAGTATCTTATAACTTGTAAACTTTGGAAAAAATAGGTATCTTTTTGTATCGAAAACGCTCCAAATCGACACCTGTAATGCGTACATTTTCCCTCCATTTCTACCTAAAGCCCCAAAAGGCTCGAAAAGATGGTACTGTGCCTATCTATGCCAGGATCATTCTGGATAAAAAACGAGTAGAAATCGCGACAAAACGACACATCCTGCCTGCAGAGTGGGACAAAAAGCGGGAAGCCCCTACCGGCCGGAAAGCTGCCGACAGAGAACTAGCTTCTTTTCTGGAGGCTTTCCGTACCAAAGCCTTTCACCACTACCAGCAGCTGAATTATAAGGATGACTCCTTTACCATCCATGAACTAAAAGGTGCTATCCTGGGCATTCGTCCAAGCAACAGCAAAACCTTCATGGAAGTGTTTCGATATCACAACGACCGTATGCGAGAGTTGGTGGGGAAAGACTACGCCAAAGGGACGCTCACACGATTTGAGACTGCTCAAAAACACCTCCAGGCATTTTTGGCTCACCAGTACCAGATAGAGGATATCTTCCTTGACAAACTAAACCTGGGATTCATCAATGACTATGACCATTACCTAAGGTCAGTCAGAGGCATCGGTAACAATACCACGGTCAAATACATTGCTTGTACCAAAAAGATTGTGCTACTGGCCATTGAAAATGGCTGGCTAGAAAAAGATCCCTTTACAGGTTACAAAGGGCGTCTGCGAACCGTTGACCGGGGCTTCCTGGAGCCAGAGGAGCTGGAGGCCATCCGCAGCAAGCATTTCCATACGCCCCGCCTTTCCGTTGTCCGAGACATCTTCCTGTTTGCCTGTTACACCGGTCTGGCATATTCGGATGTGTCTAAACTCAAAGAGGATGACCTGGTGCTAGCCGTTGATGGTCAACGCTGGATTCACCTCAACCGGACTAAAACCGATACTAAATCCTATATCCCCCTCCTACCCCAAGCCCAAGAGTTGATCGAAAAGTACCGCAACCATCCTGAGTCCCAGATTAAAGGCACCATATTTCCCATTCGAACTAACCAAAAGATGAACGCCTACCTCAAAGAGATTGCAGATCTGTGCGGCATCACCAAAAGACTGACCTTCCACATTGCCCGCCATACCTTCGCTACCACTGTGACTTTATCCAATGGAGTGCCTATTGAATCGGTAAGCGCCATGCTCGGCCACAAGGACATCAAAACCACCCAGCACTACGCCAAGATTGTCCAGCGAAAAGTAGGAGATGACATGAAGGCCCTGCAGGAGAAGCTATCTGGGAAGAAGGACAAGGATCCGAAAATCAGAAAGATTTCCTAGGCCTCATTCTTTTTGGCAACATTTGTTTTAATTTACCTTATATACAATAAGATACTAATCCAATTATGAGTCCACTTCTTGAACGAATAACCCTCAATCCGGAAATCCTTTTTGGAAAGCCTTCGATTCGTAATATGCGATACTCAGTAGAGATGATCCTTGATCTTTTAGGAGCTGGAATGACAATCGAAGAACTCCTGGAAGATTATCCTGACTTAGAGAGGGATGATATTCTGGCATGCTTGCTATTCGCTTCTCGTTTGGTATCAGTTAAAAGCGTACACCAAGTGAAGGCAGCCTAATGGATTTTCTGGTTGATGCACACTTTCCAGTAAGGCTAAAAAACTGGCTAATCGAGAATGGAGAGGATGCTATCCATACTACTGATCTGCCGCAAAAAAACCTTACGCCAGATATAGAAATTATGATGAAGGCAGATCGCGAGAAAAGAATCGTGGTAACAAAAGATAAAGACTTTCTTGAGCACCGTATTCTAAAAGGTATCCCAGACCGTCTGCTAATGGTCACAACAGGAAATATAATTAACCGTGAGCTTATCCGACTTTTTGAGGTCAACTTTCAAGAAATAAAAAAGCTGTTTACGGATGGGAGCAAAGTAATTGAGATTAACCATGAATCGATTTCGGTTCATGAATAGTCATCCCCCTCCACACAAAATCGACATTATCCGTTAATTTCCGTTAATCCCTAAACCGGAAAACCCGTCTAATCCCTCTCTCAGGTCAATTTGGGGCAAGATTGTAACCTCTAACCCTTGCTCCTATGCAATTCAAAGACCTTGTAACCAAAGACGACCTCCTCGCGCTGGAAAACCGCATTGCACACCTCCTGCAGCACCACATCCCCGAAGGCTTTACCCCAGGCCAGCAGTGGCTCCGCAGTCGGGATGTCACCAAGTGGCTGGGCATTTCCTCTTCTACCTTGCAGAACATGCGCGACAGCCAGTCCATCCCCTTTACCCGGATCGGGGAGACTTACCTGTATCCCTATGGAGAGGTTGTCAAGATACTGGAAGGGCGTATGCAACCTCCTCCTAAACAGGTAGCTACAGCTAGTAACTCCCATAATTAATAGCTGTATCAATAGTTTTTGCTAGATAAAATTTCATCAGGATACTGCTAAACAGGTTGTTTTTCCATATTTTGGAAGGAAAAACCTTGTTCTCATGCAGTATCCCACCTCCCTTTCAGGTGCCTCCGGGTCTCTGAATTCCGTTGATCACCGCCTGTTTACCTCAGACGAATGGTATCAACTCGAAACCCTGATTCAGCATTACACCGAAGAAATTACCTGTTACCCAAATCCTCAGCTTCAGCTACCTCAGCAAGATAGCGAAGTACTTCAGGTAGCAGCTTCCGTGTATCACCAATTTGCTCAGCTGCAATTGTTTGCCCTGCAGACTGGATCTCCACTCCACTGGGAGGAGGTGTTCCAACCCTTGCATGCCTCGACCTTATCAAAAGCCCAGCGCCAATCCCTGTTCCAGGTGCTGAAGGATCGATTGCATGCCTTCTTTCGAACCCGCCATTGGCCCCAAACTTCCCCATTAGTCATGGAAGATGTTACCCTGGACCTCCAAGAGGATACTGCCCCTTACCAAACCAAGAACCATTCCCCCAATGGCAACGCCTATGCCTTGGCCGTGCAGTACCTGCGCCATTTATACACCCAATCAGTCAAGTCTGGATTGGGAATCCTGAAGTCCAAATTCCTCAAAGCCTACGCACGAAGCGAATACCAGGAGTTTTACCTGGACATGGTCAAGCAAGAGCTGGTCCGGGCCATCCTTCAAAAAGAAGAACCCATCTCTTCTGGGTTTCTCGCCATTCCACAAGCCCTAACAAACGAATGGCACCAGGTGGTTGAGGAGGTGGCCGTGCTGATGAAAGGAAAACCTGAAAAGCTCCTGCTTGAAAATCGAAGTCCCGCCCTGCTCAAACGAAGAGAAACCTCCCCTCCCTTTGAGCCCAAGGCGTACCTGCTGTTTTACCAATGGCTGCAGGCAGAAGAATACCTCCAGGCAATTGAAAACCCCGAATTTCTGCATGATCCCCAGAAGTATCCCATCAAATGGAGAAGTCCAAATTCTCAAAAAGAAGTAGACCTTTTGCTAAAGCACCTCGTCCAAGAAGACCTGATAGATATCTCCATTACCATGGACACCTTCTGGCAGCATTTCCAATCCCATTCAGATCCGGATCCCATCACCTGGAAAGGTTCCGGCATATTGCTCATGCACCTCTTCTACCAATTGACTGAAAAACGCATCCTTCCGCCTGCCAACATGAAGGACATTGCCCGAATGATTGCTGCTCATTTCTTAAACGCGGATGGGATCCCCTTCAAAGCAGACAGCATGGCCATTACCTATAGCAAGGGCCACAAAATGCCGCGGGATGCAGATAGGTTGGATGCATTTTTCTTGGGGTTAGAAGAAGTTCGTAAAGGTTAATTCCCACTAGCCCCTTAACCAAAATACCCCAACGCCTGGTACACCTTGTAACCTTTGGAAGAAATCGCCATTTCCCGCAGAAATGGCCATAATTCTTCCAACCCCTGCTTCCATGCACCTCCAACGAAAAAATGGCAAAGCCTACATTCAGTTGCCCTGGCATCCCAACAACATCTTGTGTACCAACATATTTCCGGTCCTTACTGATCTGGCCATCGGCGTAGAAAAAGGCGAGGCCATCACCGTAGAATGCTGGACCCCAAATCGAACCCTTAAGGTAACAGGGAAAATTCTTGGCTGCTGGTGCTGGGAAACCCTCGACACCGTACCCGAAGGCTTCCTGCAGCTGATCAGTGGAGAAGAAAACGGACAAGCCCTCATTCATCGCTACCTTAAATACTTCCAAGGAAGAAAAGACCCTTCCATCTCTCCGGCCAGGGTTTTGCTCATCGCCCGGGAGTTTCCCATCGTGCGGCACTTCATCTGACTACTACTTATTATCAACATGGGGTGTCAGTTGCATCCCAATAACGTGACACCCTCATGGCTGCCACTTCCCATACCTATTACCGTGACCGAATGGCCCAGCTGGGCATCACCCCCGAGCTCAACCAGGTCACAATAGCCGATGACTCTCCTGCCGGCAAACACATCGCCCAGTGTTTTTCTGAAGACCGCCGAACAGGAGAAATCCTCATTCATTATTTCAACCTCCTCGGAGAAGTAGAGTACTACGAATCTGGCAAATGGCGAAAGGCTACTCCCTACCGGGTCAAACGTCTCCGCACCCCCAAAGGAGACAAAAAGTACCAACACCCCTCCGGTACAGCTACTCGGCTGTATCTGACACCCTCCATCATCCAGGCTTACCAGGAAGCTACCCCACTAAATACCCTCTTCGTCACCGAAGGCCAGTTCAAAGCCTTCAAAGGACACCTCCACCAATTGCCCATCGTGGGGATTTCGGGCATCTGGGGATTTCGCAAAGCCCAGCAAAACCGCTTCAAGGATGCCCTCCTCGAGTTGATAAAAACCTGCCAGGTCCGTAACCTCGTTTTGTTGTTCGATGCCGACTGTAGAGACCTCCGCCCTAAGCCCGACCAGGACCTCGCCCGAAGGCTACAAAGCTTCTATGGGGCCGCTCGCGCCTTTCGGGAATGTGCCAAACCCTATGAGCTGGATGCTTACCTCGCCTGGATCCATCCAACCCTCAGCCCTGAACCTCCCAAAGGCCTGGACGACCTCTACCTCACATTTCCCAGCAAGGCAGCAGATATCACCCAGGACCTACTGGCCCTGACCGCTGGCCAAACCTATGCCGAGGTCCACAACATGACCGATACCAGCCTCACCCGGCTCAAAAGCCTTTTTTTCCTGGATCGGGTAGACCGCTTCTATGAGCAGTTCAAAGACCAGATTGGAGAGGAGGAGTTTCAATGGAACCATGGGCGATACCGCTACGATCCCGATCAAGACCATGTGGAGGTCATCCGCCATCCGGATGCCGACAAATTCGTTCGCATCGGCTGTGACTACTACAAGGAAATTGAAGTCATCAACTCCAAAGGAGAAACCCATCAGGTATTGAAACCCTGGACCATTGGCGTCATTCGGCAGGATTACCTCATCGAATCACGCCTGCCCAGGTTCCTAGAATGGATCGAGAAGTACGACACCATGGCCAACCTCCCGGACCATACCGCAAACTTCCAGCGCAAGATCATCACCCCCAAAGGCACCGTTGCATACAACCTTTATCATCCCTTGTCTCACCAACCCAGGCCTGGCACCTGGTCCACTATCGAGGGTTTCCTCAAACACATCTTCGGAGAGGAACTCGCCCCAAGTGGCCACCCCCGTTACCTCCTGGGGCTGGATTACCTTACCGTCCTCTACCGGGAACCCTGGCAAAAGCTCCCGATCATTGTACTTGTCAACCGAGAAGGCGGCACCGGTAAGTCCACCTTCATGTTTTTCCTCCAGCGCATCTTCGGCCAAAACGCCACCCTCTGCGGCAATGACGACCTCACCGACAGCTTCAACTCCTCCTGGGTCACAAAACTCCTTGCCCTGATCGATGAAGGCGTCATTGAAAAGCGCATGGTCCTGGAAAAGGTTAAATCCATGGCAACTTCTCCTACCTCCAAGCTTCACGCAAAAGGCCGTGACAAAACCCAGATCGACCTCTTTGTAAAATTCGTCTTCACCTCCAACGACGAAGACCACTGTATCCCCATCCGATCAGAAGAAACCCGTTTCTGGGTCATCAAAGTCCCGGTCATCAACGGCAAAGAAAATCCAGACCTCCTCGAACAAATGACCTTGGAGATCCCAGCCTTCCTCCACCACCTCCGGGAGCGCAGCTACACCCACCCACGATATGGCAGACTATGGTTCAACCCCGCCCACCTCAAGACGCCTGCCTTGGAGCGCCTCATCAACGCCTCCCGCCCATGGTTGGAAAAAGAACTTCACGAAACCATCCGAGAGCAGCTCCTCGACTTCCAGGTACCTGAAATCTCCCTTACCCTCACCCGCATCGAGCTGCTCGTCAACAAAAACCGGAGGTACCACACCTTCGAAATCAAACGGATCCTCCAGGAAAAGTGGAAACTCACCCCGAAAAACTCCACCTACCACAGCTACAGCTGGGCTGGTTCTGGGCACACCCGTCACATCATCAAAACCAAGGAGAAAGGCAGGTTCTATACCTTTGAGGCAAGGGAGTTTTTGGAAGAAGAGGAGGTGCCAAGTAAATAGCCTCAGCCATCCCCTGAAGCTCACTTCCGAAATACAATACTGCCAGATGCGATTAGAGGCCACACTTCTAGAGTTTCATGCTCAGACTTTGTGTAGTTTCAATACCGCCAGGTGCGATTGGAGGTTATCGTAAATGACCGATTCCTTGCTGTTGATGTACTGTTTCAATACCGATAGGTGCGATTGGAGGTAGCCCCGTTGACCCTTAGGCACCCGGACTTGCCAGAGTTTCAATACCGATAGGTGCGATTGGAGGACTACGTCGATTCTCAGGTAGCTATCCAAGTTCAATGTTTCAATACCGCTAGGTGCGATTGGAGGGGCAGGTTTACTTGAACAAAAAGCAGCTTAGCCTGCGTTTCAATACCGCTAGGTGCGATTAGAGGTGGAGCTGTCCCTGGAGATCTCGAAGCCTTCTACAAGTTTCAATACCGCTAGGTGCGATTAGAGGTGGAGCTGTCCCTGGAGATCTCGAAGCCTTCTACAAGTTTCAATACCGCTAGGTGCGATTAGAGGATTAAGCAGCACAAAAATTATCCGTATCGTGGCAGAGTTTCAATACCGCTAGGTGCGATTAGAGGTGTTTAATTTACACCGTGTAATTTCAAAAGTAAAAATGTTTTAATACCGCTAGGTGCGATTAGAGGGCCCTTGAAGGCAAAACGAGGCAAAGAAGAACACTTGTTTCAATACCGCTAGGTGCGATTAGAGGGATCAAAAGGAAAAGCAAAATGAACAGAGATAAAGTGTTTCAATACCGACAGGTGCGATTGGAGGGTAGACAAGTATAAGGACGAACTCATTCAACTTGGGTTTCAATACCGACAGGTGCGATTGGAGGGTTCTCTTACATGAGCAGCAATACCACTTTCAAGGACGTTTCAATACCGACAGGTGCGATTGGAGGCCAGCTACACACACACCGCAAGTGCCTTTCACGCGCGTTTCAATACCGACAGGTGCGATTGGAGGCAGTACATCAGCAAACACAGACTTCGCGTGCTCACGGTTTCAATACCGACAGGTGCGATTAGAGGGAATACTCGTTCTTCCAGCTCCAACACCTGAAGCAGGTTTCAATACCGACAGGTGCGATTAGAGGCAGCTGCGAATAGCTACCGTAAGGAAGGCGAAGAACGTTTCAATACCGACAGGTGCGATTGGAGGCGCTGCAGCATCCGACATGAACAAGTACAAAAAGAAGTTTCAATACCGATAGGTGCGATTGGAGGGAGATATGGGAGACTGTTTTAGAGATGAACGATCACGTTTCAATACCGATAGGTGCGATTGGAGGGGTAAGAACTTTCTTTCCTCTGGATACTTGGACGCAAGTTTCAATACCGATAGGTGCGATTGGAGGAGCTCACCACAAGGGCACCGAAAATACTGGCCTAAGTTTCAATACCGATAGGTGCGATTGGAGGGAACTTTATAGAACTGCTCAATGTACTCACGCCAGGGTTTCAATACCGATAGGTGCGATTGGAGGGAGGTTAGTCGTCATATTGGCGATTATGCCGACGAAGTTTCAATACCGATAGGTGCGATTGAAGGCATTAGCCGCTGTATCGTGCGCACGCTGCGAACCGGTTTCAATACCGATAGGTGCGATTGGAGGGTTGTAAGTACAATGAGGTCGAGGATCAGGTGTACAGTTTCAATACCGATAGGTGCGATTGGAGGCCCAATCCTGACGTATGACCCTTGCGCGAACCGGACAGTTTCAATACCGATAGGTGCGATTGGAGGTCCAAGCCCGGATGAAACAATTCGAGGATTTGCCGAGTTTCAATACCGATAGGTGCGATTGGAGGAAAAATATCGACGAAGTACATGAGATTACAGGTAATGTTTCAATACCGATAGGTGCGATTGGAGGGTTTCTAAAGATTGTAAAATATACCCTTGAAAATGCAGTTTCAATACCGATAGGTGCGATTGGAGGCCTTGTTTTCGCAGACAACACCATCATCCAGAACAAGTTTCAATACCGATAGGTGCGATTGGAGGCCCCTGAATTAGATTCTATATTAAAGTATGAAAGATGTTTCAATACCGATAGGTGCGATTGG